>DATBSG010000239.1:0-16359 GCA_036559945.1 Pyrinomonadaceae bacterium
GGCAGGTAGTGATCGTCGTTCATGTTCGAGAGGTAATCGACGGGATTGTTGAAGTAGACGTTGTCGTCATAGTAGCCGTCCAGGAAAGAACGAATGTCGTAGCTCCCGCTCATCGGAATAGTCCCGCGAAACAGATCGGGATGCTTGAAGTATTCATTCGCCGCGAGGTACGCCCCTAAACTCGCGCCGGTAGTGATTGGCCGCGCATATTCTTCTTCGTTCTCGTTGCGAATCAGCGACAGAACTTCTTCGGTGATGTAACGGTCGTAGCGCGTGAGCAATTCCGCCTTCAGCTTGGGCGGCATTTCTTTGTTCAGCAGGCTCCACTTGTTCACGCTGTTGATTGAGTATGCGCGAATCTTGCCGTGCTCGATGAATGGCTTGATTGCATCCACCAGATAAAACCGTTCGTATTCGAGATAATCCGCTGCCGCGGTGGGCAGCATCAGAAGCGTCTGGCCGCTGTGGCCGTACGCCACCAGCGGCATTTCCATTTGCAGGTTCGGACTGAACCAGCTGGTTGTGCGTCGTTCCATGAGTGTTCGTTCGCGAAACTAGTTTATTGTTTGGGTTTTGATTCCGTTGTCACGCCTTCAGATTTTTCTACCGGCAGGTCTTTTCGATTACTCCAATCCTGAAACGAGCCATCGTAGAGGTGCGCGTCGTAGCCGAGATAACGCGCGACGAAGTAAAGCAGACTCGCCTGCTGGCCAATGTGACAATAAGTCGCGACACTGTCGTTCTGCTTCACGCCGGCAGTGTTGAAGAGTTGACGCAGCGCGTCGGGGCTCTTGAATTTGTTATTTGCGTCTTCGACGAGACTGCTGAACGGGATGCTCTTCGCGCTCGGGATGTGTCCGGCGCGTGGCATCATGCCGGCTTCGGCGCCGGTGTAGAATTTCGCGTCACGCGCATCGAGAATCTTTACACCCGGTTTGTTCAGGTTCGCGCTTACCCACGTTGCGTCAACCACCAGATTGCGATTCGCGTGCGGCGTGAAGTGTCCCGAATTCGCTGTCTTCACTTCGGCCGTTACCGGCCGGTGTTCGGCGACCCATGCCGGCAATCCGCCATCCAAAATCGAGGCGCGATCGCCAAGCCCAAGATAATCCAGCGTGAAGTAGACGCGCGCTGTAGGCGTCACCCAGTCTTTGCTGAAGTAAACGATGATGCGTGATTCATCGGTAACACCGAGCTTCTCAAAAGCTGCCTTCAACTGCTCGACCGGCGGCAACTCGAGAATCAAACCCTGTCCGCGCGGCGTCGAGATGTCTGCGGTCTGAATGTACTGCGCGCCGGGAATGTGCGCGGACTCGTATTCCTTTTTGTCACCGACCTGAAGCAGCACCAGAGACTTGTCATTCAGGTGCTTCGCCAGCCAATCGGTCGAGACGATCATCGAACTCCGCACTTTTTCCTTCGCGGGGCTCGTAACGAACGCTCCGAAACAAAGTGACAGCACCAGACAAGCGAGAGCAAGAAAATGTTTCATGGGTACCTCCAAACGCGGCGAAAAGCGCAGCTACAATACTGCGGTCTCTTCCAACAGTCTACCGGCGGCGAAGCGTTCCACGCCGAGTTGTTTCGCGTCGATCAGATCCGAGTGGCCTTGCAAAATCAGATCGGCGGCGACTTTGCCGGACGCGGGCGAATGCATCACCCCGTGACCGCTGAAACCATTGACGAAGTACAGGCCTTCGACGTGCGGTGACGGACCAATGATCGCGTGATGATCCGGAGTCATTTCGTAAAGCCCGGCCCACGCGCGTCGTGGATTAACTTCTGCTTCGGCGAGCACCGGCACGCGTGAAGCCGCGTGCGTAAGAATTTTTTCGACGAATGCGGGATCGAAATCGGTCTTGAAGCCGGGCGTTTCATTTGGATCGTTCCAGGCCAGGAGAATGCCTTTGCCTTCGCGGCGAAAGTGAAACCCAGTAGACATGTCGATCACCATGGGAAACTTTTGTGGTAATCGATCGAAAGGTTCTGTAGGAACGAGCTGACGCCGCAGAGGCTCAACCGGCAACTCGGCGCTCGCCATCTTGGCAATTTCCGCCGCCCATGCGCCGGCAGCGTTGACGACGACGCGAGTTGAGACGAAGCCGCGCGTTGTTTGAACGCCTGATACTCGGCGTATTTGCTGCGCTGGGAGCGCGGGCGCCCCGCCCGCTATTACTTTCGAAGACGCATCCTTTCCACCCAATGCGGACGAGGCGTCCGCGCTCCCAGAATCCACATCAATCCCCGTCACTTCGGTATCCAGCCACAGCCGCACACCTTTCTCGCGCGCGTTGAGCATGAACCCCATCATTACGCTGTGCGGATCGACGAAGCCGTCAGTGGGGCAAAACGTACCCCCAAGAATGTCGTCCACGCGCAGCTGCGGCACCATTTTCACAATGTCTTCCGGCGTGACCCATTCGACGTTCGTAACGCCCAGCGCATTTTGCCGCTCGCGATTTGCTTTCAGGTACGCCAGATGATTTTCGTTCGTGGCGCAGAAAAGATAACCGTGCGCGCGGTAATCGGCGGGGTGACCGACCACTTCATCGAACTTCGAAAAGAAGTCGATCGAATATTTCGACATCTGAATGTTTACGGGAGTTGAGAACTGTGCGCGCACGCCGCCCATGCTCTTGCCGGTCGAGCCCTTGCCCTGATGCGCCTCGCGCTCGATCACCAGGACGTTCGTGCAACCCGCTTGCGCAAGATGATAAGCGACACTCGATCCGACAATGCCGCTGCCGACGATGACGACATCCGCGGTTTCCGTCATGCGGAGGCAAGGTAGAGAGGAAACGGTGAAAAGTAAAGCGGCAAGTTTGCTTTAGGACGGGCAAGGCGGGTTGAGCGGCCCCGCGTCTTCGGGGAGTTACTTCTGAACAGTTAGCGCAGCCGTCTGGTGCGTCTGATAGAACGCGTAAACGAATTTCTTCTGCGCGGACGGCCCGCCGAGGAAGCCGTGTTCGAATTCGTATTCTTTCATCTCGGCGAACGCCTGATCGGCGGTCCAGCCGTCGTGAGTGATTCGATAAATCGCAGTCATCGCACCGGTGCGGTGGCGCCCGCCTTTGCAGTGCACGTAAACGGGCCAGTTCGCGGAATCGTTGACGAGGCTCAAGAAATAGTTAGCCTGTTCATCGGTCGCCGCCTTGCTCGTTCTCAGCGGAATTCTGAAGTACTGCATGCCCAAGCCACGGACCCAGTCTTCTTCGTCTTTTTTGTAGTCTTCGCGCAGATCAATGACGGTCTTGATTCCCAGTTCCTTCAGTTGCGGAACTTCTTCCTGATGAGGTTGCGACCCGCGGTAGTAGTGACCGTCGACTTTGCCGAAGTTTTCGATCGTGACGCCCCCAACCTTCGACATCCGTGCCGAAGTGGACGCGTTCGCGAGGGCCAGCCCAACCATCGCGACAATGAGAGTTACATATCGAAAGTTAATTCGTTTCATAGGGTTTCTTCGAAGAGAGACCAATCGTAGCACAGACTGCCAGTCGGCCTGTTAAAGCCGCAACCAAAATGGGGCGCCCAGGATGCGCGCTCCCGGCACTACAAACTATCCTAACGCTGCCAGTGCGCTGATCCGCTCACGCAGCGCTTTGACGAAGCCTTCACGGGTCGCGTCGTCGTAACCTGCGGCGCGAAAGGCATCATGAATCTGTTCATCCGAAAGCCGTGAAAGCATTTCTCCAATCCAGCGCGCGTTCTCGACCGGAATGCGACGCATGGCTTTCTCTTTGTTGGCCTGGCGTTTTCCGTAACCCGGATTGAAGAACGACGCGAACTTGCCGCCGCCCTGTGGCTTCGTGCTGTAATCGAATTCGACGATTCCATTTTCGACGCTGAGGATGAACTTACTGGCCTGAAAATCAGGTAGAGAGTTCTTGATGCGTTTGCCGCCGAGTCCGCCTACTTTACCGAGCGTTGCCCCAATGTCCGTGACGACGTAATGCGCTTCCCATTCACCGGTCTCAGGATGTTTCCGATGAAGCACCCGATTATTGTCGAGCCGCGTGTCGTAATTTGCGAGTAGCACCATCAGCACTTTGAGGCCGTCCAGTTCGCGCGTGCCAACAAAGGGATTTTTCAGCCAGTCCCAAATCGCGCCACGCACCACGCCCGAGCGACGCGGTTCGAAGCGCACTCCGCGAGCGATTGAGCCACTGACGAATTCCTGGCCGCGCGCCAGCCGCGGCAGGTTCTGCACCTCGACGCGGTCGTAGTAATACGACTCTTCGGCGAAATAGCCCATCGCCCAAACCAGCCGCGTGGCGACAGTTTCTGCCTGCGCTTCGGGACCGAGCTTTACAGTCCAACTGACGCCATTCGCGTCTTTGACGCGGAACTTCGGCGACGCGCCGGTCGGATCCTCTTTCACGAAAGTGAAAGGAGCAACAGGCGCCAAATGCTCCGCTCCGGGGCCGAACTTCAGATCGCGCGCTGAAACGTCGCCGGGTTCGCGCCAAAGGACGGGCGTACCCGTGGGCGCCGCCTTTTTCTTCTTTTTCTGGGCGAACGACGTGGAAGAAAAAGCCAGAAGCAAAACTAAGAAAACTAGAACTGGTCTTGCTATTTTCGAGGTGATCATGAGGAGCCTCCTCTGGAACTTGGGGTTATGCGCCGCGCATTATAACTCAAGCCGTGGAATCAGGCGAAGGATTCCCGAAAGCTAAATGGCAAACGCGAATGCCCACCTTACCAGTCTTCTTTCGCAATATATCTCAGGACGTGTTTTATTGACGCGACCGCATAAGTGCCATCGGCTTTGAGAATTGGTATATGGCGATAGCGCCCGAGCGACATCTTGTTGAGCGCCGCCGCGACCGAGTCTGTCTCGCGCAAGGTTTCAGGATTGGGGCTCATCAGTTCTTTGACCGGAGTACCTGGGTCAAGGGCGCGCTTGCCCGTCAACTTGTTTAGGACGTCACGTTCAGTGAAGATGCCGAGCAGCTTGTCGTTGTCGATTACCAGCGCGCAACCGACACGAGCGCGCTTCATCTGATCGATGACATCGAGAGCTGAAGTGTTGGAAGTCACCCCCAGAAATTCCTGATCGAGTTCGCGGAGATCGTCTTCCATGACTGAGCGCGCGAGCCCCTGTGACCTGGCACCCGGCACATCGAGGTAGCGCAAACTCGTAAGACACTCATCGCAACGATCAGCGCCTTCGATGTTGTCGTAACCGCAAGAGGGACAAAGCATTTTCGATTTCCCATTGTCGATTGCCAATTGCTGATTGAAATACCGAAGCCGAGTCTCAAATCGGCAATCTGCAATCAACAATCGGCAATGCCTTCTATTCCACCGTCCACATGTCGCCGCTGTAGATCAGCTTGTCGAGACTGCCGGGGCCGGATTTGGCGATCGCTGTTTCGATCTGTTCGGCCATCATTTGATCGTAACTCGGTCGTTCCACCGCGCGGAAGATTCCGACGGGTTGCGGGAAATCAGGTTGCTCCATACGCGCCAGCATGAATGCGACCGAGGGATCCTGCAAATGAATATCGTGCATCAGAATGTCTGCTTCGGTGATTCCATTTTCACCAATGGTCACAACTTCGGGGTGCGCGCCATTCATGCGAATGCCCTGATTGCGATCCTTGCCGAAGATCATCGGCTTGCCGTGCTCGAGATAAAGAACCTTGTCCTGCCGCACACTGCGTTCAGCAAAATAATCGAACGCGCCGTCGTTGAAAATGTTGCAGTTCTGGTAGACCTCGAGGAACGAAACGCCTTTGTGTTTGGCGGCGGCTTCGACCATCGCGCCGAGATGCTTCACGTCAATATCGATTGACCGAGCGACAAAAGTAGCTTCACTGGCAATCGCCAGCGACAGCGGATTGACAGGGTAATCAATCACGCCCATGGGCGTTGATTTGGTTCTCTGTCCGAACACGGAAGTTGGGCTGTACTGGCCTTTGGTCAGGCCATAGATGCGATTGTTAAAAAGAATATAGTTGATGTCCAGATTGCGCCGCAGCACGTGCATGAAGTGATTTCCGCCAATCGAAAGCGCATCGCCGTCGCCGGTAATGACCCACACGCTGAGTTCAGGATTGGCGGCCTTGATGCCAGTGGCAATCGCCGGCGCGCGTCCGTGAATACTGTGAAAGCCGTATGTGTTCATGTAATACGGAAAACGCGACGAGCAGCCGATGCCGGAAACGAAAACGATCTTTTCTCGAGGGATGCCGAGCTCAGGCATCACCTTCTGCACGTTGTTGAGGATGGCATAATCGCCACAGCCGGGACACCACCGGACTTCCTGATTCGAAACAAAATCTTTCTTCGTTAGTTCGCCGGGAGGAGGCGCAATATGAAATAGCGACGCGTCGCCTTCGCTCTCAGCCGAGACTGAAGCGTCAACATGATGTCCGTTGCCGCCCGAACCGTTACCTTGTGTCGTCATAATTGCTCCTACAAATACTCCTCGACCTTTCGAATAATCTCCCGAATCTGGAAGGGCCGGCCCTTCACTTTCGAGAAGGGAACTGCGTCGATCAAATAGCGCGCGCGAATCATCGTGCAAAGTTGACCGAGATTCATTTCGGGAATAATCACAGTTTCGAATCCGGAGAGGACTTGCCCGAGATTTTTCGGAAAAGGATTCAAGTGGCGCAGGTGCGCGCTCGAAACCGATTTACCTTCATCGCGCATCTTCTCAACCGCCGAAGTGATCGAGCCGTAAGTCGATCCCCAGCCAAGCACCAGGACTTTTCCGGTTTCTTCGCCGAAGACCTGGACCAGAGGAACGTCGGCAACTGCGCGATCAACTTTTTCCTGACGCAAGCGCACCATCAGGTGGTGATTCTCGGGATCGTAATTAACGTTGCCGGTGATGTGTTGTTTCTCGATGCCGCCGATGCGGTGTTCGAGACCAGGCGTGCCCGGCAACGCGAACGGTCTCGCCAGCGTCTGCTCGTCGCGCGCATACGGCATAAAGTTGGCCGGATCAGTTGCGAACTGCACGGGAATTTTGGGTAGCTTGTCGATTGCCGGAACGGCCCAGGGCTCCGCGCCATTCGCGAGATACCCGTCAGAGAGATAAAACACCGGCACCATGTATTTGAACGCGAGGCGCACTGCTTCAATTGCCATGGTGAAGCAGTCGGCAGGCGTTGCTGGTGCAATCACGATCGCCGGACATTCGCCGTTGCGTCCCCATACCGCTTGAAATAGATCGGCCTGTTCAGTTTTTGTCGGCAAGCCGGTTGAGGGACCGCCCCGCTGCACGTTGATGATGACCAGCGGCAGCTCAGTCATCACCGCCAAGCCAATCGCTTCCTGTTTCAAAGCGACGCCCGGACCTGACGTGCCGGTTAGTCCAACATGGCCCGTGAAACTGGCGCCGATGGCCGCGCACACGGCGGCGATCTCGTCTTCAGCCTGAAAGGTCTTCACGCCAAAATTCTTGTGACGCGCCAGCTCGTGCAGGATGTCAGACGCCGGCGTAATCGGGTAAGAACCGTAGAACAGTGGGCGGCCGGCCAATTCCGCCGCGGTGACAAAACCGATCGCGGTCGCTTCGTTTCCGGTGATCTTCCGATAACGGCCCGGCGCGATGACGGCTTTCTTCACCGTGTAGTGCGTGGTAAAGACTTCCGTGGTCTCGGCAAAGTTGTATCCGGTCTTCAAAGCAACTTCATTTGCTTTGACGAGTTCCGGGTTCTTTTTGAACTTCGCATTGATCCAATTCAACGTCGGATCAAGCGGGCGATCGTAAAGCCAATAAAGAACACCGAGCGCGAAGAAGTTCTTACTGCGATCGATCTCTTTGCGCGAGAGCTGCACGTTGCCCTTCAAAGCATTCCGATTCAAGGTTGAAATCGGCAATTGATGAACGCGATAGCCGGCGAGTGAACCATCCTCGAGCGGGTTTGATTTGTACGCCGCATGCTCGAGGTTGTCTTTTGTGAACTCGTCAGTGTTGATGATCAGAGTGCCGCCCTCTTCCAGGTCCGGCAGGTTGACCTTCAGGGCGGCCGGGTTCATCGCCACCAACACGTTCGGCTGATCGCCGGGAGTGCGAATGTCGTGACTGGAAAAATTCAACTGAAAACCGCTGACGCCCGGTAAGCTGCCGGCGGGCGCGCGAATCTCAGCCGGAAAGTCCGGCAGCGTCGAAATGTCGTTACCGACAATCGCCGACGTGTTGGTGAATTGCGTGCCCGTCAACTGCATGCCGTCGCCGGAATCTCCGGCGAAGCGAATGGTGACGGTGTCGAGTTCCTCGAGGTGTTTGTCGATAGGTTCGACTGGTGGCTCTAAAACTGCGCTCATGAATGCTCCGTATATTTGATTTTGACTTTTGATTTGCGATTGCCGTTTGCCTTCAATCAACAATCGGAAATCAAAAATCAAAAACGCTTCATCCTCCGTCAACCGTATCCATGACCTGCGCCGAAATCGGCGGCAGGTTCATGGTGGCTTTCGGATAGCACTCGGCCAAATAAGTAATGATGTCGAAGACGGAGATCGAGCCGGCCAGCTCGCCATTCTTGACGAGCGGGATATTGCGGAAACTCTTCTCGTTCATCAGCCGCACGGCATCGCCGATCGTCGCGTAAGGTGAAAGTGTTTCCACCGCCGGCTGCATCCATTTTGAAATTGGGCTGTCGAAGTCAACTTCCTGCCCAACAATTTTGGTAAGCAGATCGCGCTCGGTAAATATGCCCGCGACCCGCCCGTCATCAGACACGATGACGCAGCCGCCTTCGTCGTTTCTCATTGCTTCGATCGCTTGCGCCAAAGGTGTGAAAGGAGACACCGCAACGTAATCATCCGTTGGCAGCACGCGCACACGTTGACTGCGCGCCTTCGGGAGTTGGTCGGCTTGGGAGCTGCGCTTTCGCAGGTCTAATTCTTCAGTTTGCTGATCGTCGTCCTGCATCCGTACCTAATTGTAACTTAACCGGTGCTTTGGCCGGAAAAGCGGGACATCTTATCACAGGAACAGAGGTTGGCGATGTGATCGGCGACACGGATCCAGTACCTGAGCGCGACCTTAATGACCGACCATCTCGATTGCCATCAAGGTTAGGTCATCGGTCACCGGCATGCCCTCGGCGAACTCCTGCGCGTCATCGAGGACTTGCTTGACCAGGACCTCCGTCGGTAAGTTATGCAACTGTTTCAGCATCAGTTGCAGCCGATCTTTCCCGTACTCAACGTCCGCCGTATTTCGCCGTTCAGACAAACCATCCGTATACAGCAACAGCCGGTCGCCTTTTTTGGCCGAGATTTGCGTCGCCGAATAGCGTTCCGTGCAGAACATACCAAGCGGCAGGCCGGTAGCAGGCACCGAAGTAACCTTGCCGTCGCGCAGATGCAGTGGCGCGAGGTGGCCCGCATTGCAAATCTCAATATCGCCGTTCGGCGCCGCTTTTCCACAGACCAGCGTCGCGTAGTAGGGACGCATCGTCGTCTCGGCAAAAACGCCATTGGCACGCTCGACGAGTTCGCTGACCGTCAAGCCGGTTCCGATCAAGCTGCGAAAGATTGCGTGCAGACGGCTCATCAGAAAGGAAGCCGCGATGCCTTTCCCGGAAACATCGCCAATCATGAAGTAGAGATCGCCTGAGTCGGTCACGACGAGATCGCAGTAGTCCCCACTAACCGGTCCGGCCGGTTGATAATAGTGTGCGACTTGCCAACCGTTGAATTTCAGGTTCTGTTTTGGAAGGGTCTCACCCTGGATTAGCCACGCCCGATCAAGGTCCTGTTCAAGTTCTGACAACTGTTGCGGCGTCAGGCAGCTCAGACAGAATCGCGCCAAAGGGTCGGCGTTCATCGCCGTTTGGCCGATCAGATCGTGACAGACCTGGCAGACACCGTAAGACTCGGCGCGACTCAAGTTTTCTATGGCTGCCTGAACTTCGCGCAGCAGGCCGCTCAGTTGAAATCTTCCTTCGGAACTGTTGGCGGTCGTTTCCAATCGCCGTTGCCAGTTGATCAGTTCACTTCGAAGATCGGGAATTGTAGCTTGCATGACGGCGCTCATTTTTGTCCCCTCGAGATGGTTTCTCTGCTGCTCTTATACGAGAAAAGATGTTGTCAATTATACGCTTTTTTGCGCGTCAGAGTTCGATTTCCGAGGGCATTCTAACCGCTTAAATTTGAGCGATTCTATCCGAATCTGGGGTTGGAATTTCGAGGCTAAATTGCGGTGGCGAAGGTTCCTTTTCTGCGCAGCTGTTCGACGACTTCGGGGAGCAGGTTCAACACACGGTCGATCTCGCTCTCCCTATTGTGGCGGCCGACCGAAAAGCGAATCGAACCGAGCGCGAGCGACCGCGGAACTTTCATGGCCCCCAGCACCGGCGATACATCAGCGGAATCCGCATGGCAGGCTGAACCCGTTGAAACGCAAATCCCAACCTCGTCCAGCGCGGCCACGAGCTCCGGACCGAGAATTCCTTCAAAAGAAATATTGCTCGTGTTCGGCAAGCGTTTGTTTGATTCGCTCGGGCCGTTGACGCGTGTGTCCGGAATCGAATTCAGAATTGAGTCTTCCAGTCGATCTCTCAACCGTTTCATCTTTTCGTGAGCGAACGATTGTGTTGCCAACTTACTCGCGCGACCGAGCCCTACGATGTTAGGCACCGCTTCAGTTCCCGAGCGGCGGCCGCCTTCCTGCCCGCCACCGATGATAAATGGCGGAAGTCTCACGCCATTACGAATGTAGAGCGCGCCTACCCCTTTGGGCGCATGAAACTTGTGACCGGAAATCGAAAAAAGGTCGACCGGCCAGTCGCCCAAACTGATCGGAATCTTGGCGACTGCTTGCACGCCGTCCACATGAAAGATGGCGTCGGAATGTTCACGAATAATGTTCCCAATTTCTTCGACTGGAAACACGATGCCCGTTTCGTTGTTTGCCAGCATGATTGAAACAATCCCCGTATCGCGACGCAGCACTCTCCGCAAATCGTCGAGGTCGAGTGCGCCGTGCTCGTCTACTTCGAGCCAGGTCACTTCGCACCCAATTTCCGAAAGGTGCTCGCAAAGCTTCCGCACCGCTTCGTGTTCGACACGTGTCGTGACGATGTGACGGCGATTGGGGTTCTGCTCGAGAAAACCGCCGATGGCCCAGTTGTTTGATTCTGAACCGCACGAGGTGAATACTATTTCGCTCGTATGGCGCGCGCCCAGTAACTCCCCAACATCCTGCCGCGCCTGTTCAATGGAGGCACGCGAGCTTCGGCCCAACTCGTGCGCCGACGATGGATTGCCATAGTGCGTCGTTAGAAACGGCTGCATCGCATCGAAAACTTCCGGCGCGACTTGGGTCGTCGCGTTGTTGTCGAGATAGATCACTTTTCCAGAGTATAGCTTATTCACCGGCGGGGAATCGTGCTGGTATACTCGCGCGAATCAACCGCGTTTCTGCGGAATATTGCGTTTACCCCCCTCTCCCAAAAGGAGAGGGAACTGCGCGTTTCCTGCAATGCTGGCGATCATCTACTTAGCGGCGGCGACATACTTCGGCGATTGCATCAGCCGAAGATTCTTCCGCTTTGTCTCACTTCAGCATCGCATCGCGACATCGTTTCTTATCGGTTTGTTGTCCAGCACCTGGATCACGTTTCTTGCCGCAGTTGCATTTCATCGTCTCGCTCAACCGTTACTCGCGGCAAACTTGATATTTCTCATGATCTTCGCCGGTGCGGCGTATTTGGGATGGCGTTTCCCAATTCGGAGCAAAGATGAGCAACCAACACGGTCGCCGGGTACGTTGACTTGGGATGTCGTTTGGATCGCCGGTTTTCTAACCTTCGCGGCATGGCTAATGTTCGCGACGTTGAGCTTCAAAGATGGCCAGTTTCAAATTGCGTTCAAAGCGTGGACTGATTTTGGCGCCAATGTTTCGCTCACGCAGAGTTTCGCGCTCGGCCATAATTTTCCACCAGAGCATCCGTTTTTTTCCGGCGAACTCATTCGTTATCACTTTCTCTTCTGGTTTCAAGCGGCAAATCTTGAATTCCTCGGGCTGAATCCCGTCTGGAGTGTCAACATTCTCAGCGTGCTGTCACTGCTTGCGCTGCTTGTGCTGATCATGACCTTCGGCGAAGTGCTGTTGGGATCGCGCGTTGTCGGGCGAATTGGGGCGCTGCTTTTCTTCTTCTCGAGTTCGCTCTCATATCTCCCGTTTCTAAAATCCCAAGGCAGCTTTCGCATTGCGCTTAGTTCAATCATCCACGCAAAGGACTTTCTGGCGTCGGGTTATCCCTTTCGCGGCGAGACATGGGGCGTGCTTTCGGCGAATGTCTTCGCGTATCAAAGGCACCTAATCAGCGGTATCGGCCTCCTCTTCGTGGTGATGATCTTTGCGGTTGATAAATATCGAACCGCGGCCAGCTCAAAGAAGGAAAAATTACCAGTGAGCGTTGTCCCCACGATTGAGGAGAACGAATCGGCGATGGCCCAGAGCGCGAGTGAACCTGTCGAGCAGCGGGCCGACAATGTCGAAGTCGTAGAAGCAGAAACCAGCAAATCGCGACTGTGGAGTTGGATATTTGCCGGCGTTCTGGTCGGCTTGCTGCCTTACTGGAACAGTCCGACGTACCTCGCTGGACTCGCAGTGTTTGGCTGTCTCTTGCTGATTGCCCCTTTGCGTTCGAGGACAGTCTGTCTGCTCGCCGCCGCGATTCTCGTAGGCTTGCCGCAGATTTTGCTGCTGCGCTCTGGCAACACGATGACGTATTCGCTCTTCAATCCCGGATACACGCTTGAGCACGCGACGCTTTGGCTCATGGTGAAGTATTTGGGCTGGACCTTCGGCGTGAAATGGATCCTGCTCGGCGTTGCGATCATCTTCGCTACCGGCTTTCAAAGGCGACTGTTGTTGGCGTTAACCAGTCTCGTGGCAATCGTTTTTGTGTTTCAGCTTAGCGTAGACATTTTCAACAACCACAAGCTGCTGAACATTTGGGCGACTTTCGTGAATGTTTACGCTGCGTATGCGCTATGGCAAATCGCGAAGCAGAAGTTTGTCGGTGCGGCTCTCGCGGTCGTGCTGGTGATCGCTACAGTCCTCGGCGGTGTTGTCGATCTATTTCCGCTGCACAACGATCCGATGCTGGCCGTGCCTTACAAGAACGATCGCCTGAGTCATTGGCTTTTGACGAATACGCAACCAACCGACGTTTTTCTGACACATGAGCTGCTAACGCATCCAATCTTGTTCACCGGTCGCAAGATTTATTTGGGTTACACGCTGTTCGCGTGGACGGCCGGGTATAACGTGCCGGATCGCGAAGCTTTGTATCGGCGGATGTTTCAAGAAACTGAGGTAGCTGAACTTACTCGGCTGCTGCATGAAAATCACATCGCGTACGTGGCCATTGATGATGGCGTCCGTCACAACGAAACGTTGCCCGATCTAAACGAATGGGTTTTCGATCAGCACTTCCAAAGGGTGTTCGAAGATACTGCTCACGTTTACGACGATCTTGTGATCTACAAAGTTCCTTAATCCAGTGGCCTAGGCTTCAGTCTGTGTTCCGCCCGGCCACCCAGACTGAAGTCTATGTTACTGGACGTTCGACAACAGGCTTTCCCCTTCGGCATAATCGAATCATGTCTCAGTTGAATGAAGATGTAGTGCTCGATGCGCTGCGGCAGATCAAAGATCCCGATCTGCACAAAGACATCGTCACGCTCGGATTTATCAAAGATCTCGCAATCAATAACGGCGACGTTTCGTTTCGGATCGTCCTGACCACGCCTGCGTGCCCAGTCAAAAGCGAAATGGAAAGCGCCGCGCGCGAACTCGTGACGGCAATTGACGGGGTTCGATCTGTCACAGTCACGATGGATGCGGAAGTGCCGAAAGGCCGCGGTCTCGGCGACAAAGTCTCGGTGCCCGGCGTCAAGAACATCATCGCCGTTTCGTCGGGCAAGGGCGGTGTTGGCAAGTCTACGGTCGCTGTAAACCTCGCCGTCGCGCTCGCCCTCGACGGCGCGAAAGTCGGCTTGATGGATGCGGACGTCTACGGCCCGAATGTGCCCATCATGTTGGGCGCAGCTAACGCGCGACCGCAAGTTGAAATCAACAAACTCATTCCCGTCGAAGCCTACGGCATCAAACTGATTTCCATGGCCGTGCTTCAGCCTGGCGACAAACCTCTGATTGTGCGCGGCCCAATTCTCCACGGACTCGTGAAGCAATTTCTTTCCGACGTAAAGTGGGGCGAGCTTGATTATTTGATCGTGGACATGCCGCCGGGCACGGGTGACGTGCAATTGAGTCTCGCTCAACTCGTGCCGGTGCAAGGGGCCGTGCTGGTGACTACGCCGCAGGAAGTCGCACTGATTGATGTTCGGCGCGCGCTGCGCATGTTCGAGACCGTGGCCGTGCCAGTGCTCGGTGTAGTTGAGAACATGAGCTATTTCATCGCCCCTGATACGGGCAATCGGTACGACATCTTCGGCAAAGGCGGCGGTGAAAAACTCGCACAGCAGTACGGTGTGCCTTTTCTCGGCTCGATTCCGATGGGCATCGAAGTGCGCGAAGGTGGTGACAAGGGTGTTCCGGTGGTTGTTGGTCGGCCAGAATCGCCAGAGGCCGAAGCATTTCGCAAAGTCGCGGAAGAAGTCGCGCGACAGGTATCGATCGAGGCGTTGAAACCGGAGCTTGTCGTTTTGCGGAAATCTCAGTAGAATCCAAGGCGTACTTTGTGCTTAGTGCTTTGTGCTTCGGGTCGGTTTTCAAAGTACCAAGCACCAAGTACAAAGAACTTATTAGAAGACTTTTTTGGAAATCGAAGAACGGAGTAAATCAAATATGTCAGCGAATACAGCAACAACAACCCCCGTCACACCGACAGCGCCAGCCGCGCCGGCCGTCAACTTGAGCGTGACCGAACCGGCGGCAACTGAAATCAAAAAGTTTATGTCTAGTGAAGAAGGCCTTCCCCAAACAGCAGGCCTGCGCGTGCGCGTTGTGCCGGGTGGCTGCTCGGGATTTCAATACAGTTTGAACATTGAAGAGGCTTCGCGTCAGGGCGATTTCATCCTCGATGACAAAGGTGTGCGACTATTTGTAGACATGTTCAGCGCACAATACTTGAACGGAGTTGAGATTGATTACGTCACGAACGTGATGGGCTCAGGCTTTACGTTCAAGAACCCGAACGCGACCGGCAGCTGCGGTTGCGGATCGTCGTTTACGGCGTAGTTGTCAGTACCGGGAGCGACAGCGACCGGATCATTGCGACAAGTTGGAATCGGCCTGATACTTCGGTATCAGGCCGATTGGTTTTTTGTGGTGACCAGCGTGTCAGAAGCCCGACCGTTAGGGAGGGCAAGTTTTGCGAACAGCCACCGTCGAATACTCGCTCGAGTTGCCCTCCCTAACGGTCGGGCTTCTGACACGAAAAGCTATGAAGATGATCCAAGCCGAATCACCCGAACAGATCAGGCAGGCGCGAGAGCTTTTCCGCGAATACGAAGCCTGGCTCGGCCTCGATCTCTGCTTTCAAAATTTTGAAAAAGAATTGGCAGAACTGCCTGGAGCTTACGCGCCTCCCACCGGCAGATTGTTGTTGGCGTTCGAAAACGATCAACTGGCGGGATGCATCGCCTTGCGAAAACTGGGCGACGGAATTTGCGAAATGAAGCGGCTATTTGTGCGGCCTGACTTTCAAGGAAGAGGGCTGGGTAAGCAACTCGTGAGCACAATTCTGAGCGAGGCTCGCGCGATTGGTTACCAGAGAATGCGGCTCGACACCCTGCCGGCTCAGATGGGAAAAGCCATCGCGCTGTATCGCTCGTTCGGATTTAAAGAAATTGAACCCTACTACAACAATCCGGTGCCGGGCGCGCTGTTTATGGAGTTGGTTCTGTAGTTTTGGGCTAGTGTTTCCGCTTCAGGAGTAACCAACCCGACGGCAAAACTGCCGCAGCGAGCAGAATCTTGATGATGTCTCCCGGGATGAACTTCAGCACCGTGAACTGAAAAACGACGAGCGGCGAAGTACGTGTGAGGAAAGAAAACCATAACGATCCGCAAAGAATGATTACCGCCGACCCGATTGCCATTGCCGCGACCGCCGTAACGAACTTGCGGTCCCATCCTTGTTCGGCAAACGCGCCCGTAATGAACGCGGCGGCCGGGAAGGCGATGAGATAACCGCCCGTCTGTCCCAGCAGATGAGGCAAACCCGCCATGCCGCCGGCGAAAAACGGCAAGCCGCTGGCGCCTTCGATCAAGTAGGCAATCATGGCCATCGCGCCGAGGCGAGATCCCAACAGCGCGCCCGTCAACAACACCGCGAATGTTTGACCCGTAATGGGAACTGGACCGATTGGAATCACAATCTGCGCTGAGAGCGCGGTGAGCAGGCTGAATCCGATTAC
>DATBSG010000240.1:0-7332 GCA_036559945.1 Pyrinomonadaceae bacterium
CGCGGCTAGGAAGCGTTAACCGCCGATGGGCCCACCGCACTGGGTCCGCTAGCCGCGTAAAGATTGTGCGTCGAATGCGCGAATTGTTTGCCTTGTCACTGCACCCCAGCCGGCGATGCGTGCCAGCATCGCCGATTTGCCCAGTCACGCGCCGAAACCGCAAGACCGATTTGCTCCCGGTAAGCAGTTTCGGCGCGGACTCTTTTGAAGTGATTCACCGGAAAGGAACTCATCTGCTTTGAATTTGTAGTGCCAGGTTTTTGCTGTCGTTTCGAGAGCATTAACATGAAACTAATCAACATGTCGGATTATGGCCGTGCCGCAAAGACCTATTGGTTTGTCATGGTCCTCGCCGGCGGGTCAGTGTGCGTCTGGGCCCTACAGCAGGTTGGTAATCTGGCGGCAATGCAATGGGCTGAGTTTGCAGCCCTGCTCTCGCTGGTAATCCTCGCAAGTTCTCATCCGATTCGCATTCCCAATACGAATTCCAGTTTCACCGCCAGCGATACCTTCACGTTCCTGACGGTGCTTTTCCTTGGCGTTCCGGCCGCGATTTTAGTCGGCGCCGTAGATTCATACGTCAGTTCACGCAGAACGTCTAAGCGGGTCGCGAGTTGGATTGCTGCGCCCGCGATGATGGCTGTGGCCGTCTTTCTCGCAGGGAACGCGTTCTATTTTGCGTTACAGCGATTTGCCGGAGGTGCTCACAATCCGCTCGGCATCGCATCAATCCGAGCGGTCAACCTGTTCGCCGCGATTACCGCGATGGCGATGGTGCAATACCTCGTCAACGGCTTCTCGGTTTCGACAATCTACGCGCTGAAAACCGAACGCCCAATCCTGAAATTTTGGCGCGACGGCTACCTGTGGACTTGGTCGTCGTTTTTGGCGGCGGCAATCGCGTCGGCGGTCATCTATTCGGCGATTTCGCGGTTCGGAGCAGGTTACGTTCTATTGAGTGTCCCGGTGATCGCCGCCACTTTTTGGACGTACAAAATCTATTTCGAGAAGATTAACGCCAAGACACGCGAAGCTGAGGAGATGAGCCGTTTGCACCTGTCGACAGTCGAAGCACTGGCGACGGCTATCGATGCGAAAGATCAGACCTCGCATTGCCACGTGCGCCGCGTGGAGATTTATACCGAAGGGCTGGGTCACCTGCTCGGGTTGTCTGAAAAGGAAGTGTCTGCATTGCGAGCGGGGGCGCTGTTGCATGACGTCGGCAAGCTCGCGGTACCGGATCACATCCTGAACAAACCCGGTTCACTGACGTCCGCCGAATTTGAGAAGACCAAAATTCATACGGTCGTCGGCGCCGAGATTCTTAGCCGCATCGATTTTCCGTACCCAGTTGTGCCGATCGTCAAACACCATCACGAACGCTGGGATGGCTGCGGCTATCCTGACGGTTTGAAAGGCGAACAGATTCCCATCACCGCGCGCATCATGTCGGTCGTGGATTGTTTCGACTCAGTGCGCGAAGATCGCCCATTTCGCACGGGCATGTCGCGTGAAGATGCTATCGGCTTGCTGCGCAAAGGCGCGGGGACCCACTTTGATCCAAAGATCGTCGAGTTATTCATCGACAATCTGGCGCAATTCGAGATTGAAATCGCGAAGCGCGGACTCGATCCGCAGACTCAAGCGAGCCCGGCAACACTGCCGATTGCGCCGGCGGAAGATGAAGTCGCGCGTGCCCGCGAGAACACAGCATTCGCGGCGTACGACGAGATTCGCAATGCGCATCGCGAGGTCTACGCGCTCTACGAAATCGCGCGCAAGTTCAGCTCGTCTCTGGAAATTGAAAAGACTTTGGCAGTGCTGATAGATAGAGTCGGCCAGCTTGTGCCGTTCGATACTTGCGCCGTTTATCTGTACGACGAAATCAAAGGATACGCAGCCACGGCGCTGGCGGTGGGCCGGGACGCCGAAAGCTTGCGCGATCGCTGCATCGCGCCCGGCGAAGGCGTCACGGGCTTCGCGCTCGCGAATCGCCGATCGGTAAATCGCTTGCAGCCAAGCTTGGATTTCGATCGCGTCGGCATCCAGGCGGAAGTCCCATATCGATCTATGGCCTCGCTGCCTTTGTTCCGAGGCGAAGTGTTACTCGGCGCACTTTCGCTCTACTCAACTACTCTCCGCGAATATACCGATAACCAGATTCGGTTGTTGGAAACTGTCACCCGCCTCGCTTCAGATGCGCTCGCCAACGCGATGCATCACGCGCAGACCGAATCAAATGCGTTGACGGATTCGTTGACCAGCTTGCCGAATGCTCGCGCGCTCCATCTGCGCTTCGACGAAGAAGTTTCACGCGCACGTCGAACCGACCGGCCGTTCCAGGTCATCATGTTAGACCTCGACGATTTCAAGTTGGTCAACGACACCTTCGGTCACAAGATCGGCGATCGGATGTTGCGCGAAGTCGCCAATCTCATTCAAAGCCAGTTGCGCGAATACGACTTTCTCGCGCGATACGCCGGCGACGAGTTCGTGGCGCTGCTGCCTGAGCTGACGGTTCAACAGGTTGAGGAGCTGCGCGGCCGAATCGAAACGGTCATTCGCGGCTTTTCGTTGAGCGTGCGCGCGCAAACCCGCGCTCGCGTCGGAATTTCGATTGGGGCTTCCGTCTTTGGCGTTGACGGCGACACGCTGGATCAACTGTTGATTGCGGCCGATCAGGCAATGTATCGCGCGAAAAACGCGCACAAAACAGGTGGGTTACACGCTCCCGTGCCTATCGGACTCTCCGGCCAAGCATCGCTTGAGCCCCCGGTTGAACCCGCCCCGGAGGATCTCGTAACTGGCTCAATTAATTAAATATTCTTGACAATTCCGGCCTTGATCTCTCAATCTGGAAACAGGCTGCGGACTGATATGTCCGCCGGGCGCGATCCATCCGATCGCGGCGTCCGAGAAAATGCCTGGGCACTCTTTTCACGCCCGCCCCGCTCGTCCTCTGGAATCCACTTACGATACGGTCCTGCTGGATCCTCTCTGATGACACTAATGCCTGTTTCCTCTGCGTTAGAGACTCAACCTGCCACCTTGCTCGTGATCGACGATGATTCGTCGGCGCGCGAGGGTCTGCGCAGCATCTTTGAGAGCGTCGGCCATCGCACAATCGCTGTCCACGATGCGCCCGCCGCATTGCGTTTTCTGAAAAAAGAGCGCTGCGATCTGGTAATGCTCGATGTCGAGCTGCCGGAAATTGATGGGGTCTCGCTCTGTCGTTTGCTACGCGCGCAACCTTCTTTACGACAGTTGCCGGTGCTGGTTTTCTCGGCGACGGACAACGAACAACGCAAGGTCGAAGCGTTCAGTGCCGGCGCCGACGATTACATCGTCAAACCTTCAACGCCCGGCGAGTTGATCTCGCGCGTTAATTCTCACCTCGGCATGGCGCAGCGCGAATCGCACCTGACGGATGCGAATCGCGAGCTTCGATTCCTCGCCGATCTCGGTCGCGGCTTGTTGCAAACTCTCGAGCCTGAGCAGGTCGCGCGTCGCGTTGCCGGCGCAACCTTCGAAGGCCTTAATGCTGCGCTGTGCGCCTGCGTCGTAAACAATAACGGTCATGGTTTCGCCGTGTGCGCTTTCGATCGCGAAGGAAACGCCGAAGGAGCGTCTCTGGTTGATCTGCCGCGGCTGGAGGCGTGGCTCGGTTCTTCGCGCTCGTCCGCCCCGGTGCTGCTGACTAACGAAAGAGAGTTCGTGTTGGCTGACGATCGGCGGACGACTGAGTACGTCAGCCCGATTAGATTCGGCGGCAAGATTCTCGGTGCGTTAGTTGTCGCGTTTGATCGCAGCGACGTTGACGCGTCAAACGAATGCCGGCTGATCGACGCGGCCGCGCAACAGGCCGCCCTCGCGGCGCATATCTCGCTCTTGTATCTGGCAGCGCGCGAATCCGCCGCGACCCTTGCCGAAGAAGTCGATCGTCGCGCCGGCGAAGCGGAAATGCATCAGCGCTTCACCGAAGCAATCATCGACACGCTGCCCGTTTCGCTCTACGCCATCGACCGCGACCATCGGATTGTCGCCTGGAACCGCAATCGCGAGCTGGGCGAGTTGGGTGTGCCACGCGGACAAGTGCTCGGAAGAAACATCTACGACGTGCTGACAAAACAGAAGCGCGAATTGCTGGAGAGTGAATTCAGCAAGGTCTTTGCAACCGGTGAAATTCAGCGCATCGAACAGGAAACCGTCACCAACAGCGGCGACACTAACCATTGGCTCATCAGCAAGATTCCCATGCGCGCCGCCGAAACGAACGAAGTCTCGCACGTCATCACGGTCGGCGAGAACATTACTCCGCGCGTGAAGTCCGAACGTGCCGTGGCGCGCGCGGAAAAGCTGGCCGCGGTCGGTCGATTGGCCGCGGGTGTGGTACACGAAATCAACAATCCGCTGGCAACAATCGCGGCATGTGCCGAGTCGCTCGAAAAACGAATCGCCGAAGGCGCTTTCCCAGAATCGTCGGAGGTCCGAGATTTGAAGGAATATCTCGGGTTGATTCGCGACGAAGCTTTCCGCTGCAAGCAAATCACGAATGGCTTGCTCGATTTCAGTCGGTTGCGTGCCGGCAATCGCGTGCCGCTAAACCTGGCCGAAACGATTAAGATGACCGCGCGGCTCGTCACTCATCAGCAACGCGGCGACAATATTCAAATCGAAATTGAAACGGTGAACGATCTGCCAACCGTGCTTGGCGACGAGGGTCAAATACAGCAGGCGTTCGTGGCTTTGGCGACGAACGCGATCGATGCGATGCCCGACGGCGGCACGCTGACTCTGCGCACAGCCGTTTCCGGCCCGAACGTCATCGTGCAAATCAAAGACACAGGCGTCGGCATTTCGCCGGAAAACCTCACCAAGATTTTCGATCCTTTCTTCACGACCAAGGATGTCGGTCGCGGAACGGGCCTCGGCCTCGCGGTCTGTTATGGTATTGTATCTGAGCACGGTGGCCGCCTCGATGTAAGGTCAATCGTGGGTGTGGGCACCACCTTCACCATCTCGCTACCCAAGGCGAGTGATTCAAACTAACGGCGCCAGCCGTCGATTCAGTGCGGGAGTCGGAACAGTGAACGAACAACGCGACGCAAGATTACTGATAGCCGAAGACGAGGCAAACCTGCGCCTGGTGCTCCAGAAAGAGTTGCAGCGGCTTGGCTATCGTGTGCACGTGGCGCCTGACGGCGAAGCAGCCCTGCGCAAGCTGGAAGAGAGCAACGTTGATGTCGTGCTGTGCGACATCAACATGCCGCTCATGGACGGCATGGAACTGCTGCGCCGCGTTCACGAGCGTCCCAACCCGCCCGAAGTGATCATGTTGACGGGCCAGGGGACAATCGAAACCGCGGTCGAAGCGATGAGGATTGGCGCTTACGATTATCTGACCAAGCCCTACAGCATCAGTGAGCTTGACGTGCGCGTCCGGCAAGCTGCGGAGAAGCGCAGCCTGCGCGTTGATAACCAAAGATTGCGCGCGCAGATCGAGCGCAAGTCTGCTGTTCCGGAGATCATTGGCGAATCACGAGCCATGGCTGAAGCTATTCGCCTGGTTGAGCGCGTGGCCCCGTCCGAAGCATCGGTGCTAATCAGCGGCGAGTCGGGCACCGGTAAAGAATTGATCGCGCACGCGATTCATCGTTTGTCGAACCGTGCCGGAGGGTCGTTTATTGATTTGAACTGCGCGGCGTTTCAGGAGACTTTGCTTGAATCTGAGTTGTTTGGCTACGAAGCCGGCGCGTTTTCCGGCGCAAAAGCGCGAAAGCTTGGACTGATTGAATTGGCCGACGGTGGTACGTTGTTTCTCGATGAAGTGACGGAATTGCCGGCGGCGCTGCAAGCGAAACTCTTACGCGCGATTGAGACGCGAACATTTTTCCGCGTTGGCGGCGTGCGCAAAGTCGAAGTCGACGTCCGCATCGTCGCGGCCACGAACCGCAATTTGGATTCAGTCGTCAACAACGGATCGTTTCGCGCCGACCTTCTCTATCGCATCAACAGTTTTCAGATTCACCTGTCGCCGCTGCGCGAGCGCCCCGAAGATATCGAGCCGCTGACGGAACACATTTTGAAGGAACTTGCCGGAGCGAATGCGCCGGACGTCGGTCCTGACGTCATGGAAAAGCTACGCGCGTACACCTGGCCCGGCAATGTCCGTCAGCTTCGCAATTGTTTGGAGCGTGCGGTGTTGCTGGCCAACGATGGCCGCATCACGGTCAGTGAACTACCGCCAGAAGTTTCCGGCCGCACGAACGGTGGCGCATCATTTGCGCCGATGGCCGGAGTTGCAGCGGTCGACGGCGGCGGAGCTTCGACGCCGACGGCGTTACGGGATGTCGAGAAGCAACAAATCATTGCCGCGCTCGAGCAGACTGGTTGGCATCGAGGGAAAACCGCTGCGCTACTTGGCATCTCGCCATCTACGCTTTATCGGCGGCTGCGTGATTACAATTTGGAAGGAAAACTGCGGTAGGAGCGCCGACATCTTGTCGGCGGTGCGCGGGCATCCTGCCCGCATTTTTATTTTGAAACGGTCTTCAACAACTTCCGATCAACCTTCCCACGATCATTCTTCGGTAGCGAATCAACGAACTCAACCCAGCGCGGATATTTATACAGCGCCAGCCTCTCTCTAACGAATTCCTTGATCTCGTTCGCAAGTTGATCGGATCGTTCGCGTCCTTCTCGAACGACGACGAACGCTTTCGGTTTTACGAGACCGCCATCGTCTTCATGTCCTACGACTGCGCATTCGAGCAACGCCTCGTGCTGTAGCAGACAGTTCTCAATTTCCGCCGGCGCGACGAAGATGCCGCCCACCTTCAGCATGTCGTCCGTGCGGCCGTGATACCAGTAATAGCCTGACGGATCGACGTGAAATTGATCGCCCGTCGTGCACCAGTCGCCCGCGAAAGTCTCTTTAGATTTTTCGTGCGCATTCCAGTAACAGAGCGCGGCTGAGTCGCCTTTGATCATCAAAGTGCCCATCTCCCCGTTCGGAACTTCGTTTCCCTCACCATCGACAATCCTTGCTTCGTAACCTTCGACGATGCGGCCGAGGCTGCCAGGCTTCACGTCTTCGGGCCGATTGGTGATGTAGATATGAAACATCTCGGCTGAGCCAATACCGTCGCAAATCTCCACTCCGAAAGTTTGTTTCCAACGATGGTAGAGCTCGACCGGCAAAGCTTCACCGGCTGAGTAGCAGAAGCGAAGGCTCGACAGATCGTGAGCGCTCGCGTTATCGACATTGAGCATTGCATTGATCATTGTCGGCACGGTTGTAAGAACCGTGGGACGATATTTTTCGATCACTTC
>DATBSG010000241.1:0-3289 GCA_036559945.1 Pyrinomonadaceae bacterium
GAAATCGCCAGGCAGACATCGCCGCTGTTCCCCAGCGCCTCGATCTGCCGCGCGAAAATGTTCTCGAATCCCGTATCGTTCGCAATGCAGGTAAGGACACCGCCATCGGTTGTCAAGGCAATCGCCGGCAAGGCTCGACGCTGCTGAAGAAACTTGTTCACTAACTCGCCCCCGATGTGTTGCGAGTCAGCGGCCGATCCGCCGTTGCCGAAGATGAGCAACTTGCCGCCGGATTTGAGTGCGCCTGCGATCATGTCAGCCGCGTGCTGAACATCACCACCGTTCGATTCGAAAAATTGACGCTTTACTTCCAGGCTGGCAGCAACGATGGCGGAGATGCGCTCAGTCATTTGTCAGGAAGGTGCCCGTGCGACGACGGCGAGTATATCATGCGACCTTCTTTGTTTCTTCGACAATCTGCGCCGCGGAAGATTCACGTTTCGCGCCGTTCCGCTTCGCATTGCCGTTGAGCAGGGGCTTCAATACCTGGCCTGTGTGCGACCGGCGCACGGCGGCAACTTCCTCCGGCGTTCCCGAGGCAACCACGCATCCGCCATGCGCGCCACCCTCAGGCCCAAGGTCGATGATGAAGTCCGCGCTCTTGATGATGTCGAGATTGTGTTCGATGACGATCACTGTGTTGCCGAGGCCGACCAGACGCTGCAACACATCGAGCAGCTTGTGCACGTCAGCAAAATGCAGTCCCGTGGTCGGCTCGTCGAGAATGTAAACCGTACGTCCCGTTGCGCGCTTGGAAAGTTCCTTCGCGAGTTTGATGCGTTGCGCTTCACCGCCGGAAAGCGTCGTCGCCGATTGACCAAGCTTGATGTATCCCAAGCCGACATCGAGTAACGTCTGCAACTTTTGCTTAATCTGCGGAACGTTCTCCAGAATCGGCAAAGCCTCTTCGACCGTTGTGTCGAGCAGCTCTGCGATCGACTTGCCTTTGTACTTCACCGAAAGCGTCTCGCGGTTGTAACGTGCGCCGCGGCAGACGTCGCAAAGCACATAGACATCCGGCAGAAAATTCATCTCGATGCGTTTCAAGCCTTCGCCTTCGCAGCGTCCGCCTTTTACATTGAACGAGAAGCGGCCGGGCTTGTAGCCGCGCTCGCGCGATTCGGGCAGCATCGCGTACAGCTCTCGAATCGGTGTGAACAAACCGGTGTACGTGGCCGGATTCGATCGCGGCGTGCGGCCGATGGGCGACTGGTCAATTTCGATTACCTTGTCGAGATGCTCCAACCCTTCGATTGTTTCGTGCGCGCCGGGATCCGAGAGCGATCCGTACAGCTCTTTTGCCAGCGCACGGTAGAGAATGTCCTCGACCAGCGTTGACTTGCCTGAGCCTGAAACTCCGGTGACGACCGTGAACAATCCGAGCGGAAACGTAACGTCGATCTCCTTCAGGTTGTGATAGCGCGCACCGCGGATGGTGATCACCTTTCCGTTCGGCAAACGCCGGGCGTCCGGAATCGGAATTTTGAGTTCGCCGCTGATGTAAAGACCCGTTACCGATTTGCGATTGTGCGCAACGTCGTCCGGCGTGCCGCGCGCGACAACAAATCCACCGTGCGTGCCGGCGCCGGGGCCCAGGTCCACGACATAATCCGCGCGGCGAATCGTCTCTTCGTCGTGTTCGACCACGAGCACTGTGTTGCCGAGATCGCGGAGCGCTGCCAGCGTATCGAGCAGCCGGCGATTGTCGCGCGGATGCAATCCGATCGACGGCTCGTCCAAAACATAGAGGACTCCGCGAAGTTGCGATCCGATCTGTGTCGCCAGACGAATCCGCTGACCTTCGCCGCCCGACAGGCTGGCTGATGGCCGGTCGAGCGTGAGATATCCCAAACCCACAGTCTCCAGGAAACGCAGACGGCTGCGAATCTCCTCAAGAACTAAACCGGCGATCTGCGCCGATCGTTTGTCCAGCTTGATCTGATCGAACGCAGCAATCGCATCTTCGATCGTCATGTTCGTGTAATCGGCGATGCCGCGGCCGCCGACGCGCACCGCGAGCGAATCCGCGCGCAAGCGTCGGCCACCGCAGGCGGCACAAACGACCGGCGAAACCATCTCTTCCAACGCCAGATTGATCTTGTCGCTGGGCGGATCGTTCAAACGCTCACGCAACCATGGGAGTGCGCCTTTCCAAGGCCCTTTGTACGCATAGAGCCCTTGCCGGAACTTTATCTGCGCCGGCAAACCGTTGAAGAACGCCTCGCGAACTTCTTTCGGCTGATCTTTGAATGGGAGGTTCGCTTCGCCTTTGAAATGCGCAACCACTGCGAGCAGGGCGCTGCGCAAATAGGCCGAGCCGGATTTGTCAGCTTCCGCAAATGGCAAATGTTCCGGAGTCAACTCCGGATTCGGAATCAGTTTCGCCGGATCAACTTCGAGCACCGAGCCGAGCCCATGACAATTGCGGCAGGCGCCATATGCCGAGTTGAATGAAAAGGAACGCGGCTCGAGCGGCGGCACGTTGATGCCGCAATTCACGCACGCCATCTTCTCGGAATAGAGCTTCTCTTCCCCATCAACTACGGAAACCAGGACCGCGCCGCCCGTAAGTTTTAGAGCGGTGCGAATCGATTCGCCCAGGCGATCATTGATGCCGCTTTTGATCAGCAGCCGATCGACGACGGCCTCGATCGTGTGGTTGCGTCGCTTGTCCAGGCGAATGTCTTCATCGAGGGCGCGCAGCTCGCCGTCAATGCGCGCGCGAATGAATCCATCGCGCGCCAGCTTTGCCAGTTCTTTCTTGAATTCGCCTTTGCGGCCGCGAACGATCGGCGCCAACACCATCACCCGCTCGCCTTCGGGCAGACCAAGCACGTCCAGCAGAATCTGCTCCACGCTTTGCCGCGTGATCGGCGCGCCGCATTGCGGACAATGTGGTAATCCTACGGATGAAAAAAGCAAACGAAGGTAGTCGTAGATCTCTGTGACGGTGCCGACCGTGGAACGCGGGCTACGCGCGACCGTTTTCTGCTCGATCGAGATTGCCGGCGATAGGCCTTCGATCGAATCGACGTCCGGCTTTTCAAGCTGATCGAGGAACTGGCGCGCGTACGCCGACAGCGACTCAACATAGCGCCTTTGACCTTCCGCGTAGATTGTGTCGAACGCCAACGAAGACTTCCCCGACCCGGAAAGCCCCGTAATTACGGTCAATTTGTCGCGCGGGATATCAACGTCAATATTTTTGAGGTTGTGCTGGCGGGCGCCACGGACGCTGATGCGATCGATTGCCATGATCCTGGAACAAAGTCGAGCGCCACAGACGAGA
>DATBSG010000242.1:0-3398 GCA_036559945.1 Pyrinomonadaceae bacterium
TCGTCGTTGACTACCGATGGCGGAGTGGAAGCGCTGGTTAATGGAAACAAGCATGAGGTCTTGGAGTTCCTGGCAGCACGGCCACTCAGCACCTTCATCCAGACGAGCTGGATACGCGATAACGGCCTGGTTAGCCCACATCACCGCGGTACGTTTTATGGATATCGCGATGCGGCGGGGCAGCTTGCCGGGGTTGCACTAGTCGGCCACATCACCCTTTTCGAGACGCAGAACGATCTTGCTTTAGCAGCATTCGCCAATCTGGCCCAAACCTGCCCTTCGGGCCACGCCATTCTTGGTGAGAAAAATCAGATCAGCCGGTTTATGGTACACTTCCTCCAGGGTGGCCCACCGCCCCGTCTTGCCTGCCGCGAATTGTTGTTGCAAAAACAGACCGCGGAAAACCTGATCACTTTGTCATCCTTACGACCGGCAAATCCAGAGGATCTGGAATTGGTGGTACCCGTTCATGCGCAGACCGCATTCAAAGAGAGCGGCATCAACCCTTTGGAGGTCGACGCAGTCGGTTTCACGGAAAGGTGCGCACATCGGATCAAACGAGGCAGAGTGTGGGTATCGATTGAGAACGGCCGGTTGAAATTCAAAGTGGACGTCGTCAGTGTCACTCCTGATGTTGTTTATCTCGAAGGTGTATACGTTAGTGCGGAGCATAGAGCCAACGGTTATGGCGCTCGATGCCTGACCCAGGTGACAAACAATCTTCTGGAGCGCACCAAATCGGTTTGCCTACTGGTGAATGAAACAAACTCCGCCGCGCAAAAATCCTACCAAAAAGCGGGTTATCAATTCCGGGAGCATTACGAAACTCTGTTTCTCCCATAACGTTCTCCCTGAGGCCCCGTTGAGATGAATCCATGAACAGTGGGCGCTTATTCAAACCCTTCCTTTTTACAATAGTGGCCGCGGGCGTCGCGGTGCTGATCTTTTCAGGCGCTCGCCTTTCCCAGCAAAACCTCGACTGGCGTTTTCTGATGCTGTTGGTCGCGATGGCGACTGTTGCCTCACGCCTCAGCATTCCCATTCCGCACGTTAAAGGCGAAGTCACTGTCGGCGACACGCTCATCTTCCTGACGCTGCTGTTGTATGGCGGAGAAGCGGCTGTATTCATGGCAGCGTTAGACGGCCTGAGTTCGTCGCTGTACGTCACCAAGAAACCACGGGTGTGGCTATTCAACGCATGCCAAATGGCGATTTCTACGTTCGTCACCGTGTGGGCGCTGCGGTTATGTTTTGGTCCGACCCTCAATCATAACGGCTATTCAAACCGCGCTGTTGCCGTCGTGTGCGTAATGGCCCTCGTGCAATACATCAGCAACTCTGGGCTGGTGGCAACCTACACTGCGCTCAAGACAAACCAGCCACTGTACAGGACCTGGCGCAACTCTTACCTGTGGACTTCAATGAGTTACTTCGCCGGAGCTTCGGTGGCGAGCATAGCGGTGCGGATGGCAAACGATCTTTCCGGGTATGCCGTCATGATGATTACGCCAATCATCGCCATTATTTACTTCACCTACAAGACGTATCTGAGAAACGTCCAGACTTCGATGGAAAAGGCGGAACAAGCGAAGCAACACGTCGAAGAACTTTCGCAATACATCGAAGAACAGGAGCGAATTCGTGAACAGTTCGGACAAATCGAAAAGATGTCGGCGCTGGGCGAGCTCGCGTCAGGCGTTGCCCACGATTTCAACAACACGCTCGCCGGCATTCTTGGGCGGGCGGAGTTGATGTTGCGCAAAGTTGAAGATCCCGAAATCCGCCGCGGTCTGGAAATCATCGTGAAGTCCGCACAGGATGGAGCTGGGACGGTGAAGAGAATTCAGGACTTCGCCCGTCAACGGCGCGATCATGACTTTGAACCGGTCGCGGTCGATCAACTGTTGATCGACGTAAATGAAATTACCCGGCCGCGGTGGAAAGATCGTGCCCAGGCTAATAACATCCATATCAATCTGAATTTGCAAATCGATACCAACGCCCTGATTATGGGCGACCCGTCAGAGTTGCGCGAGGTTTTGGTTAACTTGGTATTCAACGCCGTGGACGCGATGCCCCAGGGTGGCCGATTGAAATTGGCTGCGCGCGAAGCGGACGGTGCGGTTGAGATTGCTGTGAGCGATACGGGCACTGGCATGACTCCTGAAATTCGTTCGCGCGTATTTGATCCGTTCTTCACTACCAAGGGTAAAGCGGGTATGGGCCTTGGCCTTGCGGTTTGTTATGGCATCGTTCAGCGGCATGAAGGGACTGTGGAGATCGAATCGGAGCTCGGCCAGGGTACAACCTTCCGAATTAGGCTGCCGATAACGCACGTTAAGCCGAAGCCCGAAACAAAGAAAGAACCCGTTCCACATTTGACCCTCGTGCCCAAGTCAGGCGCGCTGGGAATCCTGGTCGTTGACGACGAGGATGCCGTGCGTAGGTTACTGGTCGACATCCTGGAGAACCAGGGATATGAGGTAACTCCGGCGGAGAATGGAGAGGAAGCGCTCAAGTTTTTTGATGCGAAGCGCTTTAAAGCGGTCTTCACCGATGTAGGCATGCCAGGCATGAGCGGCTGGGAACTGGCGCGCGCAATCCGCGAGCGCGATGCGGAGATGCCCGTGGCGGTTATTACTGGCTGGGGAGACGCAGTCAGCTCGACCGAACAAGAAACGGCGAAAGTGGATTGGGTAGTCACTAAACCGTTCTCGATCGATCGCATTACCGAGATTACGGCCGAGTTAGCCAATCGGAACAATCAGGGAGTTGCTGCGCTTCCGATTGCCGCGATGGGCACGTAGCGAACGACAGAAAGGATTTATACTGAAGAGTAGAAATGTATTGACTTCAGTAACTTTAGTCGCGAATAATCACCAGGGGGAGAAAAATCCTTGGCTAACATATTGGTGGTCGATGATGAAGACACAGTTCGCAATAATCTTTTTGACTTGTTTGCATACCGGCATACCTGTCATGCCGCGGCAAACGCGGAACAGGCTCTCGCTTATCTCTCTATTGAACAATACGATGTAGTGGTTACGGATTATCAGATGCCGGGACTTAGCGGACTGGATCTGCTTGCCCACGTTCGCGAAACTCAGAAACAAACGCCGGTAATCCTCATTTCGGGGCTGAGTACGAAAGATCGGGCGCAAGAATTAATTGAAATGGGAGCGTTTGACTATATCGTAAAGCCTTTTACGCTCGGCCAAATTGAGGACGTTGTGTACAAGGCAATTGCCCACCGCGCGAAAATGCTTGAGGATGATAACGCGGCAGGCCAGTGACAAAACGAGAGTTGCCCTGTCTCGCTGTATCGCCGAGTCCCGGACAGCCAATCCGTATCCAACCAAGCAAAACCACGCACCTTAAATTTGATCTTCTTGGAGCGG
>DATBSG010000243.1:0-9125 GCA_036559945.1 Pyrinomonadaceae bacterium
TGGCGTACCGCGCATTTGTTTTATCAACAAGCTCGATCGCGCCGGCGCATCGTTTCAGCGCTCGTTCGATTCGATCGTTACTCGGCTCGGCGCAAACCCCGTCGCTCTCCAAATTCCCATCGGCCACGAAGATCAATTTAAAGGCGTCGTCGATATCATCACGATGAAGGGGCTCGTCTGGATCGATGAAACCAAGGGCGCGAAGTACGAAGAAGTAGAAATCCCGGAAGACTTGAAAGCAGAGGTGGCGGCAGCGCGCGAGAAGTTAATTGAAGCCGTCGCGACGGTTGATGACCACTTGATGCACAAGTACGTCGAGGCTGAACCGATCACTGAAGATGAGATTCGCAAGGCGCTGCGCAAAGGAACAGTCGAATTGCGCCTGGTACCGGTTGTCACCGGCTCAGCTTTCAAGAACAAAGGCGTGCAAACACTGCTGGATGCAGTGGTCGATTACCTGCCGTCGCCGCTCGATATTCCGCCGGTTGAAGGCGTGAATCCGAAGAATGGTCACAAAGAAACACGACCGCCCGATGCGAGTGCGCCGTTCAGCGGCTTGGTGTTCAAGATCATGGCCGACAAGCACCTCGGCCAGCTTTCGTTTGTGCGCATCTACAGCGGCACGATCAAATCGGGCTCCTACGCGTACAACGCCGCGAAAGATACGCGCGAACGCGTCGGCCGGCTGATGCGCATGCATGCGAACAAACGCGAAGACATTGAAGTCGCCAGTGCCGGCGAAATCATCGCTATCGGCGGCATGAAGCAGGTTACGACCGGCGACACGATCTGCGACGAGAACAAGCCGATCATCCTGGAAGCGATCGAGTTTCCCGCTCCGGTGATCCGCGTGGCGGTCGAGCCGAAGACTCGCGCCGATCAGGACAAATTGGGCGTTGCGCTGAGTCGTCTCGCGCAGGAAGATCCGTCCTTCAACGTTTCGACGGATCACGAAACCGGGCAGACAATCATTGCCGGTATGGGCGAGCTGCATCTGGAAATCATTGTCGATCGCATGAAGCGCGAGTTCGGCGTTGAAGCAAACGTCGGCAAGCCGCAGGTCGCTTATCGCGAAACGATCACGCAGTCGGCGGCGGGCAAAGAGGTCTTCAAAAAACAGACCGGTGGTCGCGGTCAGTACGCGCACGTCGAGTTGGAAATTGAGCCCGCTCCCGGTGAAGGTTTCGTGTTCGAGAACGAAATTACGGGCGGCGCGATTCCGCGTGAGTTCATCAAGCCGACTGAGCAGGGAGTTCACGACGCGATGGAGCGCGGCTATCTTGCCGGCTATGACATGGTCGACATCAAGGTACGTTTGGTCGACGGCGGTTTTCATGAAGTCGACTCAGACGAGCGCTCCTTTCATATCGCCGGCTCGCTGGCGTTTCAGGACGCACTGAAGAAAGCCAAGCCGGTGCTGCTCGAGCCGATCATGCGCGTCGAAGTGGTGACCCCGGAAGAATACATGGGCGCGGTCAACGGCGACCTGAATCGGCGCCGCGGCCAGATTGAAAAGATGGAGCCGCGTCCGGGCGGTGTGCAGGTGGTGACAGCGTATGTGCCGCTGTCGGAGATGTTTGGTTACACGACTGATCTTCGCTCGGCAACGCAGGGCCGTGCGACTTCGACGATGCATTTCGAACGCTATGATCAAGCGCCGCGGAATATTGCTGAAGAAGTGATTGCGAAAGTTCAGGGAGTAGCAAGTAAGTAGCATAGACTTCAGTCTGTGCGCTTCTTGCGCCACGAAACTTGGAACACAGACTAAAGTCTATGCTACTGAGGACGAATAGAAGATGAGCAAAGAGAAATTTGATCGCAGCAAGCCGCACGTGAACATTGGGACGATTGGGCACGTGGACCACGGCAAGACGACTTTGACAGCGGCCATCACGAAGGTTTTGGGGAAGACCAATCCGAAAGTGCAGTTTGTGGCTTTCGATCAGATCGACAAGGCGCCGGAAGAGAAAGCCCGCGGCATCACCATCGCGACGGCCCACGTGGAGTACGAGACGGCGAATCGTCACTACGCGCACGTGGACTGTCCGGGGCACGCCGACTATGTGAAGAACATGATCACAGGCGCGGCCCAGATGGACGGCGCGATTCTGGTGGTGGCCGCGACTGATGGCCCAATGCCGCAGACGAGAGAACACATTCTGCTTGCGCGGCAGGTAGGCGTGCCGGCGATGGTGGTTTGCCTGAACAAGGTCGATGCGGTGGACGATCCGGAATTGCTGGAGTTGGTGGAGCTGGAAGTGCGCGAGCTTTTGAGTGCTTATGAGTTTCCGGGCGACGACATTCCGGTGATCAAGTGCTCGGCGTTGAAAGCTCTGGAAGGTGACGAGCAGTGGGAGAAGAGCATCCTGGAGTTGATGGATGCAGTTGACACTTACATTCCGACGCCGGCGCGCGACATCGACAAGCCATTCCTGATGCCGGTCGAAGACATCTTCACGATCCAGGGCCGCGGCACGGTGGCCACGGGAAGAGTGGAGCGTGGCAAAGTGAAAGTGAACGAAGCGGTGGAGATTGTCGGTATCCGGCCCACGACCAAGACGGTGGTGACTGGAGTTGAGATGTTCCGCAAGCTCCTGGATGAAGGGGTAGCGGGCGACAACGTTGGGCTGTTGTTAAGAGGCGTGGAGCGAAAAGATATTGAGCGCGGGCAGGTGGTATCAAAGCCCGGGAGCATCACGCCGCATACGAAGTTCAAGGCTGAGGCTTACGTGCTGACCAAAGAAGAAGGTGGCCGTCACACGCCGTTCTTCACGGGCTATCGTCCGCAGTTTTACTTCAGAACAACCGATGTCACAGGCGTGGCCAACCTGCCGGAAGGCGTAGAGATGGTGATGCCGGGCGACAATATACAGATGGACATCGAACTGATTGCGCCGATTGCGATGGAGAAAGGTTTGCGCTTCGCGATACGTGAAGGCGGCCGCACCGTCGGCGCCGGCACCGTCGCCGAAGTCGTGGAGTAAGAAAAAGGATTTGTGTTATGCCGCGTGACAATATTGTGTTGCAGTGCAGTGATTGCAAGAGCCGCAATTACGTAACGACGAAGAACAAGAAGACGACGACTGAGCGCCTGGAGTTCAGCAAGTTCTGCCGGCGCTGCCGTAAGCACACATCGCACAAGGAGACGAAGTAAGGCATTGCCGATTGGCGATTGCCAATTGCCGATTGAAATGTCTGCGAAAGGTATTCAGAAATCGGCAATCGCAAATCGGAAATCGACAATGTGCACAGGGGTATAGTGTCAACGGTTAGCACGTCGGTCTCCAAAACCGAAAGTCCGGGTTCGAATCCTGGTACCCCTGCCAGTTGAAGCGCGAAACCAGAGTGGCGAAGAAGTTCGGAAAAATTACTGTGAGCGACGACGTAATCGAACCCGAGGCGGAAGCCCTAATCGAACCCGAGGCGGAAGCCCTAGAAGAGACGTCCGATGTGCCGTCCGGCGCGCCGCCCGCGAAAGTGACGACAGGTGCGCGCCCATCATCGGGTGGCGGCGGCGAACGCCGTCCAAAGAAAACCGCGGCGGAAGCAGGTTTATTCGCGCGCATCCGTCAGTTTCTTCATGACACACGTGCCGAGATGCGCCGCGTTTCGTGGCCGGGCATGAACATGGTGCGTAACACCACCATCATCACTCTGGTGGCGGTTGTTTTCTTCGCACTTTACCTGTTTGCGGTGGATCGCGTGTGGGCATTCTTGATTGATCACTTGCGCACCTTGTTGGGAGGCTGAAAACGATTTTATGAAGCAGTGGTTCATTCTTCATACGTATTCGGGACACGAGAAGAAGGTTTGCGAAAGCCTGAAAGCTCGTGTGGCGGGTACGCCGCTCGAAGATGCGATCAGCCAGGTGCTAGTGCCGACTGAGACGGTGGTAGAAATGCGCGGCAACAAGCGCATCGAATCGTCGCGCATGTTTTATCCGGGTTATGTTCTGGTCGAGATCGACTGCGACGAGCGCGGTCATATTCCGGACGACGTGTTTCACACGATCCGTTCGACGCCGAAGGTCACCGGGTTTGTTGGAGGTCAGCATCCGACGCCGCTGACCGCAGAGGAAGTTGATCAGATCGTGAATCAGCAGGCGGCGGCGGCTGAGAAGCCGAAGCCGAAGTTCTCGTACGCGGCCGGCGAAACCGTACGCATTAAGTCCGGGCCGTTCCAAAGCTTCACCGGCAAAGTTGAAGAAGTTAACGAAGAGAAGTCGACGCTTAAAGTGACCGTGACGATCTTCGGTCGCTCGACGCCCGTCGAGTTGAATTTTCTCGACGTGGAAAAAGTTACGTTTACGGAAGAAGAGTAATGGCAAAAAAGATTTCAGGTTATATCAAACTGCAAGTGCCGGCGGGCAAGGCTAATCCGGCGCCGCCGATTGGGCCGGCGCTGGGTCAGCACGGCGTCAACATCATGGAATTCTGCAAGGCCTTCAATGCAAAGACCGCGCAGATGGATCCGGACATGAAAATTCCGGTGGTGATCACGGTCTATGCCGATCGCTCCTTCACTTTTGAAACAAAGACGCCGCCGGCTGCGGACTTGTTGAAGAAAGCAGCCGGAATCGCAAAGGGCGCGGGAAATCCCAAGAAGGAAAAAGTTGGAACGATTTCGCGCGCGAAAGTTGAGGAGATCGCGAAGACAAAAATGCCCGATCTGAATACGACGAACCTCGAAAGCGCGATTCGCACGATCGAGGGCACGGCGCGGCAGATGGGACTGACGGTAGAGTAGATTTCGAAATTCGAATTGTGAAATTCGAATTTAAGGAGGGAGAGCAGCAAGCTCGTTTGCACCTCGAGGTTAAGAAATGAAAAAGCACGGAAAGAAATATCGCGCCGCCATGGAGAAGCTCGAGGAAGGGCGCAAATACACTTTGGATGACGCGGTCAAAAAACTGAAGGAGATTGCGTTTGCGAAATTTGACGAGACGGTTGAGCTTACGATGTGGCTCGGAGTCGATCCGCGCAAAGCCGATCAGCTGGTGCGCGGCACTCTTGTCCTGCCACACGGTCTCGGCAAATCGAAAAAGGTTTTGGTGATCGCGCAAGGCGACAAGATCAAGGAAGCCGAGGAAGCTGGTGCCGATCTTGTGGGCGGCCAGGACATGGTCGACAAGATTAAGGGCGGCTGGCTGGAATTCGATGCGGTGATCGCCACCCCAGACATGATGCGGCTTGTTGGCGGACTGGGAAAAGTGCTCGGCCCGCGCGGGCTGATGCCGAATCCGAAAACCGGCACGGTTACGTTTGACGTCAAAACTGCGGTCAAAGAAACAAAGGCCGGTAAAGTCGAGTATCGCGTTGACAAGACTGGCGTCATCCACACAGCGGTCGGCAAAGTTTCCTTTGACGAAAACAAGATCGTCGAGAACACGCGCGCCTTGATCGACGCTGTGGCGAAAGCAAAGCCTTCAACGGCCAAAGGCAAGTACATGAAGAAGGTGAACCTTGCCTCGACTATGAGCCCAGGCATCCTGCTTGATGAGACCGCGTTCGCGAGATAAGGAGTTGCAATGAAGACTAGAAAAGAAAAGCAGAAAGATCTCGAAGCGCTGGCCGAGCAATTCAAGACCGCAAACGCCGCAATGCTGGTCAGTTTCAAGAACATGACGGTCGCGAAAGACCAGGAACTGCGGCGGCAACTGCGCGAGGCGGGCGTGAGCTATTCGGTCGTCAAGAACACTTTGGCGCGGAAGGCGGCAGCGGGCACGCCGCTTGAACCGTTGGCCGACGAATTCAAAGGCGTGACCGCGGTGGCACTGAGCACAACCGATCCCGTCGGTTTGTCGAAAGCGATTTCAAAGTTTACGAAAGCGAACACGGAGATTTTCAGCTTCAAAGTCGGTCTTGTCGAAGGCAAAGTTATCGAGCTGAAGGAAGTCGAAGCGATCGCGAATCTGCCGGCGCGCGAGGAATTGATCTCGAAGATGCTGTTCCTGATCAACGCGCAGGCGCAGAGACTTGTAACAGTGATTCAGGCAGTGCCGCGGAATCTCGCGGTCGTCATGGATCAGGTGCGTGCGCAGAAGGAAGCTGCGGGCGCGTAAAGAAATTCGAAATGATTTTGCGGTCGTCTGTCAGTGGACGGCCGGGGACGGCAAAAGTCGCGGAGATGCAAGCCGCAACCGCTGCCATAGAAAACTGCGACCTCTTACAGATTTCAGATCTGGAATCTCAAGTCTGAGAGTTCGCGCAAAGCGATACAGGAGAACGTGAATAATCATGGCTGACATTCAAGCAATAGTGGATCAAATCAAAGAGCTTTCGCTGTTGGAAGCTTCACAGCTCGTCAAGCTGATGGAAGAAACCTTCGGCGTGTCGGCTGCGGCAGCAGTTGCGGCCGCCCCGGCGGCGGGGGGCGCAGCGGCGGGCGGTGAAGCGGCGGCTCCGGTGGAAGAGAAGAGCGAGTTTGACGTCATTCTTCAATCCGTTGGTGGCAACAAGATCAACGTCATCAAAGTCGTTCGCGAAGTGACCGCGCTCGGATTAAAGGAAGCGAAAGACCTGGTTGAAGCCGCGCCGAAAGCCGTTAAAGAAGGCGTGTCCAAGGAAGAAGCCGAAACCATTCGGCAGAAACTTGCGGACGCAGGCGCAACCGTTGAAGTGAAGTAATTGACGGAAAACGGGCTTTGGTCTTTGGACTTGGGTCTTTGTTCTCCGAACAAAGGTTCAAGGTTCTTTCAAAGATCAAAGTACAAAAACCATCAAAGATCGAGCCCTTGGCTTGACCTTTGATCATTGAGCAGTTAACTTAAGGGAGTATTGAGGGGCTGGCGTTACTCCCGAAAAACTTTCAGAGATGCAAGCGCGTTTCACTTTTTGAAGCGGCTAGGGAATTGTGCGCCCTAGCCGCGAATACGTGTCTTTAGGCGTAAGCGAACGCGAACCCCGCAAACTTGCAATTCGTCGCACATCGAAATCAGGAGCATTCATGTCTGCAAATCTTCTCGAAACAGTGAACACAGGATTGGGACGGCGCACGAGTCGGGCGCCCGAGCGTCAGGACTTTTCCAAGATCAAAACGGCGGTGCCGATTCCGAACCTGATTGAAATTCAGCGCGATTCGTATAACCGCTTTCTGCAGATGGATCTGCTGCCGGCAGAGCGCGTTAACACTGGACTGCAATCGGTATTTCAATCCGTCTTTCCGATCTCGGATTTTCGCGAGACGGCGACGCTGGATTTCGTCGAGTATCAAATCGGCAACTGGCAGTGCAAGTGCGGCAACCTTGAAGGTCTCCAGTACCTGCGCGCGGCTTGTAAGAGTTGCGGCGCGAAGATCAAGGTCGATCCGCTGCGCCCGGGCGAGACGCTCTGTCACATTTGCGGCACGTTCAATTCGGTTCGTCCGGAATTGTGCCCGAACTGCGGCGAGCCCGTTGGCCTGAAGCACAAGCACGATCAGCAAGAATGTCAGGAACGCGGCATGAGTTACAGCGTGCCGCTGAAGGTCAAAATCCGTCTGACCGTTTACGACAAAGATCCCGACACGAACATCAAGTCGATTCGCGACATCAAAGAAGAGGAAGTTTTCTTCGGCGAAATTCCTTTGATGACCGACAACGGCACGTTCATTATCAATGGAACTGAGCGCGTCATCGTTTCGCAGTTGCACCGTTCACCCGGTGTGTTCTTCAAGCGCGGCGCGATGTTCGTTGCGAAGATCATTCCGTATCGCGGCTCCTGGGTTGAGTTCGAATACGATCAGAAAAACCTGCTTTACGTCCGCGTCGGTAAGCGCAAGTTTCTGGCGACGATTTTCCTGCGCGCGCTGGGCGTGTGGTTGGGCGAGCCATTCAAGAACAAAGGGTTCGGCGGTGATTCTCAGTTGGAAGACGCCGTCAAGAACGCGACGTTCTCTGACGAAGATATTCTGCGCGCTTTCTATGTCGTCGATGAAGTGCGGGTCGAAGATGGCCGCTTGATGGTGCAAGTGCCGGAAGCCGGACGCACAAACCTGGTCGGCATGAAAGTCGACTTTGAGATCAAAGGACGCGGAGGCGATCCAGTCGTCCGCAAGGGCAAGGAAGTCACGCGTACTTCACTCGAAGGCCTGCGCAAGGCCAACATCGGTGAAGTTGAAATCGAGCCGTCGCAGTTCGAAGCCGGCTACGCTGCGGCCGATATCGTCAACACCGAAACCGGCGAAGTCATCCTCGAAGCTAACAATGAAATCACCGCGGCCAAGCTGCAAGAGATCGTCGAGAGCGGCGTGCAAAGTTTCGCGATCTTCTTCCCGGAACGCGATGACGTTGGCGTCGTTGTTTCTCAGACGCTGAAGAAAGATACGATCACCAAGCCGGTCGATGCGCTCCTCGAAATCTATCGCAAGATGCGCCCGGGCGATCCGCCAACAGTACAGACTGCTTATCGCCTGCTCGAAGGTATGTTCTTCGATCCGCGCAAGTTCGACTTTTCGCGCGTCGGCCGCCTGAAATTCAACATCAAGATGGGCAAGCCCGAAAGGGAGCGCATCGAGGATCCGCTCCTGCAGGCCAGCGATTTTTTCGAAGTCGTCAATTACGTCCTGAAGATGCGCAAGAATCCAGTCGATGACGAAAAGAAGCCGATCTATCAAGCTGATGACATCGATCACCTCGGTAATCGACGCGTGCGCGCTGTGGGCGAGCTGCTGGAAAATCAGTTTCGCATCGGCCTCGAGCGCATGGAGCGCGCGATCAAAGAAAAGATGTCGATCCATCAGGAGATGCAGACGACGATGCCGCGCGACCTCATTAACGCAAAGCCAGTCACGGCGGCGGTGCGCGAGTTCTTCGGCTCGTCACAGTTGTCGCAGTTCATGGATCAGACGAACCCGCTGTCGGAAATCACGCATAAGCGTCGTCTCTCGGCGCTGGGACCGGGTGGGTTGAGCCGCGAGCGCGCGGGGTTCGAAGTGCGCGACGTTCATCCAACGCACTACGGCCGCATCTGTCCGATCGAGACGCCTGAAGGTCCGAACATCGGTCTGATTTCCTCTCTCTCGTGCTACGCGCGCATCAACGAATTCGGCTTCATCGAGTCGCCATATCGCAAGGTGGTCAACGGCGTAGTAACTGAATTTGTGCGCGTGAGGAACGGCGGGGATACAAAGTTCAAGCCGAACGATCA
>DATBSG010000244.1:0-5745 GCA_036559945.1 Pyrinomonadaceae bacterium
ACAATTTGGTGGCGCCTTCCTCTATTACCACGCGCCGAACTTTGGCGACACTGCGACGACGTTTACAAAAGCGCAGAACTTCGGCGGGCCGGACAACTTCTTTCATTCCCGTTACGGCGCGACGATGGGCCCGTCGCTGTCTTGGTACCGGAAGAGTTACTACCTCTATTACATGTCGGGCGCGTCCGCCATCTATCTCGAACAGGGCTTCGATCAATTTTTCAAGCCCGGGCCAGGTGAACATCCATTCCAGTTGAATCCGCTGGGTCGCATCACGGACGAGTTTGTGCGCTTTGCGGAGAAGCATCCCGATCGCGGCACGCCTTACACGCCAATCGCGTTTCTGCTCGATCCGGCGCACGGCTGGGACATGACGGATTACCCGCAGTGGGCGTTCGGAATTTCTCAAATCAACCACAGCGATCGAGCGCTACGCGAGTTGTTCGGCGCAGCTTATTACCCCAGCCCGGTGCGCGAAGGAGAATTCGCGAGCGGCGAGCGACAGGCGTTCGTGCCCGGAATCTTCGGAAATATTTTCGATGTGTTGGTCGCTTCGGGTAATCTCAACAGCGCGATCAATTCTTATCGTGCCGTCGTTGTTGGTGGCGACGCGAACTGGACGCCCGCATCGGCAAAAAGGCTGGAAGACTACGTGCGCAACGGAGGGGTAGTTGTTCTCAACTCCGCGCAAACCAAAGGCTTGTACACCGCGCTTATCGGCATTCGTGACACGGGCGAAACCGGTGAAGCGGACAACGCACAATGTCGTTCCGCGGCCGAGTCGCCGCAGGATCTGCACGGTCAGATGTTTCGATACGCGCGGATCACGTTGAATGGCGCGCAAGCGCTTATCACGACGACAACGGGTGAACCGCTGGTCACGGTTAATAAAGTCGGCAAGGGCAAAGTTATCTTTGTTGCCGTTCCAGATTTGCTGGGTGAAGACGAACGGATGACCCCTCTCGCTGCCCATCTGCTCGCGCATGTGTTCGCCGATGTGACTCCGGTTCAAGTCGAAGGCGACGTCGAATACCTCGTCAATCGCAACGCCAACGGCTGGGTCGTTACTCTCTTCAATGACAATGGCGTCTTCAAGCCGCAGCAGGGTCTCGCGCAGGTCGATCGCACAGCGACGGCGAATGTGACGATCCGTTTGCGAAACCAAAAACTTTCGTCGGCGACTGAGTGGCTTAGTGATTCCAAACTTGACACTCGCGACGGCGCCAGCATCCAACTAGCAATTCCCGCGGGCGGCATCGCGATCGTGGAATTGAAATAGGCCACTTTACGCGCGTGTTGGGAATCTTAGGAGTAGACTATCTCTCCTGTTTTTGCGGTAATAGTATTTCGGGGAGTTCGGCAAGATGTTCAGAAACGCAATGCTCGTAGTCGTAAGTGCTACTGTCGGCCTCGGCTTCATCAGCTTAGCGCAGGCGAAGAAGTCGCGAACCATTCCGAACGGAAGTTGGGGCGGCACGCACATTCAGCTCTCGGTGACAAATGGCTCAGCGCGCATTGAATACGATTGCGCAAATGGAACAATTGCCGGGCCGTTGAAGATCGACAGGCGCGGCCGTTTCGATCTGCGCGGCATTCACAACCGGGAGCACGGCGGCCCTGTTAGAATTGATGAGAAGCAAGACGGCGAGCCGGCGCAATATACCGGATGGACTGACGGCAAGAAGATGAAGCTGACGGTTACGCTGACAAAGTCGAAAACTGAAATCGGCACTTTCGAACTCACGCGCGGCCGTGAGGGTCGAGTGTTCAAATGCCGCTAGATGTCTCGCCCAACTCGCGACGCGTGGCGCGGCGCTTTTTGATTAGCGGTGACGTGCAGGGTGTCGGCTATCGCTTCTTTGCGCAGCGCGCGGCGGCTCGGCATCAGGTAGTTGGATATGTGAAGAACCTTTCCGATGGCCGGGTCGAGGCGCTGGCTGAAGGGCCTGCGCCGCAGGTCGAGGCATTCAAGCACGACCTGGCCACGGGACCGCGGTTTGGCCACGTGGATCACGTGGAAGAGTTGAACCTGGATCCGTCCGGATCGTATTCATCGTTTCGCATTGAGCACTGACTTTGCCCCGGTCTCCCCTGATGAACGACACAAAACCCACACTGGTTCTCGAACACGTCACCAAGAAATTCGGCGACTTCACCGCCGTCGACGATCTCAGCGTGCAAGTGCGACCCGGTCGCGTCTTTGGCTTGATCGGTCCGAATGGCGCGGGCAAGACCACGACGATCCGAATGATCGTCAACATCACGATTCCCGATTCCGGGCGCATCGAACTCTTCGGTCGGCCGATGGATACGCGTTTGCAGGATCGCATCGGCTATCTGCCGGAAGAGCGCGGGCTATATCGCAAGATGAAAGTCGGCGAGCAACTGCGGTTCTTCGCCGAATTGAAAGACGTGCGCGGCAAGGTGGCCGATGAGAGAATCAATCTTTGGCTGGAAAAGCTGCAACTGAGCGATTGGAAGAACAAGCGTTCGAAAGATCTTTCAAAGGGCATGCAACAGAAAATTCAGTTCATCACGGCGGTGATTCACGATCCTGACTTGCTGATTCTCGATGAGCCGTTCTCGGGACTCGATCCGGTCAATGTCGATCTGATGAAACAGACAATTCTGGAAAAGAAGGCTGAAGGCAAGACGATCATTCTTTCGACGCACCAGATGGAAATTGCCGAAAAGCTGTGCGACGACGTCTGCATGATTAATCGCGCGAAAAAAGTTCTGGATGGACGCCTGCGCGAAATTCGCCGCAGCTTTTCCCGCAATGCTGTGGCGCTGCAAGTAGTCGGTGGAGACGGCTTGTTGGACGATGCGTCTCTGGTGGCGCACGTGCGTCAGAATGGAGACGACACGGAAGTTTTACTGGCCCCGGGAGCTGATGCGCAAACTTTGTTGAAGCGCCTGGTGGAAAGCGGCGCGGTGGTAAACAAGTTCGAATTAGCTGAACCAAGTCTGCACGACATCTTCATCGAGAAAGTCCGCGAAGCATCATGAGAAAGTTCCTGGCCGTCATAAAACGAGAATATCTGCAACGCGTGCGCACGAAGTTCTTCGTCGTGGCGACGGTGATGGGGCCGGTGATGCTCGCGCTGTTCACGATTGTGCCCGTCTACATTGCCAACATTAACGTGGGCGGCGCGACGCGGCTGGCGGTAATCGACCAGAGCGGAAAGCTTTACGAAAGCTTTCGGAACGCGTTGACGAATCCGAACGACGAAAGTGAAAGCGACAACAGCAATGCCGCAGGCGCTGCGACGCGTTCGAATCAGCAAGAACAAATGCGGCGCAATCAGCAAATCGGCTCGCAACGATTTGAGACTGAGCTGGTTTCTCTCAATGGCCGCTCGCTGGAACAAGTGAAGCGGGAATTGAACGACCGCGTGCGCACGAACGAGCTGGACGGATACGTGATTATCCCGGCGGATATTCTCGCGGACGGTAAAGCCGAATTCTTTGGCCGCAATACCGGCGACATTTTCACGCGTGAGACGGTCTCCGATAGATTAAGCCGCGCGGTGCGCGAACAGCGCCTGTCCGAAAACAAAATCGATCAGCGCATGCTGCGCGAAGCCAGCCGGCGTGTTTCCCTAGTCAGCACAAAGATCAGCGCCCGTGGCGAAGAGAAGGTCGGCGGCAGCGGGTTCATGTTTGTGTTCTCGTTCGGACTGCTGATTTACATGAGCGTGCTGCTCTACGGCCAAATGGTGCTCGGCGCTGTCATTGAAGAGAAAGAGACGCGCATCGCTGAAATTCTGTTTTCATCGATGCGATCGTTTCCGCTGATGATGGGAAAACTGATAGGCGTGTCGCTGGTCGCGCTCACCCAGCTAAGCATTTGGGGCCTGGGGTTTCTGGTGCTGGCCGGCTTCGGCGTGGGCATCGCGGCAGCGCAGGGCGTAGCGCTAAACGTGCCGCACGTGCCGCCAATGGTCTTCGTCTACTTCGTCCTGTTTTTCCTGCTTGGCTACTTCATCTATGCGACCATCTACGCCCTGATTGGTTCGATGGTGACAACTACGCAGGAGGGCGGGCAACTGGCAATGCCCATTGTGCTGATGCTCGTTGCCGGCTTCTATTTCGTGTTTCCAATAATTCGCAGTCCGAATTCCTCGTTGGCTTTCTGGGCGTCAATGTTTCCGTTTCTGGCGCCGATTACGATGATGGTGCGGATTACAACTGAGACCCCACCGGCATGGCAGATCATCTTGTCGCTGGCGATTGGATTTGCGACAGTCGTCGCACTCGTGTGGCTGGCCGCGAGGATTTATCGCGTGGGAATGTTGATGTATGGCAAGAAAGCGACGATTCCCGAAGTATGGCGGTGGGTGAGACAGGAGTAGCCGGCAAAGAGGTAAGAGCAAAGGACAAAGCGTGAGCACTCTTTGCTCTTCGCCCTTTGCTCTTTGCATCGAACAATGCCGATTGAGATCGAAAAGAAGTATCGCTTGACGACGGACGATCGCGGCGCGATTGAAAAGCGTCTGCGCAAGCTGGGCCATAAACCCAAGCCAATCGAGTTTGAAGAGAACACAATTTATGGCGGCGGTAACTTGGGATTTGAGGTGCGGGCTTTGCGCTTACGACGCGTCAACGGGGAAGCGATTCTGACTTTCAAGGAACGTATTCCGACAAAGTCTCCTATCAAGCATCAAAAAGAAAGCGAGACGCGCGTGAAAGACCCGGATGCGGCGGATTCGATCTTGCGGGGAATAGGCTTTGCGCCCGCGCTCGTCTATGAAAAGCGGCGCACACGGTGGCAGGTCGGCAAAGCTAAAGTTGTAATCGACGAGTTGCCGTTTGGTTTGTTCATGGAAATCGAGGCCTCGGAAAAACAGATCATGCGGGTCGAAAAACTAATCGATGCCGAACGCCTGCCGGCAGTAATCGAGACCTATCCTTCGCTAACAGCAACCTTCGGCAAGAAAAACCGGCAGGGGATTATTGAGGCAAGATTCAAGAAGTAAGGTGATAAGCCCGAGGGCAATTGGAATCTCTAGCCCTCCCTGACGGTCGGCCTTCTGACACGGTTAGTAATTCCGCTCGCGGACTTCCACTCTTTGAATCGAAAACACAACCCGCATGGTTTCTGGCCGGCGATCCAAAGACGCTGGCACGAACGCGGCATTGTTTCTCAGCGCAGCCTGAAAGTCGTCAAGCATCCGGCGATCCCGCGGCGCGTGCATCACGTCAGCCAGCGAAGCCGTACCGTTGCTGAAGACATCCGCGATCACAACCATCTCATCGTTGTGCTGAGCGCGATGCGCTTCCGCGAGATCCAGTGTTGCAATGCCACCTTTTGGATTCAGGCTCGGTGACTCTGCATTGTAAGGCACACGCAAGGCGGCGTAATTACTCGGCGAGATTGGCTCGTTGATATTATAGTGACCCGGCGCCACCGTGCTGACTGCCGTGAATTCGTCGAACGCATTCGCCGCCTCGTGTAGCGCAACCATGTGCGGGCGCAACGCCATGAAGACGCTGCCAAAAAGAAGAATGGAGACTATCGAACTGAACGCGTAACGCATCGCGCGCGGCTGTAGCCACGCGGAAATAAAGTCGACGAAAATTTCGCTCTTCGGTGCTCGCCGACGCGCCCGCTGCACGAAAACTTCGGCTCGGAGAGCGTTCTGAATCGCGGGTGCGAGGTTGGCCGGCACGGCGGGACTTTGCATCGTAGCCAGACGCAAACGGAGCGATCGCAACTGCGCTATCTCATCTCGACACACTGGG
>DATBSG010000245.1:0-5942 GCA_036559945.1 Pyrinomonadaceae bacterium
GACTTGCGCGTTCGCTGCGACGATCGGATGTTCGATGTGCTCGCGATGGAAAACACCCGTGAGTTGAGCGCCGAACAAGAGAACGAGACTCGACACGTATCCCCAAGTCAGAACCGCTACGACGGCGCCGACCGAGCCGTACACCTGTTCGTAGTTGAAGTAATTCAACGTCCAGGCGAAACCATACTTGGCGGCTTCCCACAACAGCCCGCCAATTACCGCTCCGGGAATCGTGTCACGCACGCTGACGTATGCGTTCGGCATAAATTTGTAGACAATCGAAAACAGCGCGAACGTGACCAGCAAGCTAACGACCGCGAACACGATTTGCCAAAAGAGACTGCCGACGGTCGAGAGCACGGCGTAGTTTTCAAGTTGCCGCGGCGATAGCCTGCCGGCGACCTCTTGCATATAGACGAGTACAGACGTCACGAGCACCGAAAGAGAAAGCAACAGGCCCACAATTCCGATCATGGCCACCGTCAGCGCCCGACCGTGTAGGAACGTGCGATGCGTCGTCCCCCAGACACGATTCAACGCGCGCTCAACCACTGTAAAAACCCACGAGCCGGCCCACAGAACGATGACCGCGCAGGTGATGATCACGCCGGTACTGACACCGGAAAGGGATTTGATCGTTTCGCGCAGAAATTTGCCCGAACCGGGATAAACCTGCACGATGTGCGCAATCATCTCCGTTCCCGCGGCGATTCGATTGCTCAGCGCGAGCAACAAGAGCAATGCAGGAAACAGCGTCATCAGGCCGAAGTAGCTCATCGCGGCGGCTGACGTAAACAGATCGTTTTCGTGAAACTGGTGAACCGCGTCAGATATCATGCGCCGCCACGGAGATCGGTTGCGCACGCCGAAAGACTGGCGCGAGATTCTTTTCAAACGATCTGAAGTTGACGTGGAAACGCTCATCTGAACGATTGCTAGGGTTGCGCCGAATCGAACAGCGTCGGCCGCTGCTGTCCACTTCTGGCGCCAAAATGTTGATACGCGAGTTGCGTCGCCATCCGGCCGCGCGGGGTCCGATTCAGGAAGCCTATTTGAATTAGGTATGGCTCGATGATTTCTTCGATCGTATCTTTTTCTTCGTTAATCGCCGCTGACAGCGTGCCCACGCCAACCGGCCCGCCTTCAAACTTTTCTATGATTGTTAACAACAGCTTCCGGTCCATTTCGTCGAGGCCGTAAGTATCAACTTCCATCCGATTCAACGCGTCATTCGCGACTTCGTGCGTGATTCGTCCCTCGTAATCGACCTCGGCGTAATCGCGAACGCGCCGCAGCAAACGGTTGACGATTCGTGGAGTGCCGCGTGCGCGTTTCGCAATCTCCTGCGCGCCGCCTTCGTCAATCTCGACGTTCAGAATGCTCGCCGAGCGTTTGCAAATCGTTTCCAGGTCTTCATGTGGATAGAAGTCCAGATGAAAGTTGATGCCAAATCGCCCGCGCAAAGGCGCCGTGATCAAACCCTGGCGTGTCGTGGCGCCGACGAGCGTGAATTTTGGAAGCTCCAACTTGATTGATCGCGCACCGGGCCCTTGCCCGATCAGTAAATCGAGACTGAAGTCCTCCATCGCCGGATACAATTTCTCTTCGAGCGCCGGTAGCAGACGATGAATCTCGTCGATGAAGAGCACATCCCCTTCCTGCAGGTTCGTAAGTAACGCTGCCACGTCACCCGTCTTTTCAATCGCCGGCCCGGAAGTCGAGCGCAGTTGCGCGCCCATTTCGTTGGCGATGATGTGGGCGAGCGTGGTCTTGCCCAATCCCGGCGGCCCGGTCAGCAAAACGTGGTCGAGGGCCTCGCGCCGTTTGCGCGCCGCGGCGATGTAAACTCGTAGATTCTCTTTCGCTTTGTTTTGGCCGATGTATTCGGCTATACGCGTGGGTCGCAGCGACAGATCGAATTGACGATCTTCTTCAGTCGGCGCGGCGCTTAAAGCTTCGGCTGCTCTGGTTGCTTTGGGCATGGACGATCTGAATTGTGAATGCGAACAGAAGAATCGGTCAACTCTCCGTGTCTCTGTGAATTTTCTGTGGATCTGTGGTAAACGGCCTTACATCACCACAGAGCCACTGAGATCGCACGGAGGCACGGAGTCTATCCCTTCGCCAAAGATCGGAGACTCCGACGTAAGATCATTTCAACGGAAAGCTCACCGCCTTCGTCGATCGCGTTCTTTACGGCCTTTTCAGCGGCCGCCTTTTGATAACCCAGATTCGCCAGCGCGGACATCGCGTCACTGCGCATCGCGTCGGTTGAAGTTGGCGCGCCGCCCACGGCAGCTTTCGCGGCGAACTCTTCTTCCAGCGCAGGCGATGACAGCGCGGCGATCTTGTCGCGCAGGTCCACGACCAATCTTTCCGCAGTCTTTCTGCCGACGCCGGGAATCGCGACCAGCCGCACCAAATTATTCGTCCGAATGGAAGCAATCATCTCGTCAGCATTCATGCCCGACAACAACTTGATGGCCAACCCCGGGCCGACGCCATTCACTGAGACTAATTGCAGAAAGAGTTCGCGTTCGCGCGCCGTCTTGAAACCGAAAAGCTGAATCACGTCTTCGCGAACATGCGTGTAAACGCGAAGTTGAACCGGCTCGCCGACTTCGCCCAACTCGTAAAACGTCGACAGTGGAATCGACACGTCGTAGCCGACGCCACCGACGTCGACGATGACCGAAGTCGCCTGCTTGGAAAGAAGTGTTCCTGAAAGATGCGCAATCATTTGGAGTGCGGCGGCTCGACGCCGCTTTGAGTTCCCTCTCTCTTTGGGAGGGGGTTAGGGTGAGGGCGCTAGCACGCAAAACAGAACCAGAAAAAATGTTTGTTCTTTTTCGCCGCTAAAGCCTTGCTCCCTCACCCCAGCCCCCTCCCAAAGGGAGAGGGAGTGACGGCGGCGATTATCGCGAAGCCTACTGTCAATCGCAAATAGAAGTTTCGCGCTAACCACCGGCGGCGTTATACTTTGGCCGGCGCGAAGTAATGAAAAAAGAGAAGATTTCAGAGCTGACAACAAACCGCCTGAGCGTTTACCTCCGTTGCCTCAACGAACTGGCTGCCGCGGGAATCAAGACAGTTTCGTCACAGGAACTCGCGGAACAGTTCAATTTGAACTCCGCGCAAATTCGTAAAGACCTCGGTTACTTCGGCGAATTCGGAGTGCGCGGCACTGGTTACTTTATCGAGGATCTCAGGAATCATTTGACGAAGATCCTTGGCCTCGATCAGCCGCATCGGGTCGGCATCGTTGGCGCGGGCAGATTGGGAACCGCGCTGGCGAATTACAACGGCCTCTCGAAATCGAACTTTTCAGTTGTGGCAATGTTCGATAACGATCCGCAAAAAGTTGATGCACGCGTCGGCCCGGATCAGATTCCCGTTCACGACGTGAAAAAGATTGCGAAAGTCGTTCGCGACGAAGGCATCGACGTGGCGGTGATTGCCGTGCCGGCGCGCGTTGCCCAGCGCGTGTTGAATCAAGTCATGGCTGCGGGCGTCAAGGCGGTCCTGAATTTCGCGCCGGCGCCGTTGACATCGCGATTGGGTGTAAAAGTGAAAACAGTCGATCTGACAACGTCGCTTGAATCGTTATCGTATTTTCTGGCGCAGCCTGGAATGGCACATGTGACGAAAGGCTTGAACGACAACATCGAGCATGCCAGAACGCGGTCGCGCGGAACACGAGAACTTTAGGATGGACGAACAAACCGCCAGACGCGATCTCATCAAAATCTGCCAATTGATGTACGAGCGCAGCTATGTTGTCTCGTCTGACGGCAACGTCAGCGTGCAGCTTGACGATGGCCGTGTGCTGGCGACGCCCACGATGACCTGCAAAGGCCGGATGACGGAAGATCAAATTGCGATCACCGATTTGGAAGGCCGATCCTTGAATGATCGACGCGCGTCCAGCGAACTTGCGATGCACCTCTTGATTTATCGCGAACGGCCGGACGTCAAGGCAGTCTGTCACGCGCATCCGCCGCATGGAACCGCGTTCGCGGTTGCCGGACTTCCAATTGATCAGCCCATTCTTTCGGAGGTTATTCTGACGCTCGGCTGCGTGCCGTTGGCCGAATATGGCACGCCTTCGACGGGAGAGTTGACTGATGCGATGCGGCCGCTGGTCAAACATCACAACGCGCTCTTGATGGCCAATCACGGCGCAGTGGCGTACGGCGCTGATCTCTGGCAGGCGTGGGATCGTCTGGAAACGCTGGAACATACGGCGAAGATCGCGATTCTTTCGCGCGTCCTTGGTGGCTCGCGAAATCTTTCGCCCGACGCGATCGAAAAATTGATTAACGTTCGTGAAGCCGCGGGCTATCTCGGCGAAGGCGCGCGCTGCCAGGCGTGCGGTTACTTGCATGAAACCAGCCTGGCATGTCCAACCGGCGATCGTCCGGCGGCGGGTTCGCCATATTCATCGCCGTCGAACGGCGCAGGTCGTGTTTCTTTGTCGCGCGAAGAACTGGTTGAGCTGTTGAGTCAGGCCGCACGCTTGAATGATTAGTAATAGAAGTTCAGAGTCCAAGCTTTAGCTTGCAGCAGCCTAAGGCTGAACTCTAAACGCAAACGAACGCGGCGTGTTATTCTATTCACGATTTACTATTTACGATTTACGTTTTTCAAAAAAGTCTCACAGGAGAAACTGAATGCAAGAAGCACTCGGAATGGTGGAAACGAAGGGCCTGGTCGCGATGATCGAAGCGGCCGACGCAATGGTCAAGGCAGCCAATGTCACTTTGATCGGTTATGAGAAGATCGGCGCAGGCTTCGTCACCGCAATCGTTCGCGGCGACGTTGCTGCGGTAAAGGCTGCCACCGATGCCGGCGCAGCCGCAGCGCGTCGCGTCGGCGAACTCGTCAGCGTGCACGTTATCCCGCGTCCGCATGGCAGCGTCGATGATGCAATGCCCGTCACCGCTCAAGCGCGCGCATGATTATCGCGCGGATTATCGGCACAGTCGTAGCGTCACAAAAGGACGAGCGGCTGCAAGGAAAAAAGCTGCTCATCGTCCGCCCGATCAACCTGGACGGGTCAGACACGAGCGGCTACGTCGTCGCCGTTGACACGGTCGGCGCCGGATTTCACGAGCGCGTGCTGGTCGTGGCCGGTTCCAGCGCGCGGCTCGCGCAAAACATGAAGGATACGCCAGTCGACGCGGCAGTCGTCGGCGTGATTGACACTGTGGACATAATGAGTCCCGAAAAATGAAATGCAGTTAGCCCGCGTAATCGGAACAGTTGTGGCCACCGTTAAGAACGATTCGCTTCGGCATCGCAAACTGCTCGTTGTTCAATCCCTCAACAAAAACTTAGAACCACAGGGCAAGCCTTTAGTGGCGGTCGATGCGGCCGGAGCGGGCGTCGGCGAACTGGTTTTCTGGTGCCGCGGAAAGGAAGCGAGCTTTCCTTTCAAACGTGAGGATACGCCGACGGATTGCACGATCGTCGGCATCGTGGACTCGGACAAACACGTATCTCGTGAGTGATTGTACTTTGTCCTTCGTGCTTTGTTCTTTTAATCGACGTAGCTCTTGGCTTCGAACAGCGAACAAAGTCCGAAGCACAAAGAACAAAGCACGTTTTTCACTGAGATGATTCTCGCCAAAGTTTTAGGCAACGTCGTCGCGACGCAAAAGAACCAGCGTTACGAAAACGCGCGGGTGATGATGTGCGAGCAAATGACGCCCGAAGGCGATCTGACTGGGCACACTGTTCTTGCCCTCGACGCGGTTGACGCCGGGGTTGGCGATACAGTTTTGATTGTGCAAGAGGGTTGGAGCGCGTCGACAGTTGCGACCGGAGAAGCAGGCGCCGCAATCGATTCAGCCATCGTGGGCGTCGTCGATCGCATCGATTTATTGGAAGCTGATTTGAGTTAATGCACGGTGAACACTAAAGAAGATCAGGCAAGATTAATC
>DATBSG010000246.1:0-5977 GCA_036559945.1 Pyrinomonadaceae bacterium
GGATTGCGGGCGGTCGGCACGTCGCCCTTCAAGATGATGCGGTCGCGCTTCTGTTTCGGATCCGGAACTGGAATCGCAGAGAGCAAAGCGACCGTGTAAGGGTGCAGCGGATTCGCGTACAACTGCGCGGCGCTCGCGATCTCGACGATCCGGCCGAGGTACATCACCGCAACGCGCGTCGAAATGTGTTCGACCACCGCCAGCCCATGCGATATGAAAAGGTATGTCAACCCAAATTCTTTCTGCAGATCCTGCAAAAGGTTCACGACCTGTGCCTGCACGGAAACATCGAGTGCGGAAACTGGCTCGTCGGCGACAATCAACTTCGGATTCAACGCCAGCGCCCGCGCGACACCGATACGTTGCAACTGCCCGCCGGAAAATTCGTGGCTGTAGCGATTGATGTAATCGGGATCGAGGCCGACTTTGCCGAGCAGCCAGGCGACCCGTTCGCGGCGTTCCTGCTTGGTGCCGATTTTGTGAATCACCAGCGGCTCAGCCACGATGTCGCCGATTTTCATCCGCGGATTCAGCGAAGCTTGCGGGTCCTGAAAAATGATTTGCGCCTCGCGACGCAAAGCGCGCAGCTCGCCCCGATTCATCGCGGTCACGTCGCGGTCATCAAACTTAACATCACCACTGGTCGGTTCAATAAGGCGAAGGATGCAGCGTCCGGCTGTCGACTTGCCGCAACCTGATTCGCCGACGAGTCCCAGCGTTTCCCCGCGAGAGATGTCGAACGTAACGCTATCGACGGCGCGCAGCGGCCCTTGGTCAGTGGGAAAGTGCTTGACCAGCGAACGGACTGAAACGAGTGTGTGATTGTTCTTAGTCAAAACAGTCTGCCGTTCTGAGGTGAGGCTGTGTTCAGTTTGAAGTGGCACGCGCATCTTGCACGTGATTCACGGGCGGGACGCCCGTGCCACTTTCGCAAACTGAACCAGTACCTCGGGCTTTCCGTCAATATTGATTTAAGAACTTTTGGAGGCTATGCCTCAGAATTTAACGAGGCAGAGCCTCGGCTGAAAAATATTTAGGATTCTTCCGGAAAGGCATAGCCTTTCCGCATATCAGGCGGCATAGCCGCAATCACCGCCGGATCATGCAACACACATCGCACCGTCACGCCTTCGCCGGCAGGATACAGCGGAATCTCGCCTTCGCGGCAGCGCGGCATGCGATACGGGCAGCGCGGCTCGAAGTGGCACCACGGCGGAACATTCAAAGGACTTGGGACGACGCCTTCGATGGTTTGCAAGCGTTCCGATTTCACGACGTCCTTCATCGTCAGCTTCGGCACCGAGCGCAACAAACCTTCCGTGTACGGATGCTTGGGTCGCGCAAACAATTCATCGACCGGCGATTCTTCAACGATTTTTCCGGTGTACATCACGCAAACGCGATCGGCGACTTCCGCGACCACGCCGAGATCGTGTGTAATCAAAAGCACTGCCAGTTCCCGTGTTCGCCGCAAATGATCCAGCAGATCGAGAATCTGCGCTTGAATTGTCACATCCAGCGCGGTCGTTGGCTCATCCGCAATCAAAAGTTTCGGATCGCAGGCGAGCGCCATAGCAATCATGATGCGCTGGCGCATGCCGCCGGAAAGCTGATGTGGATAATCGTCGGCGCGCGTTTCCGGATCAGGAATCGAGACTTCGCGCATCGCATCGACCGCCGCCGTGCGCGCAGCCTTGCGCGACAGTCCTCGGTGTAGGCGAAGCGCCTCGGCTATCTGCTCGCCGACCGTGAACACCGGATTCAGCGACGTCATCGGATCTTGAAAGATCATCGCGATGTCATCGCCGCGCACGTCGCGCATCTCGCGATTCGATAACTTCAACAAGTCGCGCCCGTCGAAAAGAATCTCGCCGCCCACAATCTTTCCGGGTGGCGAGATTAAGCGCATGATCGACAGCGCCGTCATCGACTTCCCACAGCCGCTCTCGCCAACAAGACCGAGCAACTCGCCGCGATCGATGTAAAAGCTGACGTCATCGACGGCGCGCACCACCCCTGCACGCGTCGGAAAGTGGGTCTTCAGGTTCTTGACTTCCAACAAGTGGGCCATCTATGTACCGCAAGTTGCTAACTTGCGCCTGCGTCTGCAACCGAGACTCTGATGTAATTCCACGGCCAGTCTTGCCAGCGTTTGGCTAGTCCTGCTTTCACCGGATTCTCAAGCACATACTTTACTATCCTTTTCCACTCGCCTTCGTTACGAATGTAGTGATCGAAACTTTCACAGGCCCAAAAATGCCCGGATCGGCCCAAAATCTGATTTGCACGTTTTGCGCAAGCACCTGTTGGGGCAAAGAGCCGGCGAGCCGAAAGGTCACGAATAGAGTTGCACCGACAGGCTGGATGTGTGGGAGGTTTCTTCGGTAGAAGGACTTATAGCCGAGACGATCGGACGTGGGAGTTTTGTTCATTGTTCACGATTTACTCAATCGCCTAATCGCAAGTTAACAACTTGCGTTACAGCTATCGCATCGGCTTCTTCGGCAGCTTTTCGTCCCGCATCGCGGTGTTGTAAACGAACGCGGCCATGATCGTCGCGGCCTGTTTCATGTCATCGCCTTGAACGCGATCGAAGACGTCCATGTTCGAGTGGTGCGTGCGCGTGTCGTATTCAATCTCATCCTGGATGAATTGAAATCCGGGCAAGCCGATGCCGTCGAACGAAAGGTGATCCGTGCCGCCGGTATTCGAAAGCGAAAGTGTTTCCGCTCCCAGATCGCGGAAGGGCATTAGCCATTGCCGGAACAATGACGCGATGGGTTCGTTGGCTTGCAAATACACGCCGCGAATCTTTCCGGTGCCATTGTCTAGATTGAAGTAGCCTGCCAGCTTGTCATACTCCGGTCCCTTCACCAGCACCGGCGCGGGCGGTGTCGTGCCATCACCGTTACCAGCCGTCGTCACCGGCGTTTCCATCTTTCCAAAGTGCTGCGCCACGTACGCGCGCGATCCCAGCAGACCCTCTTCTTCTCCGGTCCACAGAGCTATGCGAATCGTGCGCTTCGGTTTCAAGCCAAGCGTTTGAATTATGCGCACCGCTTCCATCGCGACGGCCACGCCGGCGCCATTGTCAGTCGCGCCAGTGCCGGCGTGCCACGAATCCATGTGACCACCCAGCATCACGATCTCGTCTTTCAAAGTTGGATCGCTGCCGGGAATCTCAGCCACTGTGTTATAGCCGTTGAGATCCTGATCCTGAAATTCGACGGCAAGCTCGATGGCCATCTTCACTTTTTCGCCGGCCTGAATCATCCGCGCGATGCGATTATAGTGCTCAGCCGCCATGACGATCTGCGGCGCGAATTTTGGCGCGTCCTTGTCGTAAGCATTGATGCGGCGCGGCGCGTTTGGCGCGGGCGCGCCGAAAGTGGGCGGCTGAAACGGCTGCGGCACCGCAGCCTGCTGCACGAAGATCGTTCCGCCGTCGCCACGACCCGGATCGATCAGAACTGCTGCGCCTTCGTCCTGGAAGAACTGAAGCTTCTTGGCGTTGAACTGCTGAAGCGCGATGAAGTCGGCGTTGCGATTGCCGCCAAATCCGCCACGGCCGGTTGGGCGAGGCAACGGCGCATCCGCCAAGGTCAGCAAATTCTTTTCATCACGTCGCGTGCCCAAAGGCTCGAAATGCGCTTTCACTTCGCGCATGGGCGCCGTCAGGACGATCTTGCCTTTCAACTGCCCTTTGAAGCGCGCCAGGTCAGCTTCGTTTTTCGCGTCAAAGTAAACAACTTCGGCCGTCAGCGTGTGACTCGGCTCAGTCGCGACCATCGGAGCGTTCTTCTTTTTGCTCGGCGCAACCGCTGTCTCGCTCACTACTTCGATCGCAGGCGACCAGGCCTTCGGGTAAGCAATCAAGGGAATGCCCTGCGGCTCGATCACTTGCGCGCTGAAACGCTTCAGAGACCAGCCGCGACCGAACGGACCCCAGGCTTCGAGGTGCCCGTTCTGCAATCCCCACTTCGTGAGCGTGTCGCGCGTCCATTCGTTGGCACGCTTCATGTTCGGCGACGCAGTCAGCCGCGGGCCGATTACATCGCTGAGATAGGAGAGCGTCTCCATCACTTGCGACCGATTCAATCCTTCATCGCGGATTTTCGCGATCGGATCGTTTGGATCGAGCTGCGGTTGTTGCGGCTGCGGTTGCTGAGCTAGAGCAGCGTACGGAACAAGTAGCGCGAAAAGCAGAACTAGAGCGGCGAATTGGCGACGGAACATTGGTGAACTCCTATTCGAATCTGGAATTGGAACTGGCCGCCCGGCTTCGAGAGCCAAACGGCGTTTCCTGGAATGACGCAGCTTATACGCGGAAAGTTACAAAGATTCAAGAAAAGCGTGCACTTGGTATTTTGTGCTTTGTGCTTTGACGTGGCTGCGAACGGAGCTTTTGACAATCAATTGGCCCGGTGGTTGAAAAGCAAAGTACAAAGATCAAAGAACAAAGTACAATTGTTTGATATCATTCGGCGCTAATGCCTTCACCCAAGACCCAACCCGCGCGCGGTATGCGCGACTTTCTGCCCGCCGACGTGCGCAAACGCGAGTACGTCATCGATCGTATCAAGCAAGTTTACGAACGCTACGGATTTGAGCCGTTGGAAACTCCCGCAGTCGAAAACATCGAGACGCTACTGGGCAAGTACGGCGAAGAGGGCAATCAACTCATCTTCAAAATTCTCAAGCGCGGTGAACATGAGAAGACCGGTGAAGCCGATCTCGCGCTTCGTTACGATTTGACCGTCCCGCTCGCTCGGGTCGTCGCGCAATATCAAAACGAGCTGCCAAAATTTTTCAAGCGCTATCAAATTCAACCAGTGTGGCGCGCCGATCGTCCCGCGCGCGGCCGCTTTCGCGAATTCTATCAGTGCGATGTTGACGTGCTCGGCTCGCGCTCGATGGTTGTCGAGGCTGAACTGATCGCCGCAGCGAGTGATGCCCTTGTGGAGCTGGGTTTCAACGACTTCACGATACGTCTGAATCATCGCCAGGTGTTGACTGGCATTCTCGATCAGGCAGGTATTGCGCGTGAGAAACACGACGACGCTTTGATCGCGCTCGACAAAATGGACAAAGCGGGTCCCGAAGGTGTCGCGCGTGATCTGCAAGAACGTGGAATTGTCGATGAATCGGCAGTGAAGCTGATGCGGTTCTTCGAAGGACTCGCCGGTGCGCAGCGCGCCCTCGATTTGGTTGACCTGGGCGAAGCGAGCGATGCAGGAGCGGCTTACAATGCAGACGTTCTCGGTCGCTTAGTCGAATTCATCGGGTCGCACGAAATTGGCGCCAGCGGCGTCGACGACCTGCGACAGATTCTGCAATTCGCGAAAGCCGGCCGGTTGGATCACAAAATAAAACTCGATCCGACGCTGGCGCGCGGTTTGGCTTACTACACCGGCGCGATCATCGAAATCAACGTGGCTGATCTTTCGGGCAGCCTGGGCGGTGGCGGGCGTTATGACAATCTCGTCGGGATGTTTCTGGGCAAGGACCTACCGGCGTGCGGTTTCTCGCTCGGACTCGAACGAATCATCGTGGTGATGACCGAGCGCGAGATGTTTCCGAAAGCACTCGTGTCATCACCGGCGGATGTAATGGTGACGATCTGGAACGAAGATTCGATCGCGGATGCGATTGCGCTGGCGACTGAACTAAGAAGCCGTGGGCTGCGCGTTGATTTGTATCCGGAAGCCGACAAGCTTGCGAAGCAATTCAAATACGCATCATCGCGCGGCATTCCATTCGTTGCGATCGCTGGTGACGACGAACGGGCGCGTGGTGAAGTTGCGATCAAAGACATGCGCAGCGGCGAACAGCGCGCGATAATGCAAACTGACGTCGCTCACGAGATTCGCGCAGCACTGAACCAAAACTGAGGCCAATCCTTCTCTGTGTCCTCTGTGGTGAGCTTATGAACCATCAATCACTCGGCCAACACTATCTCGAGGATGCGCTGTACACC
>DATBSG010000247.1:0-3780 GCA_036559945.1 Pyrinomonadaceae bacterium
TAGTGCAATCCCGATGATTCGGGATTGCGTGAATCAGTTCGCAAGTTACCAACTTGCGCTACCCGCCCGAAATAAAGGGCCGCGCTTGCACGATGTAAATTTGGCCTTTCATGTAGGCCCATTCGATGTCCTGATCGCGGCCGTGAAAGACGTCTTTAATTTTGTTTGCGGCAGCAGCGAGACGACGAACTACTTCATCCGTCAGCACCGCACGTTCACCGCTGATTGGAATTTCTTTGATTCCACCCTGGTCGTCAAATGTGAGAAGGCTGTCTTCTTCAGATCGCGTCAGAACCTGAACCGCATTGGCAATCGGGCGAAAGATTACCTGCTCCGCGATCTTCTGGCCCTCCACGACTTTCATGCCGAGACCACGTTTAGCGCTGATGTAAACCGATCCTTTGTTAACTGGATTATCGTCACGATTAAACGGATCGGCCGTGATCATAACGCCTGAGCTTTCGGAATTGATGCCTTCCTGGATCAAAACGGCCATGAACACTTTCGTGTGATCGATGCCGGCGCGTTCGCGCGCTTCGTAGGCTTCGAAGTTCCAGACCGATGCCCACACAGTTTTTATTCCATCGATCAGTTGCTCGTCCGTCTTGAGATTCGGCATCGAGGTATAGATGCCCGCGCCGTTAAAGTTAGGCAAATCTTCGCTGTTCGTCGAACTGCGCGCGAAAACCCCGCGGCCGCCAAACTCGGCATGCCAACGCCGCAGGATTTCGGCGCGAAGCTGTGGATCCATCGTCGCTTTCTGGATATCTTTGCGCAGCCGCATTAGATACGCGCGACGATAAGCCGGATCGTGTACGAACTTCTGATCGTTCAGCATCGCGTAGATGGCATCGTCCAGCTTGTTCTGTTTCAGAAACTGGTCGTAATAAAAGAAGGGAATCGTGAATCCCGGCGGAACCGAAAATCCTGGAAGCCTGGCATGAATCAGTTCGCCAAGATTTGCCGATTTTGCTCCGTAGGCAATTACCGATGAAGCGCGTTGTTCCCCGAGGCCGGCAATCCTGGTAATCGACAGATCGTAACGCGGCGTCATGATGTCGAGCCGCTGCTTCAAACGTTTCTGGTATTCGTCGAGCGCCGAGTTGTCCGCGCGTTTGATCGTGTACGTGTCCCGGCGCGCGTCGAACTCGACCCACCAGCCGTGATACTGCTTCAAAAGCTCCTGAGCGTTTTTGATGTAAACGTTGGGAATGCCCCAGCCTTTCGCCAGCAGATTGATGTGCGAAAGCGGCGTCGAAGGCTTCGTCGTGATGATGCCGGCGACGGGCGGAAGCTGAATCGGAACTTCGTCGAGCACAACGATCTCGTTGGAACCAATCTCAACGTGCTCATCGAGTTTGGGAATGATGTGAATGCGCCCCAAACCCTTCGCGACATTCAGCGCCTGATAATCCTGCTCTTTTGATATTTCCGTTTGCAGGACGCGCGCAATGCCGAGGTCCGCGGACGCCTCTTCCTGCCGCGAGGAATTCGGCTTGTAGGCGACGGACGTGAAGAAAGTTTTGTTGACAATGTCCGATGCCAGCTTAATCTGATCCGGTGGAATCAGATCGCCTTCCCAAAATTCGAAGGTCCACTTTCGCACCGGAGTCTGATATGCAATCGTCCCCAAAATGAACCGCCGATTCGCCTTCAAATAATTGTTTTCAAAGAAAACTTGTCCCCGCTCGAGTGAAAGGTAAGTGCCGTTCACGAAGTCCTTGTGAAATTTGTAGAGCTTTGTGTTGACGTAATAGATCCGATTCTTGTTTTGCCGGTCGATGACAAACAGCACATGCGGCAGAGCATAAGGTGTGTTCGCATCGTAAACGACGGCCAGCGAATCAAATTCGGCTTGCGAACGAATCGCGGACAACGAGCGCGGCGCATTTGGTTGTGCCGTGCCGCTCGAGACCAACAAGCAGACGAGCAATCCAACCCGAATCACCCAAGTAATTATGTTGCGCTCGGTCATAATGTGCCGGCTAAGGCTGCTGCTTCCGATTTCAGCAACTCTGCTAAATCATCAATGTGTCTTTGCTCAGTCAAATAACTGTTGATGTTAACGCGGAGCGCGCGCCGGCCGTGCAGAATGGTCGAAGGGAAGAAAGCTTTGCCGCTCTTTTCAATTCGCTGTTGCAAAGCCTGCTGAACATTGTCTTGTGCCTCCGGCGACATTGCGCGCACAACCTCAGGCAAATAGCGGAAACAACAAACGGCCGTCTCGATCTCACCAACACGCTCGAAATCTGGCAGGTCTTCGAGTCGCTTCGCGAGATGTTGCGTCAGTTCGATGTGGCGCTCGACCGTTTGGCTGTATCCGGTCTTTCCCATGAACTTGAAACACATCCAAAGCTTCAGCGCATTAAAGCGGCGCGTGCCCATCTGACCGTAGCGAAAGAAATCATATTGCGCATCGTCGAAGCCGCGGTCTTCGCTCAGGTATTCGGGTGACATGTCAAATGAGTTCCGCAGTACCTGCCCGCCGTCACGAACCAACGTGGCGCCACAGGAAAACGGCACGAACATCCATTTGTGCGGATCGAACGTGATTGAATCTGCCAGTTCGATGCCGCTCAGTTTTGATCTGTGCTTGTCGGAGAAAGCCAGCGCGCCGCCATAAGCCGCATCGACGTGAAACCAGCAATCGTTCTGGCGCGCCAGTTCCGCCAGCGCCGGCAAATCATCGATCGCGCCAGTCGACGTAGTGCCCGCCACGCCGACAATACAGAACGGCCGCCGCCCAGCGTCGAAGTCCTTCTTGATCGCCTCGCGTAAAGAATCCAATCGAACGTGGAATCGCCCGTCGGTCTCGATCTTGCGCAAGGATTCGCGGCCGAGGCCGAGAATGTCCAGACTCTTTTCAACCGAGTAGTGGCACTGTTCGGAAGTGTAAACGGTAAGGTTGCTATCACGCGCACCCGTCCGCGCGATATCGGGCGACATGTGATCACGCGCGCTTTTCAGCGCGATCAGATTCGCTTCCGAGCCGCCGCTGGCCAGCACGCCGAAAGCTTCTTTGCCATAGCCAATCAACTCGCACAGCCAACGAATCACCTGCGATTCGATCATCGCTGACGTTGGTCCGTTACGCCATGCGCCCGCATTCTGATTTAGCGAAGAACAGAGCGCATCGGCCCACACTCCAATCGCCAGCGGCGTCGGATTGAACTGGCCGAAATAGCGCGGGCTGGGTACTTGCATCGCATTGGGAGCGACATCGTTCGCGTATTGCTCCAGGATCTGTTCGGCCGGTAACCCTTCGCTTGGCAATGGTTCGTCGAAAAGCTTCTTTAGCTCATCCGGAGTTGCGGGCGGAACAACCGGTAATGTTTCGAGTGCAGCGGCGCGTTCGCTGATCAGTTTGGTGACAGCGCTGCCAATCTTCTCGTGCTGTTCTCTTAGTTCGTCGGTGGTCATGTTATCTTCGCACCCGGCAGCGACTGATCTAAACAGAGTCAAACCCGAAATGCCAACGGCCACCGAACAGCTTGCCGCAGCCCTAAAGCTTTATGCGCCTGAATTCGAGCTCGAGCTCGAGCCCGAGCATATCAAGAAACTTCAAGCCTACTATTCACTAATCCTGAAATGGAATCCGCGCCTGCATTTGGTTGCGCCTTGTTCGCCGGAAGAGTTCGCCGTACGACACATTCTCGAATCTCTTATCCTCTTGAAGTATCTGCCGCTCAACGTGCGCGTCGCGGACATTGGCTCGGGCGCCGGCTTGCCGCTGATTCCATGCCTGTTTGTACGAGACGATCTGCATGCATTGCTCATTGA
>DATBSG010000248.1:0-10711 GCA_036559945.1 Pyrinomonadaceae bacterium
ACGCGCCCCCCGCGAATCAAAACGATCGAGTGCTCCTGCAAATTGTGGCCAACGCCGGGAATGTAGGTCGTGACCTCGATGCCGTTGGTCAGACGCACGCGCGCGACTTTGCGCAGGGCCGAGTTCGGTTTCTTCGGTGTCTGCGTGTAGACGCGGGTGCAAACGCCACGCTTCTGCGGCGAGCTTTGCAGCGCCGGACTGGCCGTCTTGTATTTGACCCGTTGGCGGCCCTTGCGAACTAACTGATTAATTGTCGGCATCGGTTTTCTTCTTTACTACCGGTCCAATCGCTCCGGAGACCTAACTCGCGCGCAAAGCGCAAAAAGGGCCGCGGCCTGCCTCTTTCCGGAACGCGTCCGGCAGTCAGCGCAGACAAACTGGCCTGCTGTTGATTCCTTTAAAGGGACGTTCTGATGCGCGCTTTTAGGCGGGCGCGGATTTGGCTTCCCAGTAGCCCAAAATTAGCCGAAGCTTCTCTGTAGCGTCGCGGCGCCGAGTGGTTCGATTTGCCGCGTTTCGCATCGTGAAAGGATGCGAGCTCTACGCCACAATAATTTCAAACGGTCGATGCCGCGCATCGAAACCGGGCAACGCCTCCGCACCGACAGAACCAGTTACAGCGTTGCACTAGAGGAATCGGAGACTTAGTCCGAAACGGGAAACTATAAGGGCGCGCAGTTTTGATGTCAAGCGCGGGGCATCACTCAGAACAGCCACTTCACGAGGTAAACAATTCCGGTGATGGCACCAACGACGATTGCCAGCAAGAAGACGATCAGACCAGCGATGACCAGCTTAAACTTGCGATAGCGGTTTTGATCCGGTGGTGAAAGCGAACTCTGCGGGAAATACGGTGGTGGAGTGTAGGTGGCCATAATGCTTCTGAAACGAATGAAGTTGGACACTCGATACTAGTCGCAGGCGCAGTTATGCGCAACCAGGACGCAGAGTGCAACTAGGGGGTTCGTTTCGGCGGCGGCTTGCCACGGGAATTGGAATTCGAGTTGCCGTTCGCGTTGGCATTCTCCTGCTGCTTTTTCAGCATCTCTTCGTTGTGCTTCTTGCCTTCGCGAATTCGCTGCGCGCCTTCCTTCGCATCATCCAGTGCTTCAGTGGCGCGGTAGTCGTTCGCATCGAGTTCCAAAGCCTTTTGAAAAGCATTTACCGCGTCGGAATATCGCGCCAATTTCGTCTCAGCCATGCCTAATTGGTACCAGGCTTCTTCATCATCCGGCTTGAGACGCGTCGCCTCGCGATACGCGCGTGCAGCATCTTCGTCGCGATGCAAAAAGTTATATGCCTCACCCAGGTAGAAGAACGAAGTACCATCTTTGGGATCGTCCTGGATCTTTTTCTTGAAGAGCTCGATCGCCTTTTTGTATTCCTCTTCGGATTCCGGCTTTCGCTCGAGCGCCGCGTAACTCATCCCCAAACGCAGATGCCCTTCCGCGTTATTTGGATCAAGCTTCACAGCCTGCTCAAGCACCTGCGCAGCTTTCTCATCCTCATCGTTTTTGTAAAGCTCTTTGGCTTGATCGACCAGCGCCTGCGCATTGCGCCTGGCTTCTTCCGGATTGCTGGCGCTCGAGAATGAGTTGGAGTTTCCGTTGCCGTTGCTCGGCCGTTTGCGGCAGCCACCTGCAATGAAGACGAAGAAAAGGGCGAAGACAAGAAGAACCGAAGCTCTTGCGTAGAACCTGAGTGCGGATGCGCCGGCCATGAGACCGCAACTATCTACGCGAAACACGTTTGCGAGTCAAACCGGCAAAGAAATGTAGTGGAACAGAACGAGGTGAAGGTCGACTCCAAAAATAGAATGGGCGCTGCAACGTGGGGGTCGCAGCGCCCATCCATTTTCGTGGTTACTGTCCTCACCCCAGCAACCACTTGAGACGGAGGATCCACCAACCGTCTCTCTTGCCCCACAATATACATCGCAACGATTATGCCGCGCAATAGAGTTTTTTGAGCGCGGAAAAGCCTAGAAAATCCGAAGATTTTGCTCCGGTCAGCCCGTTCGAAAGTCCCGACTGTGAAAGTCTTTCACTGCCCACTCTGTAAATAATTCTCGATCACGTAAGTAGACGTAGTCGAAGACGACGCGATCACGAATCGACGGCGTCGAGCTCTTGGCGAATTAAGTCCGCGAGATCATTCGCATAACTTTTTATCTCGCGTTCGTCCTGGCCTTCAATCATGATGCGTGCCAACGGCTCAGTTCCGGAGTAGCGAAGCAACAGCCGGCCGTGGTCGCCGAGCTCCTGCGTAATCGCTTGCGCTTGTCGCTGAACCGATGGCAATTCTTCGAAGGGCCGTTTCTCACGCACACGCACGTTTACGAGTATCTGTGGATAACGATGAACTCCTTCAGCCAGTTCAGCCAATGATTGCTGCTTTTCGCGCATCACGCGGAGCAGCGCGATCGTCGTGATGACTCCATCGCCGGCAAGACTGATGTTCGGAAAGATGATGTGCCCGGATTGTTCACCACCCAGCACCGCTCGACTTCTCAGCAGCTCGTCCAAAACATACTTGTCGCCGACGTCTGTACGCGTCAGGTTGATGCCTCGCGAGCGCAGTGCCAGCTCCAAACCAATGTTGCTCATTACCGTTGCGACCACTGTATCGCCCTTCAGCTCGCCACGCTCTTTCAAATAGTTCGCCAGCACCCACAGCGTCGCATCGCCGTCAACAAACCTTCCGGCAGCATCGACGAACAGCGCGCGGTCCGCATCACCGTCGAAGGCGACACCCAGATCGGCGCTCTCGGCAACGACACGTTGTTGCAAGCCATCAATGTGCAGCGACCCGCAATCAAGATTGATGTTGCGCCCGTCAGGATGGTCGTTGATCGCGATGACGCACGCACCCAATCGCCGAAGAACCTCCGGGGCGATTTCGTAAGCCGCGCCGTTCGCGCAATCAACTACCAGGGTGAGCTTTGCCAGCGACAGGTCGCGCCCAACTTCGTTGGCGAGATAATCGACGTAAAGCGATTGCAATTCGGCGGAACCATTTGGCGAGGCCGGCTGAGTTCCGGTCTCGGGAGCATCAATGTTGGTTGAACCCACAACGTCCGCCTCAATCTGCCGCTCCATTGTGTCGTCAAGCTTGCGTCCCAAGGGCTCGAAAATCTTGATCCCGTTGTCGTGATAAGGGTTGTGCGATGCGCTGATTACCACGCCGGCGTCGGCGGGCAGCGTGCGCGTCAGGTAAGCAACGCCGGGCGTCGTGATGACCCCGGCCGATTGAATTTCAGCACCGGCTTCTCGCACGCCTGCGATCAAGGCTTGCTCGATCCACGGCCCTGACTCGCGCGTGTCGCGGCCGATCAATATTCGAGGACTGCGTCCGCCAGCTCTTTCGGCGAGATGCTGGGCGAGCGACGCGCCAACTGCTCGAACCGTCTTTGGATCCAGCGGAAACTGCCCGGCTTCGCCGCGAATTCCGTCTGTGCCGAAAAGTTTTGCCATGCTGTGTGTGCTTCTCAGGCGGGGCGACGGCTCACTTCTGTAGGGCAGGTTGTGATTTCGACTTACGGAGAAATCCGATCAGGTTGCCGAGTTCGTCGATTACCGCAACCGCTCCCAGCCCGTTCCGCTGCATCAACTCGCGCGCCGAAGCCATTGTTGCGGACGCTTTGAGGAACGTCGATGAATTCACCGGTCGCATCACATCGCGTGCTTTTCGGGCGCGCCACTGCTCACGTGGCAATTCCTTGAGATCCTCCAGCGAAAGGATGCCGAGCAGCCTTCCTTGATGAGCAACGGGAAAAGTCTCGTGGCGATGCAGCGGCAGCACTTCATCGATGAAGCGATTGATCGGCAGCTCAGGTTCCAGAGCGACCGGCGCTGACATGGCATCGCGCACCGTGGCCGGTTCGCGCGCGCTCTTCACGACGTTTGTTGCAGCGCTGAGAAGAAAAACGCCGACCATTACAGACCAAAGTCCCATGAAGTAAGCGCGAAAAGTCGGCGCCACGATCATGTAGATCCCGAAAGCAATCAAAACAAGCGCCATCAACTGACCACAATATCCGGCGATGCGCGTTGCGTCGCGGATGTTGCCGCTGCGCTTCCAGACAATCGCGCGGAGGACGCGGCCGCCATCCAGCGGATAGCCCGGAAACAAGTTAAAGACGGCCAACAGCAGGTTTCCCGCGCCAACGAAAAAGAAAAGCGCCAGCGCGAAATTAATTTCCAGACGCGCCGCGATCCACATTCCGCCGAATGCAATCAGCGAAAAGATAAAGCTCGCCGCCGGCCCAGCCACGGCGATCCGAAATTCAGCCCGCGGGCTTTCGGGTTGCGTTCGCAAACGCGCGAGCCCGCCGAATGGGTGCAGAACGATCTCGTCTATCTCAATTCCTTCCGTGCGCCCCATCAACGCGTGCGACAGCTCATGACCGAAAACAGAAAGAAAGAGCGCGAGCGTCGTCACAATGCCCAATGTCCACGCCGTGAAATCGCCCATCGGCGGCAACCACAAGCGCCCAAGTTGCAGCGGATGTTTTCGCACGTTCGCCGCAATTAGCGCCACGCTCATGGCGAACACGACAAACCAGCGATAATCGATTCTGACCGGAATGCCAAAAACGCGGGCTACGAGGATTTGTCTTTTGAAGAAATCTTTGAGAGTCATCGCTCAAGGCAAAAGGAAAAAGTAAAAAGTAAAAAGGCCAAAGTTAAGACACCTGAAAGCACTTGTACGTTCCGCGCTTTAAGATGATTGGCCGCGGAATTCGCGGAAAACATTCTTCCTTTTTACTTTTTCCTTTGGCCTTTCCTACGTTCCCGTAGCCTTCTGCCATTGCACTTCAAATAGCGGCACGGGTTGCTCGCGATTTTTTACGCTGATCGGGTCGCGGGGCGTCAGTTCGTAACGGGACTTCGCGGCATTCGCCGTGGCTTCGCTCACCAGAATCTGTCCACCCTTGGCGTTCGATTCCAGCCGCGATGAAGTGTTCACGGCGTCGCCGATAGCCGTGTATTCAGATCGCCGCTCCGAGCCGATGTAACCGACCGTCACCTCGCCGGTGTGCAGACCGATGCCGACGCCTATTTCGGGAAAGCCTTCTTCGCGCAATTCGGCATTGATCGAAATCATGCGCCGTTGCATGGCGACGGCGGCCGCTAAAGCGTTCGCCGCGTCTTTCGGCGTCGTCGCCGGCGCGCCGAACAACGCCATCAAGCCGTCACCGAGATACTTATCGAGCGTCCCGCCGTGTGCAAAGATGATGTCAGTCATCGCTGAGAAGTATCGATTAAGCAAATCGACAATTTTTTCAGGCGCCGCGTGCTCTGAAATCCGGGTGAAGCCGCGAATGTCGGCGAACAGGATCGTGATGGTTTGCGTGACGCCGCCGAGTTTGAACGAGTCGGGATTCTCAAGTATTTGCTTGACGACATACTCAGGCAAGAACCGGCTGTAGTTAGCGCGCGCGACTTCTTCTTTCGCCAGCCGCTCGTGCGCCCGCACGTTCTCGACGGCGATCGCCGTCTGCGCGGCGACCGCGCTGATCAATTCGAGATCGTCTGGCTTGAACGCAGAAAATGGGTCAAGACGATCTGCGTACAGCGCTCCGTGCACTCCCGACTCAGTGAATAGCGGTGCGCAGATCGTCGAGCGCACACCCTGCGACACAATCGAATCGACGCCGGCGAATTGTTCATCGGCCGCGGCATCCTGCGAAAGCAATGCCACTCTATCTTTCATCACCTTGCGGGTGATGGTGCGCCCAATCGTCATCTTTTTCGCAAATGCTTCGAGCTTTTCGTCGCGCGCGCGAGTGGCGATTGGGAAGAGTCTGGCTTCGTCGGCATTCTGTTCCGTTACGACGCCTTCGGCGAGCAGCGCGATCACGCGATCCGCGGGCGTCGAGCGAAAGATAATGTCCGTGGCCATCTTGAAAATCTTGTCGAGGTCGAAACCAGAGCCGAGCGCTTTGCTCATCTCGTAAAGCTCGGCAAGGATGTTGGCCTTTCGCTGCAACTGTTCGAGGACTTTGTCGCGCGCCGGGGCGGGTAGCGGCCCAGTTTCGGCTTGCTGTTTCAAAACCGTGGACAGCACATCCTTCGCCGACATCAGCAATTGCGTGTGGCCCAGCGGCTTGTCGTCATAACTGAGATCGGCTGTGCGTTCTTCTTTCGGCTGCTCAAATTTCAGCGTGCTCGCGCCGATGGTGACCCGGTCACCGTTCTTTAGCGAATGCTCGAGCTTCTGTTCACCGTTGACATACACCTTATTCGCGCTGCGATGAATCTGGCCGTTGACATAAACGCCGTCGACAATCACAAACCCGCCGTCGTCGCCGGGCCTGATGTGAGCGTGGTGTCGCGACGCGCGCGGGTCGTCCAGCACGATCTGATTGTCGGGTGCCCGTCCAATCATGCAGGTCGTCTTCGCCGCCAAATTATGTTGAGACTGGCGGCCACTCGCGTCGGTAATTTTGAGCAGAGCCATTGTCGATTCTGGTAAACGCGCGATGCGTTAGCTTCGTGTCTTGAGCAGCCAGATTCTACAAGGTAACTCGATCAAACGCCATTGCCTGTCTTGGCATTGCGGCATGCCCGATTGGGAACAAAAGCGCGCATAATCGCGACGGCTGACATCTAATTTCTTACACACAACATCGAAAGCTTCCGACGCCGATTCGGGTGCCCTGCGTGCCGGAAGCGTCGCTGTGCTACAGTTTATTTTTGCATCCCTCTAAAGTTTTCGCGCGTATTAATAAGCGCACAAATCGTGGGGCGGGTGGTGGCCTGCCTTACAACAGAACGGAATCATAGCGTGAAACGAATTCTATTAGCTGTCGCTCTTGTTCTCGGCGCCGTCGCTCAATTGCCGGCGCGGCCGCAATTCGCAACAGTTCCTCAAGCTCAACAGGGCCAAAACGCAGCGCCTGCGCGTGCCACGAGCGCTGCCAAGCCGGCGACGGACATAAACAGTCGCGTCCTGCCGAACGGGCTGGAGATCGTGACGCTGGAAGATCATTCAGTGCCGCTCGTGACTATTGAATTGGCCGTGCGTAACGGCTCGTTCACTGAGCCGCCGGAATTGAACGGCCTGTCGCATCTCTACGAGCACATGTTCTTCAAAGCGAACCGCGCGATTGCGAACGCGGAAGAATATCTGCAAAGGATTGGGCAGCTCGGCATTGCTTACAATGGCCAGACGCGCGAAGAAGTGGTCGATTACTATTTCACGACGACGAGTCCGAATCTGCGCACGGCGATGAACTTCATGCGCGATGCGGCGCGTTACCCTCTGTTCGAAAAAGGCGAGTTCGAACGCGAGCGCCAAGTCGTCATCGGCGAGATTGATCGCAACGAATCGAATCCGTTCTATTACTTGAACCTCGAGATGACGAGCCGGCTCTTTTACAAATATCCCAGCCGCAAGAATCCGCTCGGCAATCGCGAGACAGTTTCGTCGGCGACGACCGACATGATGCGTCTGATTCAGTCGCGATACTACGTGCCGAATAATTCCGCGCTGGTCGTGACGGGGGACGTTAATGCAGATGAGGTCTTCAAACTGGCGCAGGAGTTTTACGGCGACTGGCCAAAACGTGAGAAAGATCCCTTCGTTGAATTTCCGATGGTTGAGCATCCGCCGCTGCCAAAAAGCGAGGGCGCGGTCGTTCAGCAGCCGGTGCAAAACATCATCTTCAATATTGGGTGGCAAGGACCTTCAGTCGGCAAAGACAACGCCGCGACTTACGCTGCGGACGTTTTCTCTTTCATCCTGACGCAGCCGAACTCGCGCTTTCAGCACAATCTCGTCGATAGCGGGCTCGTATCGGGCGTGACGATTGGGTATTTGACGCAGCGCAACGTCGGCCCAATTCAAATCATCGCGCAGACGACGCCCGATAAAGCGCATGAGGCACTCAAGGCGATCTACAACGAAGTCGCTCACTTCAACGACAAGGACTACTTCACTGACGAGCAACTTGAGAATGCGAAGGCGCTGCTGGAAGCGGACGATCTGTATTCAAGAGAAAAGCTGAGCGAGTACGCGCACACTTTGAGTTTCTGGTGGTCATCAACCGGGCTTGATTACTTCCGCGGTTACCTGCCGAATCTGCGGCGGACGTCGCGCGCCGACATTAGCCGTTACGTAACGACTTATATTCAGGGCAAGCCGCATGTCGGCCTGGCGCTGATTTCACCGGAAGCACAACAACAGATCAAATTAACGTCTGAGGAGTTGATCGGGCAGTAGTTATTTGACACTTGTCATTTGACATTTGTCATTGGCGAAATTGCGAAGCACCGACGAACGCTCGAACAAAATATTTGGCGCTGATGAGATATTCAGAATCACAATTTGCAAATGAGAAATGTCAAATGACAAATGTCAAATCGTTTTTAATTGGCGCAGCACTGCTCTGTGTTTCTGTTTTTTGCGCGGCTACTGCGCTCGCGCAAACCCCGACGCCCACACCGTCGCAATCAACTGATTTGCAAAGCCTGATCGCGAGACAGGCGGCGCTGGTCACCGAATTCGAAGTCAACGGATTGAAAGTGCTCGTCAAGCGGCGCGAAGGCAGCCAAACCGTCGCAGCCGGCCTTTTCTTGAGAGGCGGTTCGCGCAACATCACAACAGCCAACGCCGGTATCGAAACCCTAATGCTGAACGTGATGTCGGAAGGGAGCGCTGGTTATCCGCGCGAGCGTCTGCGATCAGAGTTGGCGCGCACCGGAACCGTAATCGGTTCGAGCGGCAACTATGATTATTCCGTGCTCTCTTTTACTTCGACCCGCGCGAATTTTGACAGCATGTGGAATCTGTTCACCGACGTCGCGTTGCATCCGGCATTCACAAAAGAAGACTTCGATCTGACAAAGACACGCGCACTGACTAGTCTCTCGGATGACACGGACGATCCGGATACTTACCTGCAAAGGCTTCAGGAACAAGCGGCCTACGCTGGCCATCCTTACATCAACCGTCCAGAGGGAACGGTTGAATCCGTTTCGCGGCTGACGTTGGACGACGTGCGCCGCTATCACCAGCAGATGATGGAAACCTCGCGACTGATGCTGGTGATTGTCGGTGACCTCGATGCCAATCAGTTAAAAACGCGCATCGCGGCGTCGTTCGGGAAACTGCCGCGCGGTAACTATAAAGCTGACGCCGTGCCGCAACTTTCATTCAGCGCATCGACAGTCGAAATCACGCAGCGTGGATTGCCGACGAATTACATTCAAGGCTTGTTCGCGGCGCCGCCGATAACCTCTCCCGACATCTATCCAATGGAAGTCGCGTCCGCGATGCTGCGCGATCGCGTGTTCGAAGAGGTGCGCGTCAAGCGAAACCTTTCGTATGCACCCAGCGCTTTTCTTTCCAGCCAGGGGGCGAACGTCGGTGGCATTTACGTCACGGCCGTCGATGCCAATCAAGCGGTGCGTGTGATGCTCGATCAAATCCGACGTCTCCAAACTCAGCCGCTGGATCAATCCGACATCACAGGTGTCGTCTCGCAGTATCTCACTACATACTATCTGGGCCAGGAAACGAACGCCGCGCAGGCCGCAAACCTGGCAGAGTACGAGCTAATCGGCGGCGGCTGGCGCAATTCGTTCGAGACAATCGCAAAGCTTCGCGCCGTTACACCTGCCGACGTGCAGCGAGTCGCGCAAAAATATATGCGCAACATTCGCTTCGTCGTGCTTGGTAATCCCGCGCAGATCGACAAGAACGTTTTCACCGGACAAGTAGGAAACTGATTTGGAGCGGGCCGGCTTTGACGACGCTTTGGATCTGTTTCACGAATCCAAAGCGACGTCTCGCGCTACGTCTGCCGCCGCACTCCAAGAGGCTTGCTGAATGAATACTCATTCAGTATTATCTAGCGGCCATGATAACTGTGAAAAAAGGCTGCGGTGCTGGGCGCGGGCACGATGGGCGCGCAGATCGCTGCGCACCTCGCGAACGCTGGTGTTCCGACGCTGTTACTCGACATCGTTCCGAAGGACACTGAGGCGCAGGATCGAAACGCCATCGCTCGTGCCGGATTCGAAGCCGCCAAAAAAGCTAAACCCGCAGCGTTCTTCACACCCAATCGCGCTTCCCTCGTCCATATCGGCAACTTTGAAGACGATCTCGCGAAGCTGAAGGACTGCGATCTGATTATCGAAGCAGTCGTCGAGAATCTCGAAATCAAGCGCAGCTTATTCGAGAAAGTCGAGCAGCATCGAAAGCCCGGTTCAGTCATTGCTTCGAATACCAGTGGCATTCCGCTCAAGCTTCTCGCCGAAGGACGCTCGGAAGATTTTCGCGGACATTTCCTCGGCATGCACTTTTTCAATCCGCCGCGCTACATGCACCTGGTCGAATTGATTCGCACCGAATGGACGAAGCCGGAAGTCTCGTGCGCGATGTTTGGATTTCTCGATGAACGCCTCGGCAAAGGCGTCGTGGTCGCAAAGGACCGGCCGAACTTCATTGCGAACCGCATCGGCACGTATGGCGCGCTGGTGACCATGCGCACGATGCTCGAAGACGGTTACTCGATCGAAGAAGTCGATAAGATTACGGGGCCCGCGGCCGGTCGTCCCAAGACAGCGACGTTTCGCACCTTCGATCTCGTCGGACTCGACGTGTTCGCTCATGTAGTCAGAAACCTCCACGAAAATCTTCCTGACGATGCTGAGCGCGAAATGTTTGTCATGCCTGAGTTCGTCACGAAGATGATCGAGCGCGG
>DATBSG010000249.1:0-2036 GCA_036559945.1 Pyrinomonadaceae bacterium
ACGCGCGAACCGTCCGGCGAGATGCGCGGCGAGCCGACCGAGTTGATCTTCATCAGATCCATTGCCGTCAGAAGTTTCCTACCGTCCTTGGCGCGCGGCGCCGGTGGATCGGGTTTTGATTTTGAGTTTTCCTGAGCGCGAACTGCCGTGGTTGTCGCGAGCAGGACGACGAATGCGATGGCAATTAGGCGTTTGGGGGTCATGAAGCGGCTCCTAGCTTGAAGTCAGAACGGCCTGCGGTAGCGGGCCGTTGATCAATCCAATGATCGATTAGGCAAGTCCAACCGCCCGCTACCGCAGGCGGTTCAGACATTATTCTCTCCAATGTACCGTCGCGAACGATTGCGGATCAAACAGCTTATCAGGCAGCGGCACATCGGCCCGCAGCTCAGAATACTCTTCAGTGGTTACCACTTTGCCATCGACCATGAAGATCACTTCCGGCGACATCCAGCCGCCGCCCAGTTTCTGATATTTGTTGAACTGCGTCTCCTGCGTTTGCGCGCCATCTTTGCCGGCGGGCCGAATCATGCGCACGAAATACAGATTGTTCTTGTCGATCCAAAATTGCGCCGAGTGCAGATCGCCCACCGTCGCGCCGACGACGTAAACCGGCCGACCTTGCCACGTGTCCTCGCGAAAAATTGGCAGATCGAATTTCAGGCTTTTAAGTTTCTCAATCACGTCGCTCTGCGGCAAGCGATAAATATGGAAGCCAAGAACCATCAGTGGATGAACATAAGGCCGGTTGTTTTCGACCTTGCCGCTTTTGAACACATAGATTTGATTGTTGGTGAAAAGAATTCCGTTCCCCTCTTTCGTCGGCGTGAAATCTATTCGTAACGAACCGGGCACAGACAGTGCTTCGTACCACGTCTCGACTTTCTTGCTTCCATCCTTGTCGATGTTCGTGGTCTTCTGCACGAACGTCGCCGTCTGGTACCACGACTTCGCGTACTTCTTCTGCATCGCCTGGACGAGTTGTTCAGTGGTCGTGATCTTCGCGGCATGAGCCACAGTCGATATCATTATTGCCAGAACACAGCTGGACATCACACGAAGTTTCATTTCGTTTCCCCTTGACTCAACATTGGAATCTTTACGCCCTTCTCCCGCGCTGTCTCGATTGCTTCTTCATATCCCGCATCGACATGACGCGCGATGCCGAGGCCGGGATCGTTTGTGAGCACGCGATTCAAGCGTTTGGCCGCTTCGTCTGTGCCGTCGGCAACCGAGACTTGTCCGGCATGCAAAGAATAGCCGATGCCGACGCCGCCGCCGTGATGAAACGAAACCCAGCTAGCGCCGCTCGCAGTGTTCAAGAGCGCGTTGAGAATCGGCCAGTCAGCCACGGCATCCGAGCCGTCTTTCATTCCTTCAGTCTCGCGAAACGGCGACGCAACTGATCCCGTATCGAGATGATCGCGGCCAATCGCGATCGGCGCTTTCAAATCGCCACGCCGGACCAGTTCATTGATTGCTTCACCCATCTCGGCGCGCTCGCCATAGCCAAGCCAGCAGATGCGCGCCGGCAGCCCCTGAAACTTGACTCGATCGCGCGATAGGCGTAGCCAACGATTCAAGGTCTGGTCATCGGGAAAAAGTTCGAGCGCGAGATCGTCCGTCTTGCGAATGTCTTCCGCTTCGCCTGACAGTGCTACCCAACGAAACGGACCTTTGCCTTCACAGAAGAGCGGCCGAATGTATTCGGGCACGAAGCCGGGAATCTCAAACGCGTCCTTCACTCCAGCATCGAACGCCATCTTGCGAATGTTGTTGCCGTAATCAAAGGCAACCGCGCCGTTCCGTTTCAGCGCGAGCATCGCTTCGACATGAATCGCCATCGAGTCCATTGCGCGTTTGACGTAACCCTCCGGATCAATTCGCCGCAACTCGATCGCCCCTTCGACTGAAAGGCCAGCCGGTATGTAACCGTTCAGCGGATCGTGCGCGCTCGTCTGATCAGTGACTACATCGACCTTCACGCCGCGGCGGACGATCTCCGGCAGCAACTCAGCACAATTCCCAACCAGGCC
>DATBSG010000250.1:0-3100 GCA_036559945.1 Pyrinomonadaceae bacterium
GTTGAGAAGCCTGCTGGATAGATCTCTTCGGCGGATGGAGCAAACACATAATCGACATTGCATTCGCCAAGTAGAGCCAGATCGCGCTTCAGATCGCGAGGATACGAACTCAAGTCTTCCGGGCGATCAAACTGCGCCGGATTGACGAAGATCGAAACAACTACAACGTCGCATTTCGCGCGAGCTTCCCGCACCAGGCTCAGATGACCTTCGTGCAGCGCTCCCATCGTCGGCACAAAGCCGATGGTGCGATTGGCGCGGCGAAGTTCGTGCGCAATCGACATCATGCGAACGCGGCTGTCAATAACTTCCATAAAAGAAGGCCTTTGGTCTTAGGGCTTTGGTCTTCGCTTTCAAAGACCAAAGATCAAAGACCGAAGACCGAGATCGCAACTTCCGAGACTATTAAACTTTCCTGCCTTCCTTAAGTTCGATCTTCAACTCTTCTGCCGCTTCCGCCGGCAGTCCATATCCTTCGGCTTCAGAAGGATAGTTTCCGCTGCGCACGTCTTCGGCCCACCGCGTGACGGCGTCGGTGATCGTCTCGCGGAGGTTCGCATATTCGCGGACGAAACGTGGCAGTTTTCCAAAGGCCATTCCCAGCAAGTCGTGAAAGACCAGCACCTGAATGTCGCAGTGCACGCCCGCGCCAATGCCAATTGTCGGAATTTTGATGCGCTCGGTAATCATCTGCGCGAGCTCGCGCGGCACTAACTCGAGGACGATTGAGAATACCCCGGCTTCCTCCAACGCATAGGCGTCATCAAGCAGTTGACGAGCCGCATCAGCCGTCTTGCCTTGCACTCGATACGCGCCAAGCTGATTGATCGACTGCGGCGTCAATCCAATATGGCCCATCACTGAAATTTCTTCATTGACCAAACGCTTAACCAGCTTCACGCGTTTCTGTCCGCCTTCGAGTTTGACTGCTTCAGCTTCGCCTTCTTTCACCAAACGCAACGCAGCGCGCACGGTGTCATCGGCGCCGGTATGAAATGACCCGTAGGGCATGTCGGCTACCAGCAGCGCGCGCTCAACTCCGCGCCGCACGGCTTTCACGTGGATCAGAATCTCCTCAAGCGTGACCGGCACCGTGTTGCCGTAACCGAGCACCACATTGCCGAGACTGTCGCCGACGAGAATGATGTCGATGCCTGCCTCATCAACAATGCGTGCGGTCGGATAATCGTAGGCCGTCAGGCAGACCAGCTTCTCACCACGCTCTTTGCTGGCCTTCAACGAAGGCGCGCTGACTTTTTCCGGCCGTTGCGGCTTGAGATATGGCATCGATTTGCCTTTCCTTTGGGCTGGAAACCGCTTCGAATTATAGGTGACGATAGAAGGTGTCGCAACCTGGTTGCCATTCAAACCTGAGTTATAATCACGCACTCATGTCAATCAATCTTTCCGGTCTTCTGTTGCCTATTACGACGCCGTTCACGGCAAATGACGAGGTCGATACCGCGGCGCTCAAAGGAAATATCGGACGCTGGAATGGCACAGGCATCACTGGCTACGTAATTCTTGGGTCAACCGGCGAGCGGGTGAACCTCGACGAGCGCGAATACCTTCAGGTGATCGAAACCGCGAGGCAGGCTGTGCCCGGGACGATGACATTTATCGTCGGCGCCGGACAGCAAAGCACGCGCGGGACGATCGGTGAGATTGAACGCGCAGCGAACGCCGGCGCCGAAGCGGTGCTGGTGATTACGCCGCACTACTATCGATCGGCGATCACTCAGGACGCGCTGGTTGATCATTACACGATGGTGGCCGACGCTTCACGCATTCCGATCATTCTTTACAGCATGCCTGACTTGACGGGGATTACCATCGAGCCGGAGACAGCTGCGCGTCTGAGCGAACATGAAAACATCATTGGTATGAAGGACAGCTCGAACGATGTCACGAAGTTCCGCAAAACGGTGAGCCTGGTTGGGAAGGATTTTGCGATGACGATTGGCAACGGCACTGTTTTCTCGGATTCCTTACAAGCGGGAGCCCGTGGCGGAATTCTTGCCGTCGGTTGCGTGGCGCCGGACGTTTGTCTGGAAATTTATCGCACTGTGCGCGCTGGTGAAATCGATCGCGCCACCGCTTTGCAGGAGAAGCTGGTGCCACTCGCGCGCGCCGTCACAAAGACTTACGGCATCGGCGGACTGAAGGCGGCGCTGGAGATGGCCGGATATGTCGGCGGCGCCGTGCGAGCGCCTTTGATAAGGCCTAGCGAAGCGGCGCGCGACGAGATTGCACAGTTGTTGACCGAAGCCAATAAATGTCTTACCAGAACGTTCGTGTCGGAACCCGGAGCGGTAGCGACGGGATCATAAATTCAACTTGATTATAGATCCGGTCGCTACCGCTCTCGGTTCTGACACTGACTGGCGTAGAATGCTCCGACAGGAGCAAACCCGATTTTGAGCACCGCCGAAACTGCGTGTCACCCTTCGCCTGAACAAGCCGGACTGCGCATCGAAAAGGTTCCTTTCGATCAGATTCCGCATCAGAGTCGTTTGTTTCTCGACTATTTGCGCGATCCGCTGGCCCTGCGGCGTTTCTATCCGGAGGCAGTAGCGCATCATTACGACTTGCCTGAACGGCGCGATCGGGTGTTGTCGAATTACGAGACCGATAGAAACAAACTTTGCGAAGCCCTCGAGCGAATGAATCGCGGCTGGGGAGCTAGCGAACAAACACTCAGCCACATCCAGACGTTGCGCCAATCGGACTGCATCGCAGTGGTCTCTGGTCAACAGGCTGGATTGTTTGGCGGCCCGCTCTACACAATTTACAAAGCGCTGTCAGCCGTAAAACTCGCCGATTGTCTATCGCAGCGCGGTGTCAAAGCCGTTCCGGTATTTTGGATTGCCACTGAAGATCACGATTTCGCGGAAGTCGCCTGGGCCGAATTCATTAATCGCGATTGCGCTCTCGAAAAAGTAACGGTGCCGACCGAAATTCACACCGAAGGCCTGCCGGTGGGCCGCGTCAGGTTGGACGGTTCGATTACAGGCGTTCTTGAGTCGTTGCTGAAACTTCTGCCCGAGAGCGAGTTCACCGGCGATCTTACGAAGCTCTTGCGAGACTCGTACGCGCCCGG
>DATBSG010000251.1:0-5229 GCA_036559945.1 Pyrinomonadaceae bacterium
CGTCAACTCCTTCACCAGCCACATAGATAGTGAACGTCTCGCCCGGCCGTAGCGGCAATGGTGCGGTTGAGAGCTCCCCATTCATTCCAATTAAGCGTGGCGTCAACACTGGCGAGCGCGAGAAAACGAAATAGCTCAACCGAATCGCTGAATTCGCGCTCACGTTCAGCGATTGCGAGGGCGAAGAACTTGACGCAACGAAGCTGAGAAATGGCGGCGTGGTTTCGATCAACCCAGCCTGCGAGCCGTTGGCGCCGATGTCTTGCGCCGACACCGGCCCCTCAAGCGGCTGCGCAAACACACGGTAAACACCAGCACGCAAGCCCTGAACGCGATACGTTCCCGAAGTCGAGCTGATGCTGCTGCCGACGACGATACCGCTCGCAACGTCTTCAGCAAAAATATTCGCGCCAAAGATCGATCGGGCCCGTCCGGTTACGTTCGTGGTTAACCGCCCTGAAATCGATGACCAGCCTCCGCGCCGGCCATACAATGCACGCGCGCCGGAGATGTCGTCTTCCGACAAACTTCGCTGCGTAAACGCCGGCAAGCCGTACACACCGTTCAATGCTTGCCGCGGCTGCATGGTTGCGCCGATCACCGCCGAATGCTCGAGGCCGATTAAGTGTCCAATCTCATGCGCAAACGTCGATTCCAAATCGTAGGTGCCGGGAGTGCCGTCATCCGAAAACTGCGCGGTAGGATTCAAAGCGATGTCGGCCTCGACGATCGCACCGCCTGAGTCGTGGAACACTCGGGTGCGCGCCGGCGCGTCTGACGCGGCAAACTCCGAAGCATTCGCGGCAGAGACCGTGAGCAAGTTGACTCCATCGCCTTCGTTTACCGGACTGATGGTTTCGTTCGCCGAAGAGGTTTCGAGAAACTGAATGCCCGCAGCATCCGACCAGCTTTGCAACGCATGCTGCACTGCCGCCTTCACATCGCTGCCGGGCTTGATGTTTGGCGGCGGCGCATCCATCGAACTGGATAGCGAAACAATAATTGGATTTCTGAGCCAGCGATGCTCACCAAAGCTTGTGGGCTCGGGGGATGCGGATGCGGCTGAAGACCCGTGACCCGGCAGAATTCCAGCGACAAGCGCCATTGCGAGAACAAACAGGCCGGGTAATTTGCGAATCATCTGAATCACTGGACGAGGGGGGGCGACGCGACGCTGGAGAGCGCGTGGAATTCTAACACGCCGCCGCCCGCCACCTCTCATAAAATATGTGGCAATGATATCGTCTCGGTCGGAACGTTTCGCACCGACTGACAGGTTGCGTGACTTTAAATGCGAATAGGCCTCGACGGTTACCCACTTACCAGGTTCAAAACGGGTGTTGGCCATTACACCTGCGAATTGGCGAAAGCTTTGGCCGAGCTGGCGCCCGAACACTCATTCGAACTGCTCGCGCCTAAGCCGTTCGCGCCTGAAGTCGTCGCGGAGATCGGAACACAGCCGAACATGCGATCGATCGAGGTGAAGACAAATTTCCTCACCGGCAGATGGTGGGCGGTCGGCTTGCCGCTTTATGTGCGGCGCGCCTCGCTCGATATTTTTCATGGGACAAATTATGAAGTGCCGTTGTGGAACCGCGAACGGAACATCGTTACGGTGCACGACCTTTCGGTCTTCACGCACGTGGACAAACATGAAGAGACGATCGCGCGCCGCGCGCAAAGGCGCATGCCGATAATGTTGCGCGCCGCGACGCGTATCATCACGCCGACCGACGCAGTCAAACGCGAAGTCACCGATCGATTTAGGATCGACCCCAGCCGAATCGCGGTTACGCCAGAAGCACCGCGGAAAAGTTTTCAGCCGATGCCCTTTGAAAATACCGCGGAAGTGCGACAGCGGCTTGGCATTGAAAACGATTTCATTCTTTTTGTCGGCACGATCGAACCGCGCAAGAACCTCCTGACACTGGTGCGCGCATTCGATTCCGTGCTGCGAGAGACGCAGCATCGGCTGCAGCTCGTGATCGCGGGCGGCGCAGGCTGGCTGACCGACGAACTTGATCGATTCGTTGCCGCGGCAAACTTCGGCAATCGACTGCGGATGACTGGTTACCTGAATGATGACGATCTGCGCGCGCTTTATTCGTCGTGCAAGCTGTTTGCATATCCGTCCATTTACGAAGGGTTCGGCTTGCCGCCACTGGAGGCGATGGCTTGCGGCGCGCCGGTCATCGCCGGTCGCATTCCGGCGTTGGAAGAGACTCTGAAGGATAAAGCTCGGCTGGTTGATCCGCTCGACGAAACGCAGCTCGCGAAAGCGATCATTGAACTGCTGGAGGACAATACCGAACGCGAGCACTTGGCGAAGAAAGGTCATGCCCACGCGGCGACGTTCTCGTGGCAAAGGACTGCGCGGCTAACATTAAACGTCTATGAAGAGGTTTGGAAGTTTCTGTAGCGGGGTGTTCCCTGGCACGAATCTCGAAGCGGGGCAGTAAGTCGACCGTCAGGGAAGGCTCATTTAAATCGTGCATTGGGAGCCCTCCTTGACGGTCGGGCTACTGCCCCGAATTGCTGTGAAGTTCTATCAGTACTCTACCTTTTCTCTGGTTGACTTGCTCTGTAACCGCGATTAGAGTTTCTTTTCGATAACTGCTCTTCTGTTAGCCTCGACCGATTGCCGGTCGCTTGGTTGAGTGAGCCGGCTACGGATTTCCTGATTTTTCCTTTCTCATAAATCTAAGTGAAGGCACCACCGAAACGTCGCTTCAAAACGTGGCAATTCGCAGTGGTCTGCGTGCTGGCCGCGGCAACGCTGGGCATGCTATCCACGCGACGTAGCCATGCGCAGTCAGGAACCACCTACATGATCACCGACCTTGGGCCGGTCGGCGCTACGCAAAGCCGCGCCTACAGCATCAACAACTCTGGCGACGTAGTTGGCGACTTCGCCACCTCAGGGGTCAATCATCCGTTTTATCGGAAGGGCGCAACCACCACGGACATCACGCCCGGCTCAGGTTTCAATGGAACTGCCTTTGGCGTTAACTCGTCAGGATCAACCGCGGGATTTTCTGAGGCAATGGCCGGTCAACGCGCCTTCTTTTGGCGAGACATTAATGGCAATGGCATTTCGGATGCGGGCGAGCTGACGGATTTCTTCCCCCCGAACGCCACCGGAATAGCGCACGACGTCAATGACAACAATCGTGTCGTGGGATTGTTAAGCAACGATTCGCCGGAAGGAGTGGGTGCCGGCATCGCATTTGTGTGGGACGCGGGCGCAGGACTACAAACGCTTTCCGGGTCGCGTGCCGTAAGCATTAACAACACCGGAAATATTGCTCTGTGGGCCAGCGCGCCGACGCATGCGTTCATGCTCCGGAACAGCACTTATATTGATCTCGGCACGCTGGACAATACGGCACCCCAACTTAACAGCTTCGCCTGGAGAATTTCCGAAGACAATCACATTGTCGGTTACAGCCAAACCACGTCGATGAATGTACCCATCCCATATCACGCTTTCGTCTGGTTCGACGCCAACGGCAACAACTTTTCCGATCCTGGTGACATGAAAGATCTTGGGGTGCTTACTGGGTACACGCAGAGTCACGCATACGACATTAACGCAAGCGGGCTAATAGTAGGGACGTCAGAGCTATCTTCAGGCGCGAGGCATGCCGTGCTTTGGCAGGACGACAACTGCGACGGCCAATTCAGCCAGACTGAAGTGAGGGACCTTAACGCGCTGATTTCAGACGCAAGTTGGACTCTTCAAGAAGCGCAGTCGATAAATGATGGTGGGCAGATCGTAGGATTCGGAATGCATTCCGGCCAGCTTCACGCTTTTCTCCTCACGCCGCCAAGTAAGACGCCGACGTCAATCTCGAACGTTTCGGGAAGCGGAGTTTATGGTGGCCCAGCCACGCTAACAGCGAAGCTTACCGCGGGGTGCGCTGCGGCGCTAATTGGAAAACCCATTATCTTTAGCGTGGACGGAAATGCGGTCTGTGGCGGCACGGGTCAATCAACATGTCCAATAACGAACGAGGCCGGTATCGCTACGCTAAACGTGTCAGGATTTAATACCGGCCCTCATTCCTTGGGTGCGAGTTTCGCAAGTGATGTGAGCTTTTTGGGCAGTGGCGGAACAGGACCGTTGACCGTAAACAAAGCCAACCAGTCAATTACTGTCAACACGCATGCTCCCGCAACTGCGACATACAACACGAACTTTACAGTCGCCGCGACTTCCAGTTCCGGATTCGCCGTTTCTTACTCAAGTTCAGGTGCGTGCACGAATACGGGGGCGATGTTCATGATGACGAGCGGAACCGGAACGTGCACGGTGAAATACGATCAAGTTGGTGACGGCAATTTCAACGCTGCGTCTCAAGTAACCGAAAATGTCACCGCGCAAAAAGCTACAGCCACCATCACACTCAGCAACCTGACTCAAACTTACGATGGCAATCCGAAGTTTGTGACGACATCAACAACCCCTCCCGGGCTAACTGTGAATGTCACTTACAGTCAGAACAGCGTGCCGGTTGCATCGCCGACGAACATTGGCATATATGACGTGTCGGCGATGATCAATGACGCTAACTACCAGGGGACCGCGAACGGCACACTGACGATTACCGAGTCGGCGCCGATGCTGTTGCTCGAGACGGGAACGAACAACGCGGCTGCGGTGGATTCCGTGACGTTTGTCCGCGGCCCGTTCCGCGTCGTGGACAACTTCAATTTCAGCAGCGATCACTTGACGCGCATCATCATCTTCACGTCGCTGCTCAACCAGCCAGACTCAACGCTAATGGTTCGCGCGGCGGGAATTGATCTGCCGGTCGAAAATGTAGGCACCGTCAGCGGCGTCACCGGCCTGAGCGCTTCTTACATCGTCGTTAAGCTGCCGCAGGGACTGACGACGGGCGACCTGCAACTGACCGTGACTCTCCGCGGGGTCACGAGCAACTCAGCGACGCTGACGATCATTCCGTAATCGTTGGCAGCTCGCCAAACCAAAAAAGCGCAGGGGCGCCCGCTTGCGCTCTCGTCGCCAATCTTCAATCGTAAGTTACTTGATCCCTATGGTTGGCGCGTTCGTGCTGTTTACGCCACGCAGACTAATCGAGAGGTTGTAACTCCCGGTCGGCAATCCATCCAGCCGCACGACGATATAAGATGTGCCGCCCAGTCCGCTGTTGGGGCCGGCACTCTCGACAACCAAAGGAATGCCGCTCGCCTTTACTTGAAGCACCG
>DATBSG010000252.1:0-4046 GCA_036559945.1 Pyrinomonadaceae bacterium
GTCTTCGCCGGTGCGCGGCGCATTCACCACCCAGATGTGCGATGGATGCTTGAAATCGAGATAACCTGAGTCGTTCGATCGATAGACCGCGCGCGTGATGACACGCACGTCGCTCTCGCGTTCAGGCGAAGACTTCGGTGAAGCTGACGGCGCCGGAGTCGGCGACGCGGTCGCTTGTGTCGCGCCAGCCGGCGCGGGCACCGGCAGCGTCTCTTTTTGCTTCGCGAGTTCTTCGGTGGTCGCGCCGTTGCCAAACGAGATCATCTTGCCGTCGGGCGACCATTGCGGATTGCCTGCGCCGCGCGGAAGCGTGGTGAACTGCCAGGCTTCGCCGCCATCCATCGACAGCATGAAAAGCTGTGGTGCGTCGGGCCGTCCATCCTTCTCTGGCACGCGCACGAACACAAGGTATTTGCCGTCGGGCGACCAGCGCGGCGAAGAATCGCGCTGACCCGCCGTCAACTGCTTCACATCGGCCGTGGCGGTCGAAACAATCCAAATCGCGGTGTTGTAGCCGTCCTTCTTGTCGTTGACGGTGACTTTAACGAACGCGATGCGCGCGCCGTCGGGCGATACTTGCGGATCGGCGATCCAGTTAAAGCTGAACAGATCCTTTTCCGTGATGTTTCGTTTTTGCGCGCCGACGGGACAAGCAAGAAATACAATCGTGACGCAGAGAAGTATTACGCGTGAACGCATGGGCAGCATTCCCTTCCGAAAAGAACGTTAGAAAGCGGTTGGCGTATTCTACTGAAAGTGTGAGGCATTACAAGCTTGGGCGAGCACGAAGTGTGGCACTGAGACGAAGACCCCGAAAAGACCTACCTCCTTCGACCGAGCAGATCCTTTCAGGGCCTTGTTTCTCTGACAACCAACCGCAGCGGCAACTTAAGCGGCTGATGGTTAGCTAGTTGTGAAGTTTACTTAACGTCCGCCCACGCTTTGCCGTCTTTGTAGTGCAGCGTGACTTCCGAGATTTCTATTAGGTTGAGATCGTGCCACTCGATACTGTTGCCCTTGCCGTCAACAACTTTCAAATCCCAGTGGACATGCTTGTCCCGATCGTCGAAGGTGATTTTCACGCTGTCGCCATCGGGCAGTGTGTCCGTGCCCAGCACATCCTCTTCCCATTCGTGGGCGGTCACCGGAGAAACATATACCTCGTGAATCTCGACGCCGGTCTCATTGTGGAGCACGAAATCCTGTTTGCCGACGCGCGCGAACGCGGTAGCCGTCACGAACATAACGATGACGCCGAGCGCGATAATTGCTTTGGTCTTTGAAACTAGATTCTTCATTGAAGTCTCCCTTGCTATTTTTCTGCCTAAAAAGGCTTGAAACCCTAACATAATGACAGAATCGCAAGCAACCGACTCTCAGCGACGCGTTGCCTTTTTCGATTTGGTCTTATGGGTTTTGCCATTCACATGTTCGTGAAGACGCTCAAACTCCTCTTTCAGCTCTTCCAGTTCTTCGTCAGACAACTCCTCCAGGTCAACCAATCCCGTGCGCGCGCCCTTTTCTGCTTTGATTAGTTCGTCGAGCTTCAAATGGATCGCCTTGGCATCACGGTTCTGCGTGTTCTGAATCAGGAACACCATCAAGAACGTGACGATGGTTGTGCTGGTGTTGATGACGAGTTGCCACGTGTCCGAATATTTGAAGACTGGACCGGTAGCGGCCCAAACCAGGACGACACCGGCAGCCAGAATAAATGCCCAGGAAGTTCCCACCAGGTCCGAAACCGTTTGAGCGAATTTGCGGAATGCTTCGTTCATGTATCAGCCTCGATTGGGTACGCACACGTCTCGCGTGCGTTGTTAATGCACGCCCGAGGCGTGCGTACCAACTAGCGAGCGTTGCCTTTCGGGAACAGCACACGTTCGGGAGCTGCGTTGAGTTCGGCCAGGAGTTTCTTGATCAGACGCGTCTTGACGCGGCCCGCCTCTTTCGGATGCACAAGGTATCGCACGATGGCATCCAGCCACGTGTTGGCATTGGGGCGAAACAGCACGGCTGGGTATTCGCGCACTTCCAGTTGATCGACCGGCGTTTGCGCCAGAATCTCGCGAAATACGCGCACGTGCTTCATCATCCGTTCCCCGACCTCTTCGGCGGCCACACGTTGCATGGTCTCAGCCACAAATTCCAGATCGCTCTCGTAGGCAACACTAAATTTGATCTCGTTCCAAATGTAGGGAAAGAGCGGCCAGGTGTAGTTATAGACGGTCGAATTGAGAATCTTGGAATTAGGAAATTTGATGATTCGCCCGGTGGGATGATCGGTTGAAAGCAAATCGCCACCGCCGAATTCCCACAGGGTTGTGTCGAGGTAGCTGACGTCGATCACATCGCCGGTCGCTGCGCCAATTTTAATTCGATCGCCGACGCGATAGGGTGCACGCACCAGAATGTAGATCCAGCCGAGGAAGCTGGTCACGGGCGTTTGCACCGCCAGCCCCAGAATCAATGAAAGCAGGCCGACAGAGACGAGGGTCGTATACCAGTTCGAAAAAAGACTGGCCACGACAATCAGGACGAAGATAAGAGCGAGTACCAATTTCGCGACGCGGCGGAGGTTATATCGCGAGACCGGACTGTGGAGTTGACCAATTCCGTAAACATCAACCACCTTCGCGAGGGCGAGAAGCAGCACGACGCCCATCGCGCCGAGATTGAGCCTTTGAACAAATTGAATCGCATTGGGATACTGTGCCACTACGCCAAACAAATTGAATTGCAGGAGGAAACGAACCGCGGCCAGCGCGAGCAGAATGATGACGTGCGTGCCGAGCCATAGTTTATCTTTGGTTTCGGCCTTCGGCTTTTCCTCAGCCGGCGCAGCGCCTGTTTGTTTCAGGGCCTGCTTTACGTCCGCACGCTCTTTTACCTGTTCGACTTCGGTGCGCAGTTCGTCCGCCATTCTTACAGAATCCTTTTGCCCTTCTGGAGTTCGGGTTGCGAAAGTGGAACTAGTCCGTGCATTTGGAACTAGGCATTCTCTATGCCATAAATCGGCGATACACAATCGCGACCGGTCGGGATAGCATGCGGCGCATAAATTCAATTAAGACGTAACGCGTAAAGTTGGCGAAACCACTCAAAGACAAGTTCGCAATAGCCGCTGCGCTCCAGGAGACTGGCGCGCTGCTCGACTTGAAAGGCGGCCAGTACTTCAAAGCACGCGCATACAAAGCCGGCGCGCGCGCGGTTGCCGAACTAACTGAAGACATCGGGAAGCTGATAAAAGAGAATCGCCTGACGTTCGTGAAAGGAATCGGTTACGCGCTCGCGAAACAGATCGAGCAGTTGTATCAAACCGGCGAGTCCTCGATGCTGAATGAGTTGCGCGCGGAACTCCCCGCCGGAATCATTGAGCTTTCACGCATTCCCGGATTGTCGATTCAGAAAGTCGAAAAACTCCAGGCAGAGCTCGGGATCTCCAGCGTCGAAGAACTGCGCGCCGCGTGCGAAGCCGGCAAGGTACGAAATATCAAAGGGTTCGGCGCGAAGACTGAAGCTGCGATTCTGGCCGCGATCGCCCGCCATGAGAATCGCGAACAGTTCATTCACATTCATCACGCGTGGCGTGTCAGCGAACAAATCCTGGAATACCTCGGCACCGCGCGTGGCTTGGTGAAGGCGGAAGCCGCGGGCGCGACGCGGCGTTGGAAAGAAACGGTCTCGCAAATTGTGATCGTCGCCTCGGCAAAGAATCCGCAAGCCCTCATCGAACACTTTCTTCGGTTTCCGGTAGTGATTCGCACTGAATCAAAGACCCGACAACTGTGCTCGGTAGTTTTGAGCGAAGGATTCAAAGCAACGCTGATCGCTGTGAAGCCCGAAGAGTTCGCGCTTACGCTTTGGCGCGCGACGGGTTCGGAGGCGCACTTGAAGAAAGTGCGGCCGATCGCGACAAGAAAGAAATTGAATATTGTGTCGGGCAACGGCAACTTCGCACGCCAGTCTTTGCCGCGGTTGACTAGAGAGAGCGACATCTACAAGCGTCTCGGCATGCAATTCGTCCCGCCGGAACTGCGCGAAGA
>DATBSG010000253.1:0-8086 GCA_036559945.1 Pyrinomonadaceae bacterium
AGAATGAAAATGCCGGTGCCGATGATTGCGCCAACTCCCAGCGCTGTCAGTTGCACGGGGCCGAGAATGCGACGCAAGCGGTGATCGCCCGCCTCTTCCGCGAGTAACAGGCTGAGTGGTTTGGTTCTGAACAGTTGATTAGCCATCAATTAGCCTCCACGCACTAGTGGCACAGACTTGGTCTGTGTCGGAACTGATTTACAGAATCACGTCACACAGACTAAAGCTGTGCAATTCAGTATTCACCCGTGGCTTTCGCCGCTGCTTCAGACATCGATCCTTCTTCAGGCATCGCCGTCCCGACCTTCTTCCAGATGAAGTAAGCGGGAATTCCGGTCAGCACAATGATCAGGCCCGGCCACGTCGTCGCGGTCTGATAAGTGAAGAGCACAATCAGAATTACAGCGGCGCCAATAATGTAAAGAGCCGGCACGACGGGATAGCCAAAAGCTTTGTAGGGCCTTTCTGCATCAGGCCGCGTCTGGCGCAGCCGAAAGATTCCCGCGATCGTCAGGATATAGAAAATCAGCGCGGCGGAAATCACATAATCAAGAAGGTTGCCGTACAGGTTTCCATACGTAACGATCCCGGCGGCGTCAGTCTTAACCGTGCGTGGCAGCACGAGCAGCGCCGCCCAGATTCCCTGAATCAACAGGCCCCAGCCGGGCACATGCTTGTGATTCAACACACCTGACTTTCTGAAGAACAGACCATCACGAGCCATCGCGTAATACGCGCGCGCACCTGCGAGAATCAATCCGTTGTTACAACCGAACGTCGAGATCAGGAACGCGACGGCCATGATCACTGCACCGCGCCCGGGAAAGATCACGTTGGCGGTATCCGAAGCGACGCGCGTCGCGCCCTGAATCTTGTCGAATGGCAGCGTCACCAGGTATGCAACATTCGCGAGCAGGTAAAGCGTTATGACGATCCCGGTCCCAAATGCGAGCGCGAGCGGAATGTTGCGCTTTGGATCCTTTACTTCGCCGGCGGTGAATGTGATGTTGTTCCACGCGTCGGCCGAGAAGAGCGATCCCGTTTGCGCAACGCAGATTCCGACGAACAATCCGAACGTCGTCGCTGCGGTCAATCCGCCGAAGCCATCCAAAGCACCGCGTACCTGCCAAAGATTTCCAAAGTTTGCTCGCACCACATCGCTCTGCCAGCCGATCAAGACTCCGAGCACGATCAAGCCGAACAGCGCGGCCAGCTTGGCAGTCGTAAACGAATTCTGCACGAGCTTTCCAAGCTTCAACCCACGCGTGTTCATGAACGTCAACAGAACGATCATGAGAATCGCGATGACCTGTGCAGTCGAAAGTGAGATTGCGTAACTGCCGAAGAGCCGCTTCGGCGCGATTAGATATCGTTCTTCACCGACGGATGGAATCAGAATGCCGAGGTAGCGCGCGAAGCCCACGGCGACCGCCGCGATAGTTCCGGTTTGAATGACGAGAAACAGCGTCCAGCCGTAAAGGAAACCCCACATCGGCGAGAATGCTTCTCGGAGGTAAACGTACTGGCCGCCGGCCTTGGGCATCATCGCGGCTAGTTCGCCGTAGCTGAGCGCTCCGATCATGGTGAGCGCGCCCGTAACCAGCCAGACGACTAACAGCCAGCCTGGCGCGCCGACCTGTTTCGAAATGGCGCCCGAGACAATAAAAATGCCGGATCCAATCATGGATCCGGCGACAATCATCGTCGAATCAAGCAATCCGAGACCGCGAATAAATCCAGTTGATTTGTGTTCGGCTACTGCGCCAGCATCGGCCATGCGCTCCTCCAGCGGCAAAGCTGAATTGCGTAAATCCGGTGTTTCTGACTGCTTCGGGGAGATTGTTCGCGAAACGCGCGCCAATTATACCGATTTCGCCCTGTCTGTCGAGGATTTTAGCTAGCAGCCAGGCAAAATCGTGGCGGCGGTTCGTCGTGGGTGCTGTGGTGCGCCACAAAAAACCGCCGTGGCCACGCCGGTAGGTTATACTGCGCGAAAGAGAGTTAATTACCCCTGATATGAAGTCCCCCCGGAAGGCCGCACTGCTCGTCGTCGCCGCGTTCACGACTATTGCCTGTCAGCGTGGGCAATCACCCCAGAGTTCAGCGATTAGTACCGCAGCCGCGCAAACTCAAACCGCGCCCACATCCGACAACAAGTCGGACCAGCGGAGCGTTGAGCCGACAATGTTGCCGGGGCCAAACGCCATTCCCACGGACACACGCATCGTCGTCAACATTCCTGCTTTTCGCATGGATCTGTTTCAAGGCGGAGCGCTGGTCAAGTCTTACAAAATCGGAATCGGCTATCCGGAATTCCCTTTGCCGAGAGGTTTTCGGAAAGCGGAGATGATTATCTTCAATCCAACCTGGACCCAGCCGAACGAATCGTGGGCGTCGAATCCGGGCGAAGTTGTCGCGGCGGGCGCGAAGGGGAATCCGCTGGGGCCAATTAAGATACCGATCGGCGGCGCCAATTTGATTCATGGCGGAAAGCCGCTCGCGAAGATTGGCACGTTCGCATCGCATGGCTGCGTCGGGCTGACAAACGATCAGGTCAAAGATTTCGCAAAAGTGCTGGCCGACGCTACCCGCACCGAATTGTCCGCCGGCACGATCACGGCGTATTTGAAACACCCGGCGCGCACCCAGGTGGTGAAGCTAATTCAATTGGTGCCGGTTGAGTTGCGTTACGAAACGATCGTCGCCGAAGACGGCAAGCTGCACATTTATCGCGACGTCTATGGACAGAACACCAACACTGAAGAGAAACTGCGCGCGGTGCTCGAGGCGAATGGAATCACTTTCGAAAGGCTTTCTGACGAGGAAAAATCACAGGTGTGGGGAACGTTGAATGTAGTCTCCCGTCATCCGAAGAAACTGCCGACACCCACGCCAACTCCGGCCGCGAATCAGACCAAGGAAGAGAAACTTGCCGCGGCAGCGGCGCGGAAAGCTGAAGCCGAGCGCCAGAGAAAGTTGCGCCGCCAGAGGGAATTCGTCATCGACATCGCCACGTTGACGGGCAAGGGTTACCCGGCGGCGGTGAATCTGAATACGGGCGCTGAGTACATTGCCAAAAACGCCGAACCCTCTACTGTGACTAAACCGAAGCGGCCTCGCAGGAATCCAACACCGGCGCCTCAATCAATTCCCGAGCCGGTCCCGTCTCCCCGAAGTACTGCTTCCCCGCAGTAATCGTTTCGAAGTATTCGGAAATCCGATCGAGAATCTCTGCGACTGAGTGCGAATGATAGAGCGCCGTGCGGAACAGCGCGCCGCCCTGCAAACCGCGCGTAAACTGCCCCGCCAGTTGCTTCATCCTCCCAATCGCCGCCATCTGCGGCATGTCCTGTTGAAGCATTTCAAAGTACTCGACCAGTAACGCGCGCTTGTCCTCAAGCGTCGGCTGAAACGGCTCGCGCCCATGCATCGCGTCTTCGATCTGCCGGAAGATCCAGGGATTCGCCATCGCGCCGCGGCCGATTAGCACGCCATCACAGCCGGTTTCGCGAAATCGGTCGAACGCTTGCTGAATCGTAGCGACGTCGCCGCTGCCCGAGACGGGAACGCTCACGGCCTTTTTGATTTCGCGTACTAAATCCCAATTGGCTAGCCCGCGATAACCCTGTTCTTTCGTACGGCCGTGCAGCGCGATGTGCTCTGCTCCGCAGGCTTCAGCGAGCTTTGCCGTCTCAACCGCATTGATAGTGTGGTCGTAAAAGCCGGCGCGAATCTTGATCGTCATCGGAATCGAAATAGCTTTTTTGATCTCGTTCAGGATGGTTTCCAGACGCTCATGATCTTTCAAAAGACCCGAGCCGCCGCCGTGCTTCACAACCTTCGGCGCCGGACAGCCGCAGTTCACGTCGAGAATGTCTGCGCCAACCTCTTCGGCCATCTCCGCGGCCATGCGCATGCGCTCCGGTTGCCCGCCAAAGATTTGCACGGCGAACGGCCGCTCGTTTTCATAAAAGCGCATCTGCCGTTTCGACTTTGGATTGTTGCGCGTCAGGCCTTCGACCGAAATGAATTCTGAGACAGTCAGACCGATACCGCCGCGCTGCTTCAGCAGACGTCGAAACGAAATGTCCGTGACCCCGGCCATGGGCGAAAGCACCAGCGGCGGATTGATTTCGATGTCGCGAATCTTGAAGGGCTTGATCTGCGTCATAAAAAAAGCCACACGAGATTTTACCTCATGTGGACCAAAGCCGACATTTCACGCGATTTTCGGTAAGTTGACTTAGCCGCGACGATTCCGCCCTACGATCTCGATCAGTTCCTTTGACTGCTGCCGCGAAACATTGCTCGCGGAGGGAACACTTAGGATGCGTGCGACAATTTCTTCATCGGCTTTGCGGATGGCAATCTCGTCCCCGGCTTTGACTTCGTGTGCGGGCTTTGCCGATCGTCCGTTGAGGAAAACAATGCCCGCGTCACAAAGCTTCTGAGCTATGGTGCGGCGCGGGCAAAGCCGGCTGAGTTTGAGAAATAAGTCCAGACGCATGGTGCCGGCAAAGAGCTAAGAGCAAAGTGGAAAGCGTTTAGTAAAACCCTTTGCGCTTACCCCTTTGCCCTTCGCCGCTACGGTTTCGCGTCCTTGTTCTTCTTGTCCTTCTTCGATTCCTTCTTTGTGGCGGCGGCTGGCGGAACTATTCTCAGCAGGGGCTCGACTGCCGCGCGATAACTCTCGGCAATGCTCACATACGCGTCGTTACGCAGTTGTTGCAGGTAGTCTTCGCGTTCTTTCGACAGACGCTCCATCGTGATCGCTTCGCGCACCTTCATCTCGTTGAACGTTGGCGTCGTCGATCCGGCGGTCCGCGCGTCCACGCGCAGAATCTGATAACCCTCGTCGGTCTTCAAAGGCTCACTGACGCCGCCCACCTGAACGTTCTTAATCGCGGCCGCGATGTCCGGCCGCAGGTTCGCCACCTCGAACAGTCCGACCTTGCCTTTGTTCTGCTGGCTGCGTTCCGAATAAGCGGCCGCCAACGTTCCGAAATCCGCGCCGCCGCGAATCTGCTTGACGAGTTCCGTGGCGCGCGCTTTCACTTCGCTTTCGGATTTGCCGGCCAGGGTCAAGTATATTTCCGACAGCTCGACAGTTTCCGGCTTCAGAAACTTGTCGCGATGCGTATCGAAGTATTTTCGCAACTCATCAATACTCAGGCCATAAAACAGCTTTGTATCGACTTCGCTTTCCAGGACGGCCTGCTTCATCATCTCGGCCCGCATTGTCGCGCGCGTCGCCACCGGATCGACGCCTGCTTTGCGCATCTCGTCTTCCAGCTTCTCGATTGACGGGATCTTGTTCTCCTGGGCGACTTCGAGCATACGCTTGTTTACCTGCGCCTCGACGCGCTCGCTCAGATCGAGCTCCTTGCCCTTTTGCAGCAGCAACTCTTCATTGATCAGCGTCGCAATCAGCTCGGCCTTGCGCTTTTCGACTTCAGCCTGTGCCTGCTGTTCCGGCATGCCGCTCTGCTTCAAAGTTTCCACGCGTTCTTTCATTTCGCGCTTCAACTGCGAAAGCGTGACCACGCCGTCGTTGACCTGCGCGATGACTTCATCAACCACAACAGGTTCGCCTTCCTGAGCACGAGCGATTGAGGCCGAGACCAGAAATGCGCCCGTTAAAAACAGAGCTGTGATACTAAATTTGAATTTCATAATTTCAATTGTCCTTAATGCCGGGCAGAAGATTCTAACCGTCGCTCCTGATTTGCAGCAACACGCGCCGCGCGACGGTCAGCACCTCGTCCCGTTCTTCATCACTCAATTCCAGCCGTAAAACGCCGCTGGGCGTGAAGCTTGCGCCGTCCCGGGCGCTAACCAATTCCATCAGTTTTTCGGGCGCGACACGGGCTTTTTCAGTCATTTTTACTGCAATTCCACCCGGCGCGCGGTCAACCGAAATGACGCCAACTTCTTCAGCAGTTTGTCTCAGGCGCGCGTACGCAAAAAGGTCGTCAACAGGTTCGGGAATGCGCCCGTAACGATCCTCGGTCTCGGCGCGAATCCCGGCGAGCGCTTCTTCGTCGCGCGCCGATGAAACCCGTTTGTACGTGCGCAGCCGCTGGCCCATGTCGCTGATGTAAGTTTCGGGAATGGCGACATCGACGCCCAGATTGATCGAAACCGTTGGTTCGTCTTCAACCTGCTCGCCGCGCAACTCGGCGACGGTACGCTCGAGCATCTGCGTGTAAAGATCGAAGCCGAGCGCGTCCATGTGCCCGGACTGCTCGCCGCCCAGCAGGTTGCCCGCGCCCCTTAGTTCCAAATCGAGCGCCGCGATTCTGAAGCCTGCGCCCAACTCTGAAAACTCGCGAATCGCCGCCAGGCGTCTGCGCGCAATTGGCGACAATTCCTGCTCAGCGGGAATCAGCAGATACGCGTAAGCGCGGCGATTCGAGCGCCCGACGCGCCCGCGCAACTGATAAAGCTGAGAAAGACCGTAAGTATCGGCGCGATTTATGATGATGGTGTTCGCGCGCGGGATGTCTATGCCATTCTCAATAATCGTGGTCGCGACCAGCACATCGTATTTGTAATCAATGAAATCGAGCATTACGCGCTCCATCTCTTTTTCATTCATCTTGCCGTGGCCCACCGCGATGCGCGCCTGCGGGACAAGACGCTTCACCAGCGCCGCGATCGTGTCGATTGACTCGACGCGATTGTGAATGAAAAAAACCTGGCCACCGCGCGACAGCTCGAGTTCGATCGCCGACTTGATCACCGAATCAGACGACTGTGCGACCTGAGTTTGAATTGCGAGTCGATCGCTCGGTGGAGTTTCGATCAGCGACATGTCGCGCAACCCGCTCAGCGACATGTTCAGCGTGCGCGGAATCGGCGTGGCCGAGAGCGTCAATACGTCGACGCGTTTCTTCAATTGCTTCAAGCGCTCTTTGTGCGCGACACCGAAGCGTTGTTCTTCGTCGACGACTACCAGTCCGAGATCCTTGAAGCCGACATCTTTCGAAAGTATTCGATGGGTACCGATCACGACATCAACGGCGCCGGCTTCGACTTGCTTCACAACTTCCTTTTGTTCTTTCGATGAGCGAAAGCGCGAAAGCAATTCGATCTTCACCGGAAACGGCGCGAAGCGTTGGCGAAACGTTTCGAAGTGCTGATAAGCGAGCACGGTTGTCGGCGTTAGTACCGCCGCCTGCTTGCCATCCATCACGGCTTTGAATGCCGCGCGCATCGCGACTTCAGTCTTGCCGTAACCAACGTCGCCGCACAACAAACGGTCCATCGGCGTCGGCGTTTCCATGTCGTGCTTGACGTCTTCAATCGACGTTTCCTGATCCGGTGTGAGCGTGTATTCGAACCCTTCTTCAAACTCGCGCTGCCACGGCGCATCGGCTTGAAAAGCATGACCCGGCACCAGCTTGCGTTCCGCGTAAAGTCGCAGCAACTCGTCAGCCATGTCGCGCATGGCGCGCTTCGCCTTCGCCTTTGTTTTTTGCCAGCCGATGCCGCCGAGTTTGTCCAGCGTCGGCTGATGACCTTCCGCGCTGGAGTAACGCTGCACCAGATCGAGCCGCTCGACAGGCACGTAAAGCTTCGCGTCATCGGCGTAGTAGAGCAGCATGAACTCACCGCGCTTCGGCGCCGCGATCACGGTCGTTGGTTGCGTTGGTCCAAGATCCAGCGTCACCAGTCCGCCGAAGCGCGCGATGCCGTGATCGATGTGAACGACAAAGTCGTCCACTTTTAGATCGCGAAAGTCGGACAGGAACGCTGCCGCCCGTGCGCGTTGCTTCTTCTCGCGTCTGATTGCCGTCACGCGGCGCTCGAGCGCGGGCTCGGCAGCTTCATCGAACAGATCACCTTCGACCTGGACAACCAGGCGCGCTGATGGCAGTTCGAATCCGCCGGAGACCTTCCCAAACGTGACAATCGCATCGACCGCGACCGGAGATTCAGCACTGTCTTCGAATGACGTAAGCCGCGCGTTGACTTCATACTCGCGCAAGATTTCTGTGACGCGTTCAGCGACGCCGCTGCTCGGCATCACGAATAAAGTTGTCGCGCCCTGGTTTGTGCGGCGCCCGATTACATCGCGCGCCAA
>DATBSG010000254.1:0-22196 GCA_036559945.1 Pyrinomonadaceae bacterium
TTCCCGATTTTCGCAGTTTCATCGATCACCGCCGACGCATGAATTGCCGGCTCGACTTGTGGTTGAGGATGAAAAGCAATCAGCGCACGAGTGAACGCGAGGTAAGGATCCTTCGCGCGCAGCACCGCGAGATCCGCCCGCGGAATTTCGATGTCTTCAGCGACGTAAATCGCGGACGCGCCAGTCGCTGCGACTTTTGGCGTGTAGCGCGGATTCGAAAGAAACGTGACCTGCCCGGGCTCCGCCTGCTCAAGGCCCGCGGCGCCGGTGATTTCAATGTCGCCGTCGCTCGATTCGCACCGCGCGCCGGTTAATGAAGCAAGTTCTGAAAGTTTCATCGGCGCAAGAGTTTATCGCATTTGGCGGATAATCAGCACGGCGATCATGCCAAGTTCACATCATGCTGATCGGATCGACCTCCAGACTTACTGCTCGTAAGTCATGGCCGGAGTTTTCGAGCGAAGCAAGCGCGCGATCAACAACCGCACGCATCTGTTTTCGGCTGCGGCACTTTACGAGCACGTGAAAACGGAACTCGCCGCGCAAACGAGCCAGAGGCGCGGGCGCCGGGCCAAGCACGCGACACGTTCGATTAAGGTCAGCTTCAACCAAAGCCTGCTTCACTTGTTGAGCGATCTCGTGCGCGCGGTTCGGGTCTTTGTGCCGCGTTAGCAGCAACGCCAGCGCCACAAAGGGCGGATAGCCATGATTGCGACGATGGCGAATCTCTTCGTTATAGAACCCGACGTAATCCTGCGCCACCGCGTGCCGCAAAGCGTAGTGATCCGGGTGATAAGTCTGAATCAGCACGCGGCCGGGCTGATCGCCGCGCCCGGCGCGTCCGGCCACCTGCGTAATCAACTGAAACGTTCTTTCGGCGGCGCGAAAATCCGGCAAAGCCAATCCCGCGTCGACTGAGACCACTCCCACGAACGTGACATTCGGAAAATCGTGCCCCTTCGCCAGCATCTGAGTGCCCACCAGCAGATCGAGCTCGCCTTTCTCAAAATCGAGCAGGGTTTTCTCAAATTCGCGGCGGCGCGCCTTCGTGTCTCGATCTATGCGCCCAATGCGCAACTGCGGAAAACGCTTTCGCAGCACTTCTTCAATCTGCTCCGTGCCTTCGCCGACGTAATAGATGTATTTGCTCGCGCAGACTGGACATTGTGCCGGCGCGCGCTCCCGATGATTGCAGTAGTGACAAACCAAAGTCTGATCCCCGCGATGGTACGTCAGCGTGACTTCGCAGTTCGGGCACATGATCGATTCGCCGCATGAACGGCAAAGGATAAAACTGGAATAGCCGCGCCGGTTCAGCAAAACGATCGATTGTTCGCCGCGCGCATGTGTCTGTTCGATTGCTGAGAGAACTTCGTCGGAAAAGACGACTGGCTGCTTGCGGCGCATGAAAACCGCGCGCATGTCGATGAGTTCCGCCGTCGCCAGGCGACGCTCGCCGATTCGCTCCGGCAGATTCAGGTATCCGTACTTGCCAGTCTGCGCATTGTGAAATGTTTCCAGCGAGGGTGTCGCCGAGCCGAGCACAACTGTGGCTGATTCCTTCTGCGCCCGCACAATCGCAGTGTCGCGCGCGTTGTAGAAAGGCGATTCTTCCTGGCGATACGACGCATCCTGTTCTTCGTCAACAATGATCAGACTGAGGTCTTTCACAGGCGCGAACACCGCCGAGCGCGTGCCGAGCACTACGCGCGCATCACCGGTTCGCAAGCGCGACCATTCGTCGAATCGTTCGCCGCGTGAAAGCGATGAGTGAAAGATCGCGATCAGATCGCCGAAGTGAGCGCGCAGCCTGCGTGAGAGAATCGGCGTCAGTGCAATTTCAGGAACCAGCATCATCGCGCCGCGTCCGCTTTCGAGGGCCGCGCGCATCGCGCGAATGTAGACTTCGGTTTTGCCGCTGCCTGTTATTCCGTGCAGCAGAAACGGCGAGAATTCCTTCTCGCGTAACGTCTTCTGAATCGCACGCAACGCTGCGCCTTGCGCAGCAGTCAACTGCAAGTCTTCAGTGGGTGGCAGCGCTGCGCGGCCGAGTGGATCGCGCCGGACTTCCTGGTCGAATTGTTCGACCAAGCCTCGCTTCTTCAGCGTTGAAATCACCGAAGGGCTTATCTGCGCCTCCTTGATTAACTCACTGGCTATCATCTGGTTCTTGTGTGATCGAAGTGCGTCAAGGGCGCGTTGCTGCGCTTGACTCAGTTTCTTCTCGCCGGCCGCTTCGATTAGTCGAATTGTTCTTTGCCGTTTCGCTCGCGCCGCGATGGAGCGAGTGCGATAGGTACGCTCAATCAATCCATCGCTCTCAAGCTCTCGCAGCCACTTCGGAATTCGCGCGGAGCCCATTCGCAGGCAGAAAGCGTTGATCTCCGCTTCGCCTTCATCGGCGAGGATTTGGAGCGCGCGCTCTTTCGTTGGCCGCTCGCTCGGTGACGATGCAGATACTGACAAGGCTTCGCGGCCTTGGGATGTGATCGACACAACTTGCATGATCGAAGTGTCGATTCCGGCCGGCAGAGCCGCGCGCATTACCTCACCCAGAGGCGCACCGTAGTAGTCCGCGACCCAGCCCGTCAGCTCAACGACCTGCGGCGTCACTGATGGCTCAACGTCTAATAGGTCTTCAATTTCTTTAAGTTCGGATTCGACTAAGCTAGTGCCCTCGCGAAGCTTTGGCATCAACGCGACGATATAGCCCGTCATTGGTTTCGTTCCCAGCCGCACGACGACGCGCGAACCGACACGTGCGGTTTCCTGCATCGATGTCGGCAAACGATATGTGAAGAGCTTGCGCAGATGAACCGGTAGGGCGATCTGAGCAAATCTGGGAGCTGATTCTTGAACGGATTGTACTGGAGCAGACATGTGATTGCGCCTGGGCGCAAAGATTATCGCGGGAGGATGCTGATTAAAAGTAGAGGTCAGGTACTCGCTGCACTCGGCGCGCGGCTATCAAGATATTCCATCACCTTTTTCAGGTCTTCCCACGTCTCGCGTTTCTTTGAAGGGTCTCTCAATAAGTAAGCAGGATGAAACGTTGGCATGACTTTGATGCCATGATAATCGTGAAACTTGCCGCGTACGCTGCTGATTCCGGCGCGAATTTCCAGAAGATTCCGCAACGCGGTGTTGCCCATCACTACAATTACATCCGGACGGACCGCGCTGATTTCGCGAAACAGAAACGGACGGCAGATGGCTGCTTCTTCCAAAGTTGGCTGGCGATTTCCTGGCGGCCGGCAACGATTGACGTTGCCGATAATGACGTCCTCGCGCTTCATGCCCATCGCTTCAATCATCTTCGTCAGCAGTTGACCGGCGCGACCTACGAACGGCCTACCTTGGGCATCTTCGTCAGCGCCGGGCGCCTCGCCGACAAACATGAGCCGCGCTTTTGGATTGCCATAGGTGTTCACAACCTGTGTGCGCGCCGCGCACAACCCGCAACGAGTGCAATCACCGATGTCGCGCCAGATATCTTCGAGCGTTTCGGTCGATTGCGGCAGCGTCGGTTCGATTGGCGCTGTGTCGCCGAAGAGGTTGCTTTGCGGAACAGCAGCAGTTGCCGGCGCGGCCGTTGTGCGCGCAAAGAGAGTCGTTATAGACGGCGCGGGTGCACGCGTCGACTGCGGCCGGGATGTCGCCGGCGTGGGCAGCGTTATCTTAGGTTGTGGACCAGTCGAGACGGCCTGCGCAGGAATCTCGTCGGTTGTGGACTCCAAGGCGATCGTCTCAGCGCCAAGTTCGTCAAAATAGCGGACGTACTCTCGGGTTTGCGCCAAGAGCTCGATTAGTTCCTTCGCAGCTTGATCAGAAGTCATCGGTTGTCGGCGGATGCTGGGCGCGTCCTGCTATCACCCCGGCGGAGTTTCACCACTTCGTCGAGAATACGATCCGCCGCTTTCATTTTCGACATCAACGGCAATTCTACGATCCCCGGCTTATCGCGAAACAGCACCACGATCGCGTTGTTCTCTGAATCGAAGCCCGACCCCGCGCTCGAAACATCATTGGCGATAATCGCATCGAGTCCCTTGCTAATCAGTTTCTCTCGCGCGTGCTCCAGCAGATCCTCAGTCTCGGCGGCGAAGCCTATGATGAGTTGACCATTGCGGCGCGCGCCCGCGACTTCGCCAAGAATGTCGGGCGTGCGCTCAAGCTTTAGTTCCAAAACATCGCTCGTTTTCTTGATTTTCTGCGCGGACGCGCGGGTTGGGGCATAGTCAGCAACGGCCGCGGCAGCCAGGAATATCGTCGCGTCCTCGATGCATTCCAGTACCGCGCGATGCATTTCTTCGGCAGTGGCAGTGTTGATTAGCCGGACATCCGCTGGCGGATCTACGCTCGTGACTCCGGCAACCAAGGTGACTTCTGCTCCGCGAGCTCGCGCAGCCCGAGCCAGCGCAAATCCCATTCGTCCCGACGAGCGATTGGAAAGGAATCGTACGGGATCGATAGGTTCGCGAGTCGCTCCGGCAGTTATCAGAATGTGTTCGCCGGACAAGTCTTGGTTTGTTCGAGAACCTTCCAATATCTCCAGCGCAGCCGCGACAATTCTTTCCGGGTCGCTTAATCTACCAGGCCCGATCGTGCCGCAGGCCATCTCTCCTGCGTCGGGTTCGATTATGTGAACGCCATCCGCACGCAACTTTTCAATATTCCGTTGCGTCGCCGGATGTTCCCACATCGCCGTATTCATCGCGGGCGCAACTAACACCGGCGCGGTGCTGGCCAGATACGTGGATGTGAGGAAATCGTCGGCGACGCCATTGGCGAATTTCGCCAACGTGTTGGCCGTGGCCGGCGAAACGATGAGCAAATCGATGGTCTGAGAAAATGTGATATGCGCAATCGGATCCGGGTTATCCGGCGCATAGTCATCCACCAAGACATACGAGCCCGACAAGGCGCGAAACGTCAATGGCGTCACAAACTCGCACGCATGCCGGGTCATCGCCACCCGCACTTCGCACCCCGCGCGTTGCAACCCGCGCAGGACCTCGATCGCCTTGTAAGCAGCGATGCCCCCGGTAACGCCGAGTGCGACTCGCTTCCTCGCGCCAGCTTGATCATTCATGGTGAAATCGAAATGTAACATCCACGAATTGTGGGTGCAATATTGCTCGATTTGTGACGCGAGTATAATCCCAGGCGATAACGGCCCGACAGAGACTGGCTTACCGTGAGTTCCCTGAGCTAAAGTAGCTCAGGCTGCATTCCTGGTCGGACACGCTTCAATCAAGGAGGGTGACTTCGATGCTCCGCTTCAGATTCTACTTACTAGTCATAATCGCGACCCTCGCGGTAACAGGTGTCGCCTTTGCGCAGCATGGTCTTAACGGCAAGAGCAGCAAAACTTTAGAGTTTGGACCGGTGATGCGCGCCTATCTCGGATATCTTCGAAATGAGCAGGAAGTCGTTGATGATCGCATCAGCCGGCGAGAGATCTCGGGTGACTACTATCGACGAAATTCAAATCGCATTCGGGCGCTCCGGCAAACGGCGATTCGTCTGGTAACACAGAGCGGCAATGACTATGTACCCGAGCTTGAGGCCGTCACAGGAGAGGAATTGGGCACCCTGTTCGAAAACCCTCCCAGTCCAAGAAGCTTCCGGCTGAACCAGGTGGTTGGGAATACGTTCCGTTACCTCGGAGCGACCAACACTGGTGAAGTGTTTTATGTTTTCGCGCGACTTGATCCGTACGAGCAGGCTGCCCTGCTCGAGGCCAACGGCTCCCAGAGCGCCGGCAACCAGAGTGAAACTGTGGGCGCAAAGGGCCAGAGGGTTGGCCAAGGCACAACCCGTCCTCGAAAAGCGGGACCCCGTTGAGATACCCCATCTGATTCAGTAGCTTCATAACGAGAGTTCCACCCAGAATCTTGCGCAAAAAAGAACACAGAATCTTGACAGCATTTAGGGAAAAAGCTCTTTACACCCTGTGTTCGCCGTGTTATCGTGCCGAAACCTAGCAATTTAGGGGCTTAAATTTAGGGAATTTCAAGGAATTGGCTGTTGACATAGGGGCGTCAATTCGTGTACAAAAGCCATTGATTCAGTGGCTTACGTGGCCACGAAAAAGCTTCTTCTTATTTTAGTCTTGAGCAGCGGAACGAGGTGTTTCGCGGCGCGAGAAACGAGCCGAGTCAAGAGTGCATTCCAGGAATCTTGTTCACTTCTACGGGAGGAAACGATGACTAGCAGAAATAGGAGCCGCAAGTCGATTGCATTCGCGGTTGCGATTGCCGTACTTAGCGTCTATTCGATGGTGGCGCTGGCAAAGCCCGGCCAACAAAAGAACGCCGGCGAGCTGTCGGTTTCGGGGCAGGTGACCGTTAACGGTCAAGCCGCAATTTCGGGTGCGACTGTTTTTTCAGACAGCGTCATTACGACTGCGGCCAACAGCAGTGCAGTGGTGAGCCTCGGAAAACTGGGGCGCGTGGAGTTGCTGCCGAATACCACCGTCAAGCTCAGCTTTACCGATTCAAACATTTCAGCGTCACTTGATGCGGGCCGTCTCCAGGTCGCCACGTCGCCAGGTGTTTCGGCGATAGTTACGACGAAAGATGGTGCGGCGGTTGCCGACGCAAGCCAGGCGGCGAACTTCATGGTTGACGTCGAGTGCGGTGACATGAGAGTCAACTCGCAAGCTGGCGTGGTCGAGTTGCGCGCGGGTGGCAAGACAACGGCCATTGCCGCGGGAACTACTGAAACAGCTGGTACACCGCAACCCGGCACTCGTTGCACCCGGCTGGCGCGGCCCGGCATGCCCGGCATTGGTGGCGGTGCTCTCGCTGCCCTCTTGCTGGCAGCTGGCGGCGCAGTTGCGGCGGCTATTTTGGCAGGCCGATCGTCGAACAACGATCTCAACTTCGGTGGGTCAGTCACGGTAGTTAGTCCGACGAAGTAGCTTGCGTTTCAAACTTACCTTGTGACGTGCCCAGGGCGCGGCACATGATGATAAACTGCGGGTCACGCGCTGATGACGTGCGTGACCCGTAATTTTTGATCTGAACGATTGCGAGAAATTTAGTCTGAATGCATATAGCCGTTATTGGCTCCGGTTACGTTGGGCTTGTAACTGGAGCGTGTTTTGCGGAATTTGGTGTCGACGTAGCATGTGTTGATGTAGACGCTGACAAGATTGCCCAGTTGAGCCGCGGCCAAGCCACGATCTACGAGCCCGGACTTGAACAATTAATTCAAAAGAACCTTCATGCGGGACGATTGAGGTTTACGACCAATCTCCAATCGGCCGTTGAGCCAGCGTCGGTAGTCTTTCTTGCCGTTGGGACTCCGCCTAAGTTGGACGGTTCGGCCGATCTCAAATTTGTTGAGAATGCCACGCGAGAAATAGGTCGGCACATTCACAGCTACAAAGTCGTCGCTATGAAATCGACCGTTCCGGTTGGAACGGGCAAGCGGCTTACCGAACTGATCAAAGACAATCTTTCGAAGCCCGTAGCCTTCAGCGTGGTTTCCAACCCGGAGTTCTTGCGCGAAGGAGCTGCGATTGGCGACTTCATGCGTCCCGATCGCGTTGTGATTGGCAGCAACGAGCCGAAAGCGACGGAGTTGATGCGCGAGCTCTATCGGCCTCTCTACCTGATTGAGACACCATTTGTTATCACTTCTGTCGAAGGCGCTGAACTCATCAAGTACGCGGCGAATGCATTCCTCGCGACGAAAATTTCCTTCATTAATGAGATTGCCAACCTTTGTGAAAAGGTCGGTTGCGACGTTCACGAAGTCGCGCGCGCCATCGGAATGGATCGCCGCATCGGAGGCAAATTCCTTCACCCGGGGCCGGGTTTTGGTGGGTCGTGCTTTCCGAAAGACACGCGGGCCCTTGCTGTAATCGGCCGGCAATATGATTCCCCGACCAGAATTGTTGATGTGGTAATTGAGGTTAATGAGCGGCAACGCGAAGCAATGTTGCCGAAAATTGAGAAGCTGGCGGCAGGATTGTCAGGAAAGCGGATCGCGGTGTTTGGCCTCAGTTTCAAGCCGGAGACAGACGACATGCGCGACGCTCCATCGGTTGACATCATTCGCGGTTTGTTGGATGCGGGCGCAAACGTAATCGCGTACGATCCAGTTGCCCAGCATGAAGCCGCAAAAGTGCTGCCGACGATTGACTACGCGGAAGACGAATACGCCGCCGCAACGGGCGCTGATGCGTTGGTATTCGTGACTGAGTGGAATCAGTTTCGCGCTTTGGATATGGAGCGCATTCGCAAAGTAATGCGGACGCCAAACATCGCGGATCTGCGAAACATCTACGAGCCTGCCGACATGCGCGAAATGGGCTTCAACTATGTTGGCGTAGGAAGATAACAAATGGCACTTTCAGGGATAGCCCTCGTCACTGGCGGCGCCGGTTTCATCGGCTCTCACATTGCTGCCACTTTGGTGCAGAGCGGCGCGAAGGTTCGAATCATCGACGACCTCTCAACAGGTTATCAAAGCAATATCGATGCGATCGGGTCGCAAGTCGATTTTGTAAAGGCGAACGTCGCGGATGAGCGGGCGCTACAAAAGGCGTTATGCGATGTCGAACTGGTATTCCACGAAGCCGCGATTCCTTCTGTACCTCGGTCCGTAGATCGACCGGCTGAGAGTCATCACGCGTCGGTTGACGCTACGTTCGACCTGCTTTTAGCGGCCCGCGATCAAAAGGTGCGACGCGTGATTTATGCCGCATCGAGCTCTGCATATGGCGACCAGCCGGAGCTGCCTAAGCGCGAAGATATGCGTCCCGCGCCGCTGTCTCCTTATGCTGTTGGAAAATTGGTGGGCGAGTACTATTGCCAGGTTTTTACGCGCGTCTATGGCCTGGAAACGGTATCGCTGCGTTACTTCAACGTCTTCGGGCCTCGTCAAGACCCAACCTCGCAATATTCGGGCGTCATCTCGCGCTTCATGAGCGCACTCGTGACCGGCTCGCAGCCGGTCATCTACGGCGACGGCGAGCAATCGCGCGACTTTACGTACATCTCAAATGTCCTTGATGCGAATATGCGAGCGGCCGAGTCCGCGGCCGCATCAGGCGAAATCATCAATATCGCAAACGGACGTCGCACCACGTTGAACGAACTGTTGGAGACGATGAAGAAGGTTACTGGAAGATCGTCTGTCACAGCCCGCCATGAACCACCGCGCCCTGGCGATGTTCGAGACAGTCTCGCCGATCTCACGCGAGCGCGCACACTACTCGGCTATCAGCCGCGCGTGAACCTGGAAGACGGACTACGACTAACTTTTGAGTGGTGGAAAAAGAACAACTAGAGCTCGCTCTTGTATATCCAATTAGTGACCATTCGACAGCTTCCCGATCAACGAGAACATAGGCAGGTACATCGATACTACGATGCTGCCGATCGTCACACCCAGAAATCCAATTAGAGCGGGCTCAATCAGCGTCAATAGATTCGCAATGGCGGCGTCAACTTCCTGCTCGTAAAAATCGGCAATCTTTCCAAGCATCGAATCCAACGCGCCTGTCTGCTCGCCGATGCCGACCATCTGCGCCACCATGTGCGGGAAGATCTCGGACGCGCGGAGCGGCTCGACGAAACTCTTACCCTGTTCGACGGCATCGCGGATACTCGTAATTGCTTCCTCAACCACGACGTTACCCGAAGTTCGGGCTGTGATGTCGAGTGATTGGAGGATTGGAACACCCGAAGACAGCAATGTGGAGAGTGTTCGCGAGAAACGCGCGACCGCGATTTTCAAGAAGATCGAGCCAATAATTGGAACCTTCAGAAGAATCGTGTCGATTACTTTTCTCCCTTTCGGGGTCTTGTAATAGAGCTTCAGTCCCACGACGGAAGCGATTATCGCAACCAGGATGCAGAGACCGCCCCAGCCGGCCAGAAAACTACTGAATCCGACAACGATGCGCGTCGGCAGCGGCAGAGGCTCGCCCGGGCCTAACAGCCCGAGAAAGATATTTTGGAATTGCGGAATCACAACGATCATGATGACCGCAATGGCGACGATCGCCAGCAGGATCACCGCGGCCGGATAAATCAGGGCGGAGACCACGTCACGCTTCAACTTGACGATCTTTTCAATGAACGTCGAGAGCCGTTGCAGAATCAAATCCAGAATACCGCCTGTCTCGCCCGCTTCAACCATGTTGGCATACAACTGGTCAAAGACTCTCGGGTGCCGGTTCATAGCAGCAGCGAGTGTCGAACCTTCTTCGACGTCCTGGCGAACCTGCGCCAGCACTTGCTGGAAATACTTGTTCTGCTGCTGTTGTGACAAAATGTCGAGACATTGCACCAAAGGGAGTCCGGCATCGATCATCACAGAGAATTGGCGCGTGAAGATCGCAAGGTCCTTTGACTTCACCTTTTTCCTGCCGGCAAGTTTGGGAATACCAATCTCGCGGCCTTTTTCTTTCACCGACATCAGTGTGATCTGCTCGCGCCGCAACGCCTGCCGCAGAGTCTCGCGATTGTCGGCAACGCGCTCGCCGGAAACAATTTCATTCAGCCGGTTGTGTCCCTTAAAAACGTATGTTGGCATTGGTTAGTGCTCCGTTCTCGTAATGTTCATTGTGGCGGCGCCGCCTTACCTTCGCTGCATCACTCGTTGTGAGTTGTAGGCGCCCGCCATCGGAGGTCTCGGTAGCGAGCCGTTTCCCGAATTTATGCCCGCGCCGCGATCGATCAGATCGCGTAATTCATTCGCATTGGACGTACTGTGAAAAGCTTGTTCTCGCGAAATCAGTCGCTTGTGGAAGAGTGTCGCCAGACTCTGGTTAAAAGTCTGCATGCCGTGCACGTCCTGGCCGGTCTGCATCATCGAGTAGATCTGATGGACTTTGTCCTCCCGAACCAGATTGCGGATTGCTGAATTCGGAATCAGAATTTCCATCGCCAGAGCGCGCCCGCTGCTGTCCGCACGCGGCAATAGTGACTGACACAGAATGCCTTCGAGCGTCAGCGATAGTTGCGCACGCACCTGGGCCTGCTGCACCGCGGGAAAGACGTCGATGATGCGGTTGATTGTTGACGCGGCCGAGTTGGTGTGCCGAGTTGCAAAGGTCAGGTGACCCGTCTCAGCGATGCGTAGCGCCGATTCGATCGTCTCCAGGTCGCGCATTTCGCCGACGAGCACCACGTCAGGGTCCTGACGCAGCGCAGTTCTCAGCGCCTCAGGAAATCCTTTCGTGTCGGCATTGACCTCACGCTGATTCACGATGCAGTTCTTGTGATTGTGGAGAAATTCAATCGGATCTTCGATGGTGAGAATGTGCTCGTGTCGTTCGCGATTGATCTTGTCGATCATCGCGGCCAGTGTCGTGGACTTGCCTGAACCCGTCGGCCCGGTGACTAGTACGAGACCGCGAGGCTTGCTGCAAAGATCCTTGACGACTTGCGGCAGGCCCAAATCCTCAAACGACTTGATCTCGTAAGGAATCGCGCGAAACACCGCGCCCACCGCACCACGTTGATTAAAGAGGTTCGCGCGGAAACGTGACAACCCTTTGACGCCAAAGCTGAAGTCGAGTTCGAGGTTTTCTTCGAACCGGTGCTTTTGCGCGTCAGTGAGCACGGAATAGGCCAGTTGCTTTGTTTCGGCCGAGGTCAGCGGGCGATATCCGTCTAATGCGCGAATAGTGCCGTGGACGCGGACCAAAGGAGGCGTGCCGGTCGTGACGTGTAAGTCAGAACCGCCAAGCTCAGATAGCTTACGCAGAAGTTCGGAGAGGGAAATTTGTGGTGGATTCTCCATGGGTGGATTCGTTCCTTATTGAGATCTTCAGACCCGTTTCCTATTTTTGTTTCGCTTGCGCCGATTCCGGCGAAAGCGTGCTGAGGAACCTCTCAGCATCAGCGGCAACGGCGTTGTTGCCACCAGACGTGCGAGTGGTCAGTGAATAGACGCGGCCATTGATTTCAGCAAAATAAAAATTCCAGACCTGCTCGGGCTTGCCATCGCTGGAAGGCGTTTGAGCGATCACTTCAAACACCCTGCGGCCGCCAATCTCGCGTTGGCGATCGTTCACTACCCAACCACCGGCGCTGATCATCCGGTCAATCACCGTGCGGCGGAGTTCCGTAAAAGATGCGCCACCGACCATGTTTCGCTGTTCGCGACCGAAAGGCTGACTACCCGCCGTTGGTGCAACCACACTCAGCGTAGCGTGAGCGTCAACGCCATTGGCAGGCGCGATGCGAAAAGTCGCTGCGCCATTGACCGAAGCATCTGGCGACCAACCGTTCGGTAGCGCAATCGCGGGCGTGTTCGTACTGGTGGTCACAGGTAACACGGCCGCGGTCGAAGGCGTCGCGTGATTGCCGGCGGTTTTTGGCGCAAGTGATGGAATCGTGCCGTGGCGGCGCGCCATCAGCAGCGCGCGGCGTCGAGCCAGCAAAGCTTGCCGGCGACGCATCATGGCGCGATGCCGACGCCACCATGCGCGCGAATGCCGCCTGCGATGCGAACCGGCAGAGAAGTGTGAACGCAAGTTGTGCGCGGTCGAGCTGACCAGCGGAATCATTACAACCAGCGATACCAACAGACAAAGTGCTAAAGCAATTCGACGTAACATTTTCCTTGCTCCTTTCACGCCACGGTCTCGCGGAGAACTTCCTCGATCGTGGTAACCCCATTCCTGATTTTTTGAAGCCCGGATTCCCTAAGACTAATCATTCCGTCTTCAATGGACTTCTTGCGCAGCTCGAGGGCTGAAGCGCCGATGAGGATCAGTTCCCGAATTTCATCGGTGATCTCCATAACTTCGTACAAGCCGATGCGGCCTTTGTAGCCTGTATCGTTGCAACTCGGACACCCGCGGCCTTTAAAAGTCTTGAGTGTCTTAGTTTCCTCGGCTGAAAAACCGATCTCGACCAACGCTTCGAGAGGCGTTGGGTGTTCCTTCTTACAGTCCTTGCAGATGCGGCGTATGAGGCGTTGCGCTTGAATGAGGTTTACGCTTGTCGCCACGAGGAACGGTTCAATGCCCATATTCATGAGGCGCGAGATGGTCGACGGAGCGTCGTTGGTGTGGAGGGTTGAGAGTACAAGGTGACCTGTGAGAGCGGCCTTGATGGCGATTTCCGCGGTTTCGAAATCGCGAATCTCGCCGACGAGAACGATGTTCGGATCTTGCCGCAAGAACGAGCGCAGGGCGGCCGCAAAATTCAGGCCGATCTGTTCTTTCATCTGCACCTGGTTGATTCCAGGCAGATTGAATTCGACCGGATCTTCAGCGGTCATGATGTTGGTATCCACTGTGTTGAGAGATTGCAGCGCGGAATACAGTGTGTTCGTTTTGCCGCTTCCCGTCGGGCCTGTTACCAACACCATGCCATATGGCTTCGAGATGTTGCGCTGGAATTTGACCAGGGACTCAGGCTCAAACCCGAGGTTTGTCATGTCGAGCATCAGCTTCTCTTTGTCGAGCAGACGAAGCACGACCTTTTCACCGAAAAGCGTAGGCAGCGTCGAAACACGGAAGTCGAGTTCGCGTGAACGCGAATCGACCTTAACGCGAATCTTTATGCGACCATCCTGCGGCAGTCGCTTTTCGGAAATGTCGAGCTTCGACATAATCTTGATGCGCGAGATCAGCGCGTCACGCATCTTGAGGGGTGGGTGCATGACGTCGTACAGAACACCGTCAATGCGGAAGCGAATGCGTAATTCTTTTTCGTAAGGTTCAACGTGGATGTCTGAAGCTCCGCGTCTGAGTGCATCCACGAGCAGCACATTAACGAGGCGAACTACCGGAGCGTCCTCGCTCATGCGGGTGAGACTCGAAAGATCGATCTCGTCGTTCTCTTCGAAGACCTCTACTTCTTCCGCAACGCTGTGGTCGAAATCGAGTGTATCCAGCGAAACCAAATCAGCGTCGGAAAATCCGTTGCCATTCGGAGCCACTTCCGGCGCCACCGACGCAAGTTCGATCTCGCGGGTGGTGCTGTAGTACTTGGAAATGGCTTGCTGAACACTCGCCTCGGCGACAACTACCGGCTCGACATTGAGTCCGGTCATGAACTTGATATCGTCCATGGCGAAGACATTGGTCGGGTCGACCATGGCCAGCGTCAGCGTCGCACCAACTCGGGAAAGCGGGAGGACGGAATATTTCTGTGCGACTTCCTGCGGAATCAATCGAAGGACTGAGTCTTCAATATCGAATAGCTCCAGATTGACCGAAGGAATGCCGTACTGTCGCGAGAGGATCGCGGTGATGGTATCGTCCGAGACCAATCCAAGCTTGACCAGGTTGAAGCCGAGTCTTCCGCCATGCTCCCTTTGATAATCGAGAGCCTGGCGAAGGTGCTGCGGGCTGATCAGATTCTCGCGGACGAGAATTTCGCCGAGTTTCGCTGACATTTTGTGCTTCTAGTTCAGGTGCTGTTTATCGTAAAGGCCTTGAAATTGGTGGGTTCGAGCCCGAGACTGGGCACAGGCTGGGGCAGAAATGCGTCGCGACGGCGGTAAACACCGTTGCAACGGCAATAGTATCGTTCAACCCCAGGGACTGTCAATCAATATTCTTTTGGGCCTCGTGACGGGTGAGTAACAAATCGCATGTAAAAGCAACTGGACAAATATTCGTTGATATTCGACAATATTCGCGTTCATTCGAAGGAGGCGAATTTCTATGGCGATTACCGCGCGTCAGCAACGAGTTTTAGACTACATCACAAACTATGTGGCAGATAATCAGGAGCCGCCAACGATGGCAGAGATCGGGCGACAGTTCGGTATGACATCATTGGCGAGCGTCCATAATATCTTGTCCATACTTGAACGCGAAGGATCGATTCGCCGGATCCCAAATGTAAGCCGCGGAATAGAGCTGCTGAAGCGAACCGAAGACGAGAATTTCGAAATACCTTTGTTAGGCATTGTGGCTGCGGGGGCGCCGATCGAAGCAATTTTAAATTACGAAACGGTCTGTATTCCGCGCGACATGATGAGAAAAGGACGGATGTTTGCCTTGCGTGTGCGTGGAGACTCGATGATCGATGAGCAGATTCGGGAAGACGATTTAATAATTTTGCAATCGCAGCAAACCGCTGATAACGGCCAAACAGTCGTCGCGTTGATCGATAGCAGCGACGCCACGGTTAAGCGATTTTATCGCGGGCGAAATCATGTGCGACTTGAAGCGGCTAATCCGCGATACAAGCCGATTATTGTGAAGCCTCCTGACCGTTTACAAATACAAGGCGTGGTTGTTGGAGTGATACGTAAATACGCCTAGCGAACTTACCGGGCTCTTGAGAGAACGGCGGCTATTCGTTTTAAGTCGTCGACGAACTTTCGCTTTTCTGCGTGGCGAGTTTCGTCATCGGGCGCACGGAGAATTGAAGACGGATGAACCGTCGCCACGATGTAAGGCGCCAAAGTTGATTCGATAAATTGGCCGCGCTGCTTTGTAACTTTGAACTGCGGACCCAACAGAGCCTGCGCGGCCGTCGCGCCGAGACAAACAATGACCGTTGGTTTTACTAAGCTGATTTCAGCTTCGAGCCATGGGCGGCAGGCGGAAATTTCGCGCGCGTTTGGTTTTTTGTGAATGCGGCGTTTACCGCGCGGTTCCCACTTGAAATGTTTGACTACGTTCGTGACGTAAATTTGGCTGCGATCAATGCCGGCTTCCGTTAGCGCATCATCCAGTAAACGACCTGCAGGACCAACGAACGGGTGGCCGGAAAGATCTTCTTCGTTTCCGGGTTGTTCGCCGACGAACATGACGTCTGCGCGGCGGGCGCCTTCGCCGAAAACCGTTTGCGTGCCGCGTTCCCAGAGATCGCAAGCTGTGCAATCGGCGGCCGCCTCGCGAAAGGCTTTCAAGCTTTTGCGTTCAGGAAAAAAATCTGCGGCTGAAGTTTCCGATTTGTCCTTTGCCATGAAACCTTATTTTGGGACACAGTAACCATCAGTGCAAACCATGAATTCGGCCGTCACCAAACAACAAATCGAGTCGGCGTTGGCTGTCCGTTTCGGCGATGTATTTGAACGGCACGGACAAAGATGGGTCGAAACACTAACCACGGGCGTTAGCGAAATTGATGATGTCGTAGGCGGTTTTCCTCGAGGGGCAATAACGGAAATCCGCGGTGCAGCATCATCGGGACGGACCAGCTTGTTGTTTTCTGGTCTGGCAGCGGCGACCACGCAGGAAGAAATATGCGCAGTGATTGATTGTAGCGACACGTTCGATCTTTCTTCAGCAGTAAAAGCCGGAGTCGATTTCGAACGATTGCTGTGGGTTCGCTGTGGCCACAGCCTCGAGCGGGCTTTCAAAGCAGTTGACCTGATATTACATGCGGGCGGTTTTGGTTGTGTCGCGCTTTCTTTATGCGATGTGTCGGCGAAAGCCGTGCGCCAAATCATTTCATCCTGGTGGTTTCGTTTTCGACGCGCGATCGAAAACACTTCTACAAGCCTAATTGTGCTCACGCCTGTGTCTGCCGTTCGCTCATGTGCCGCTTTGGCTTTAGAAATGAAAAACGAGCGAACAATATGGCCCGGCACCGTGTCGTTAGTTTCGTCGAATGATAACGGCGACTTCAAGAATGCAATCGAAGCCGAGCGCCGGCTTTCATTGGTCGCAACGCCTGCTGCCAAACCCCACGTTTATCCTGCCCATACGCATTTTCTGCGGTCCATGCAAATCCGCGCCAATCGCCAGCGGCCGATTGATTGGTCCGCAGGGGCCATGCGATTCAATCCGCAACTGCATTAGCGATTTGCCATATTCGGCGATATTCGCTAATATTCGCCACAATCCAACCTCTTCTGATGAAGTGGTTTAGCGCGGTGGGGTAGGCCATGTTTGCCTGCATTTTTGGCCGAAATGTCTGTAGATCCGAGGGTCGAGCGTCCGCTGATGCTGAAAACCAACGGTCTGGACTTGGCGATTTAGCATTCACATTTTCGCCTTTAGTGGAACAAACAACGGATGCCACGTTGGTGCTGGACATCTCTGGCCAGGACCTCTTGTTTCAATCGACAGGTTGCGCGATATCAACTGGTGAAATCCAATCAGCGCGAAAGGTGGCGAACGCGATTGCTTGCCGAGCTAAAGACCTCAAAATCAAAATCAATGTCGCGGTTGCCTCAAATCCTGATACGGCAATCCATGCGGCACGAGCATTCAAAGGCGTAACTGTCATTGAGTGTGGCGAAGAGCTTTCTACAATTGAAAGTCTGTCGATCAAAACAATCGATTACTCATTAGCTTCAATTGATGACAAACGTGCCGAAGAACTTCAGGAGACGTTTGCTCTTTGGGGGATTCGCACGTTTGGCGAGCTGGCGCGATTGCCTTTGCCAGGCGTGGCCGAACGACTGGGCCAGGAAGGTGTGCGGCTGCAAAAGCTGGCTCAGGGAAGAACCAATCGTCAACTCAATTTGGTTCGCCCGCCGATCGGTTTTGAGCAGTTACTGGAATTAGAACATCCGATAGACGAGCTCGAACCGCTTTCGTTCATTCTCTCGCGTCTGCTGAATCAGCTTTGCGCGAATTTGCATGAGTACGCGTTCGCGACGAATGAAATCAAACTATGTTTAAAGCTTCAGGACAAATCAGAGCAACAGCGCGTGATTACGCTGCCTGTACCGATGCGAAATCCCAAGATGCTTTTGCGGCTGCTGTTGTTTGAAATCGAACGCGAGCCCCCGCAGGCGGCAATTGTCGCCGTCGCGATCGTTGCTGAACCGGTAAAACCACGCGCATCGCAAACTGGTTTGTTTATTCCGCTCTCGCCTGAACCGGAGAGACTTGAAATCACTTTGGCGCGGCTGGCGAAGCTGGTGGGCGCCGACAACGTTGGTTCACCGGAAATTCTCGACACTCACCGGCCGGATGCCTTTCGCGTAAACAAATTTCGACTTGATCAGAAAACGCACCGAAACGTGAAGAACAATTCGCGCTGCGCGTTCAATGCGGGCGAGGCGCCTGCGCTCCCGGTGATGGGTTTGAGAATCTTTCGGCCGCCGTGGCGAGCTGATGTCCGACTAAGACATGGAACACCAACGCGTATCAACGCGCGCTGCGAGCAAACATCATGCAGCATTCACGGCGAAATTGTTTGTGTCGCCGGTCCGTGGCGTGCGGCGGGAGATTGGTGGTGTAAAGATGTTTGGGCCCGAGATGAATGGGACGTCGCGGTGATTGATCCAGCTTCAAATGAAAGCGAAGTTTTATGTCGCATCTATCGCGACCTGGCGAGCGAGCAATGGTTCGTTGCGGGTATTTATGACTAAGTACATGGAACTGCATGCGCGTTCGGCGTTCAGCTTTCTGCGGGGCGCGTCGACGCCTGAAGAATTAATCGCGGTTTGTTCTGAATTGAACATGCCGGCGATGGCGTTGCTCGATAACGACGGCGTTTACGGCGCGGCGCGCTTTCATCTGGCAGCGCAGAAGGTTGGGATAAAGGCACATATTGGGGCGGAGATAACGGTGCGAAGTCCAAAGTCCATTGTCCAAGGTCCAAAGTCAGTCAAAAGTCGAATCGCCGACGTTGGACATTGGACATTGGACATTGGACGAAAACGATCATTTGCGAAACCGGAAACGTTTGTGCTTCCGCTTCTCGTCCGAAATCGCACCGGTTATCAAAACGTTTGCCGGCTGATCACTCTGATGAAGCTGCGTGTGCCGAAGCACGCGAAGCCGGGCGAGTGCGCGGTGACTTTCGATGAATTGGCGGAGTATGCGGAAGGGTTAGTTTGCTTGACCGGTGATAGCGACGGGCCGATTGCAAGCGATATTAACCACAGAGGATACAGAGAAGAAAGATTAACTGAGCGGCTGATCGACATTTTCGGTAAAGAGAACGTCTATGCGGAGTTGCAACGACACTTCAATCGTGATGAAGAAGCGCGCAATCACGCGGTGATTGAAATCGCGCGCCGTTTGAAACTGCCGCTGCTGGCGACGAATGGCGTTTGTTATGCGACGCGCATGCAAAGACAGGTTGCAGATGTGTTCACTTGCATTCGCAATCATGTGCATCTGGAAACCGCCGGACGTCTGCTCTCGATTAATTCCGAAACGTTTGTGAAATCGCCGAAAGAGATGTCGGCGTTGTTTGCTGATTTGCCGGAAGCGATCGCGAATACGGTTGATTTGTCATCGCGACTCGAATTCACGTTGCAGGATCTTGGTTACGAGTTTCCGAAATATTCGGTGCCGCCTGGCGAAACGATGACTTCATTCCTGCGGGCGCGAACTTATGAAGGCGCGCGTCTGCGTTATGGCCGCAATCCCGATACATCGGGATTCGCACGGGCGCAGAAACAGCTTGAGCATGAATTGAAGTTGATCGAGAAGCTTAAACTCGAAGGTTACTTCCTGATCGTTTGGGACATCGTCGAGTTCTGCAAACGCAACGGAATTTTGATCCAAGGGCGAGGATCAGCAGCAAACAGCGCGGTCTGTTATGCATTGGGAATCACCGCAGTCGATCCGGTTGGCATGGAACTTTTGTTCGAACGCTTTCTTTCGGAAGAACGCGGCGAATGGCCAGACATCGATCTCGATCTGCCAAGCGGCGATCAGCGCGAGCGCGCAATTCAATATGTTTACGAGCGCTACGGAAAACTTGGCGCAGCAATGACCGCGAACGTGATCACTTATCGTGGGCGGTCAGCGGCGCGCGAGGTTGGCAAGGTGCTTGGCTTCGATGATGAAACGCTCGGGCGTTTGTCTGGTCTGGTCCACACCTGGGAGTGGAAAGATCCGAAGGACACAACGGAGCGGCAGTTCAAAGACGCCGGCCTTGATCTACGCGACCGGCGCATCAAGAAATTCTTTCAGCTGTACCTGGCGGTGCAGGATTTGCCGCGCCATTTGGGCCAACATTCGGGCGGCATGGTGATTTGCCAGGGCCAGCTTGATTCGGTTGTGCCGCTGGAGACGGCGGCGATGCCCGGCCGCGTCGTCGTGCAATGGGACAAAGAAGATTGCGCCGACCTCGGCATCATCAAGGTCGATCTGCTGGGCCTCGGCATGATGGCCGTACTGGAAGAAACGATTCAGATCATTCGTGATGATTATGGTGAGGAGGTTGATCTCGCTCACTTGCCACAGGACGACGCGGCCGTCTATGCAGCGCTGCAACAGGCCGACACGATTGGCATGTTTCAGATTGAAAGTCGCGCGCAGATGTCTTGTCTCCCGCGTCTGCGGCCGCAAAAGTTTTACGACATCGTGGTGCAGGTGGCGATCATTCGCCCCGGCCCAATCGTCGGCAACATGGTGAATCCTTATTTGGAGAGGCGGCTGGGGCGCGCGCCGGTCAAATATGCACATCCGGATTTGGAACCGGTGCTGAAACGCACGTTGGGCGTGCCTTTGTTTCAGGAGCAACTTTTGAAAATGGCAATGATCTGTGCGGATTTCACCGGTGGTGAGGCAGAAGAGTTGCGGCGCGCGATGGGCTTCAAACGTTCAGAGCAGCGAATGAAAGACATTGAAACAAAACTGCGGCACGGCATGACGAGGAAGGGAATCAGCGCAAAAGTGCAAGAGGAGATTGTAGATCAGATTGCCTCGTTCGCACTGTATGGTTTTCCGGAATCGCACGCGGCCAGCTTTGCTTTGATTGCTTACGCGAGTGCTTATTTGAAGTGTCATTACCTGGCGGCATTCACCGCGGCGACGCTGAACAATCAGCCAATGGGCTTCTATCAACCGTTTACAATTATCAAAGATGCGCAGCGGCATGGATTGAAAGTGTGGCCGGTGGATGTAACCCGATCTGAGTGGGAATGCACGGTGGAAGACAGTGAGCAGTGGGCAGTGAGCAGTGAGCAGAAGAACAGAGGTCAGAGATCAGAGGTCAGAGGTCAGAAGTTATCCACTCCTGATCGAGAGTTCGAGAACGCTGGTCGAATGCCATTGCAGTCCCGTAGGGATGAAATATTTATAGATAAAAGTGATAGTAAATTTTCCGAAGCCCCTTTAGGGGCGAAAATGTTTCGCTCCTGCGGAGCTTCGGATTCATTTCTAAGTTCAGATTCTATAAACATTCCGCCGCTCTGCGGCGGTCAAAACGATATTCGGAACCCCACACTTCGGCTCGGTCTTCTCTGCGTCAAAGGCTTGCGTGAAGAAGCAGGTCGCGCAATTGTGCGGGCGCGAGCGGAGAAACCTTTTTCGAGTGTCGATGATTTACACCGGCGCGTGCCGGAATTACGAAGAGATGAGTTGCGAAAGTTGGCGGCGGTGGGGGCGCTGAATTTCGTTCACAGTCCAACGTCCAATGTCCAAGGTCCAACGTTAAAACAAAACCAGACATTGGACATGGGACGTTGGACTTTGGACACGCCGCACCGTCGCGACGCTCTTTGGCACGTTGAGCGCGTCTCGCGCGATCCCGGCCCGTTGTACGAGAAGCTGGAAGAGACGGCCGGCTCGCCGCTTCAGCCGATGACGCTGAATGAAAGATTAAATACGGATTTGCGTGGCACGGGCATCACGATTGGCCGCCATCCGATGGCGCATCAACGCGCATGGCTCGACACAATGAATGTTGCGTGCGCCGGAGCTCTCAAGGGCATGCGCGACGGAATGTGGGTGAAAGTCGCGGGCTGGGTAATCGTGCGCCAGCGACCAGGCACCGCGAAAGGATTTGTTTTTTTAAGTCTCGAAGATGAAACCGGCATCGCGAACATCATCGTCAATCCGCAAATCTTCGAAACCAATCGGCTGGCGCTGGTTAATTATCCCTTTCTGCTGATCGAAGGAGTTTTGCAGCATCAGGACCACGTCGTTTCCGTCAAAGCGAAACGAATTGAGCCACTACAGATGAAGATTGAATCGCCGGGATCGCACGATTTTCATTGAGTGTTGGAAGCCCAACCTGAGGGAAGAAACTTGACGCGGCTGTGCCCTCCCTAACGGTCGGGCTTCTGACACAAAAAGGCGGGCCGCAGCCCGCCTCAGTAAATAACGAAAATCGCGATGCGAAATTAAGGTCGTCGTCGTCGCGTCGGAGTTGTTTTTTCCGGAGTCACATTCGCTTGCGCCTTCAGCGCCTCAATCAACTCCTTTGCCTCGGCTTTCAACGGATTGGTGTCCGGTGCCTTATCAACAAAGCGTTGCAGGTAATTAGCAGCCTCCTGATATTTTGCCTTGTCGTTGTTGTTCAATGCGCCGATGTTAAAGAGTGCCTGGCCAATGCGAAGCA
>DATBSG010000255.1:0-5276 GCA_036559945.1 Pyrinomonadaceae bacterium
ATGATCGATCCGGCTTTCAAGGATTCTTTCAAGCGGCCGCTGCTGACCGAGTTCGAAGCTGAAGCGCTTTACTACCTCGCGCTGGGACTGTCGAATTGGGCCATTGCGCGCAAATGCAGCTTGAGTTTGCGCGGCGTTGAGAGCCGGCTTGCCACGCTCTACGAAAAACTTTTCGTCTCAATTCCCGAAGGCACTGACCACGAGGCCTACGAGAAGCTCGCTTACAACGTGCGCACCCGCGCTTTCTTTGAAGCGCTGCGGCGTGGGCTCTTGAACAGCGATGAGTTGGAGAAAGCGGCGGCAGATCTCGAAGGCTGGATCGAACGCGATCGGAAAAAGTTCATTGAAGAGCAGAAGCGGGAATCAGTCAAGAAGAAATAGCCCGGTGTGTAAAGAAGATTTACCGCAGAGGCCGCAGAGGTTTTCGCAGAGGGCGCTGAGGAAGACTTCTTTCAGACCTCCGCGATTGCCTCTGTGTACTCTGTGGTTGATATTCGCCGCCGTGACTCTCTTCCTGCTCCCGACCGCATTTTCACAAGATCAAGCACTCAATCAGCCTCAGGCGAGCCCAACGCCCTCGCCCACGCCATCGCCTTCTCCTTCACCGACGCCGCCGCCGAACTTGCACCAGTGGGGCGCGGTCACTTCGTTTCATGGGCTGCCTTCTGACCGCGCGCACGCGATTGCGCAGACGGAGTTCGGTGTTACCTGGTTTGCCACCGACGGCGGGCTCGCGCGCTTCGATGGCCGGCGCACGAGCGCGGTGACTGCCGAAGGACTGCCGCCGGGCCGAGTGCTCGCTTTGAAAGCTGACGAGTCCGGCGCTTTGTGGATCGGAACTGAAAATGGCGCCGCGCGCCTGTGGAACGACAAGTTCGAAGCGATTAAGGAAACAGCCGGCAAGGTGATTACCGCGATCATGATGCCTGAGCGCGACCACGCGATCATGGCGAGCGAAAGCGGCCAGATTTTCGACTGTCGCGTCAGCCAGCAAAGCGCCTCGCGCTTTGGAGTCACTGACGCTGAAGGCAATCCACCGCCGACCTACTCGGTACACGCGATTCCCGAACGGCCTTTGCAGAGTGCTGACAAAGATCAGCCGGGACCTTTGAAGATCACCAGCCTCGCGTTGGTCAACGGCACGCTCTACGCCGGCACACAAAGCCGCGGCGTTATCGAGTTTCAAAACGGCGAAGCGAAGGAAGTCGCGAGCAAACCGCGCAGTTTCTTTATCAATGCGCTGGAGACAGATGCGAAAGGGCGTTTGTGGGTCGGCGCCCGCGGCGGCAAAGACGAAAGCGCCGTCTTTGATGCTGGCGATCCGTTGAAGCCCGCGCGCGCGAACGCTTCGACCGGGCCGGTGACCACAATCGCGCGCGGCGCCGGCGAAGACCTTTGGGTCGGAACTGACGGACATGGCGCGTTTCGATTTCAAAACGGAAAACCTGTCGAGCACTTCACCTTTGAAGAGACCGGCGGCGCTTTGCGATCGGATCACGTGTACGGAGTCTTCGTCGATGCCGAGCAGGTCGCCTGGTTCGCAACCGATAAAGGCGTCTGCCGCTACGACCCGCACGCAGTGCGGACTGAAGCGATATCAAGCGACACGAACGCGAATTACGGGCGCGCGCTCTGGCTTAACTCCAACGGACATCTGCTGGTTGGAACGAACGCGGGCCTCTATGCGAATGACGGACGTCGGCGAACATGGACCAATGTTTCAGAAGTTGCGCGTCGGATTGTGTACGCACTCACTCAGGAAAATGCGGGACGAGTTCTGATCGGCACTTCCAACGGCTTGTTTGCGGCGCCAGGTGGAAACGAACTCGCTTTGACACGCATCCCGTCATCGAACACCAATCTGCCGCAGGGCGACAGCGTGCGCGCGATTGCGAAGGTTGACGGCGCAACATACATCGCCACGTACGGCTACGGAGTCGAGAAACTTCAAGGCTCGCAACGAATGCTCGCGTGGCCGGAAGCTTCTGCCGACAATCAACTACGAGAAGTAACGGCCTTGGGAAGCGATGCGAATGGACGGCTTGTGATCGGAACTGCGACGGCCGGAATCTTCTTTTGGGATGGCAAAGCAACCGCTACCGACGCGGCGCTGGATAAACTGAAGGGTGATGCGGTTTGGTCCGTGCTTGCTGATAGCGGTGGACTCTGGATCGCCAGCGCCCGCGGGCTCTACTTTCACAAAGGCGGACAGCTTCGGGACATTGCGCCCGGAGTAAATGCGCGTGCGCTTTACCTCAGCGCGGACAATTCGCGCTCGGGATCGATCTGGTGCGCAACGGTCGGCGGCGGTCTTTTGCGTGTCGCTCTCGACGATCAATTCGGAGCAATTGTTTCGCGCTTCGACGTCGAGCAGGGCCTGCCGTCGCAGCGCGTGTTCGCGGTGATCGCGACGCGTCGATCCGACGGCGGCGAAGAAGTTACCGCCGCGACCAATCGCGGCATCGTGCGTTACGAGCCCAGCTTTCTGAAGCCGACCGTGCTGCCCGCGCGCGTCATCAGCCGACGGATTCATCAGCAAAGCGAACTTGCATCAGGTTTGCGTCTCGATTATCCGCAAAACAGCCTGCTGCTCGACGTGACCGCGATCAGTAGCCGCACTTTCCCCGAGCAGTTCCAGTATGCATTCGCTCTCTACGACAGTTCGGGAAAGATCATTCGCCAGAAGCTTTCACACGATTCGCAGTTCGCGATGGAGCAATTGAAGCCCGGCAAATACAAAGTCGTCGCCCGCGCATTCACAAAAGACCTCACGCCGGCAAATCCGCTGTCGTTTGAATTTACCGTAGCGCGCGCGCCTTTTCCGTGGACTTCGACGGCGTTAGGCGTGCTGTTGCTGCTGGCCTTGATTGCGCTCGCGTGGGGCTACGTGCAGAACCGCCGCATTCATCGCACCAGCGCAGAACTCGCGGCCGCGAATCGCGAACTCGCGGAAGCACGACTCCAACTCGCAAATGAAACCGAAGCCGAGCGGCGTCGCATTGCCCGCGACTTGCACGATCAGACGCTCGCCGATTTGCGGCATCTCGCTCTGCTGACCGATCAACTTCCCACTCTGATAAATGGCGGACAACATTCGCCGCCCAACACCGCGCAACTCAGATCTGAGATCGAATCGATTTCTCAGGAAGTGCGGCGCATCTGCGAAGACTTGAGTCCTTCGGCGCTGGAGAACGTTGGGCTGTCGGCCGCGTTGCAGTTCGCGCTGGCTCACGCCGTCGAACAGGCGGCGCCCGATTGCAAGTTCGAATACGAATTCGCTTGCGACGATTCTTTGGACGAGAAGCTGAACCTGCCACAGAGCACTCAAATTCAAATTTATCGCATCGCGCAGGAAGCGTTGAGCAACGTCTGCCGCCACGCGGACGCAAAGCAAGTGACGATGAGTGCAATGGTTTCGGCTGATGATAACTTCGAATTGCGAATCGAAGATGACGGCCGTGGTTTTGAATCCGGAGCGCGCAAGAATTCTGGTCGCGGGGTTGCGAACATTCGCGCGCGCGCCAGCATGATTGATGGAGAAGTATCCTGGCACAAGCGAGCCGGCGGCGGAACCGTGTTCGCCCTACGACTGCCGCAGACTCAGGTTGTGTCTTAATCCGAACGTCTCTGTGCCTCAGTGAATTCTCCGTGTCTCTGTAGTGATTGGTTGATCACGGATTTTCACCACCGAGATACAGAGCACGCACAGAGTCACAGAGAAGAAGTACCAGTTTCACCCTGAGTTGGTTTAGTATGCCGCAAAATCTTTTCGTTTGGTTGGTGAGACAATGGCAGAACGAACTGTGACTCATTACCGCTGGCACGACATGACGACGGAACTCGTGTCCGACAGTCTTGCGCGCCGGCTAATCACTGGCGACCGAATGATGCTGGCGCATGTTTATCTCAAGCGGGGTTGCATCGTCCCGCGACATTCGCACGAGAACGAGCAGATTACTTACATCCTCGAGGGCGGTCTGCGATTTTGGATCGGCGCCGACGAATCGCAGACGCTCGACGTGATGGCGGGCGAAGTCCTGCACATTCCTTCCAACGTGCCGCACAAAGCGGAAGCTTTGGAAGATACCCTCGATGTCGACATCTTCAGCCCGCCGCGACAGGATTGGCTGGATAAGACTGATGACTATCTGAGAACCACGAAATAGAAGAAAATTAAGCGGCAAAAGCCCGAGCCGGATCAGGACATCCGCTCGGGCTTTCTGATTGGAACCGGGGTGTCAGGGGGGTCCTAGTGGATCACAATACCAACTCCCACGTGAAAGTTATGCTGCCACTCGCCTTCGAGTCGCGTGGGAACGTAGTCAGCCTGCACCACGCGAATGTCGATATGCCTGCTCGCCCGAACATCCAATCCGCCGCCGAAGACCCCGGCGAATCCGTTTGAGCTATCGGTAAATCCCAAAGCGCTGGCCTGAGCATTGGTCCCTCCGAGCAAGGCGTGAACGAAAGGCTTAAACTTCGTCTCTGTCGAGTTGTCCTTAATCTGGATTCCGCCGACGAAAGTGTGCGTTTGGGCCCTGACGCTGATGCCGGCGTCGGTGAACGTCTTGCGGTGGTAGGCGTAGTCGCCCTTCAGGCCAAAGTAACGCGAGATGTTGCCGGTGACGGCTGCCTCAAATCCGTTAAAGCCTTCGCGGTCGCCCCCACCCAAATCAACGCGGGCATGTGAATAACCGCCGTAGACCTCAAACTTGTTGTATTCGTCACTGCCTTGCGCGAAGCTAAACGATGCCGCGCAGGCGATCACGATCATTGAGAATAATAGTTTGCGCATGAAACGAGTCCTCTCTTAATTTGTTTGTGTTCGCCTTCGACGAACACCGATCGCGGACGAACTTGGAAGTTAGCCTGCCATCACTGGACAGTTTGGCAAGCGCGATGCCAGCGTGAACTAAGAAGAAACGACAGGGTTTTGTTAGGAAACGCTCTTTTGTCGAAAGCCGGCCACGCAGGATTTGTCTGACAGAAGTCACGGCTTATCATGGACAGCATGAATAGCGAATGTACTCATACGGATCAAATTAAAGATGTCACCCCGAGTGCCGACGGCTGTGAAGATTGTCTGAAGATCGGCGATGCGTGGAATCATTTGCGCCTGTGCATGACCTGCGGGCACGTCGGCTGTTGTGACTCGTCGCCTAACAAACACGCCACGAAACATTTTCACGCAACGAAACACCCAATCATCAAGTCGTTTCAGCCGGGAGAAGAGTGGGGTTGGTGTTATATCGACGAAGTGATGTTCGATGAATTGT
>DATBSG010000256.1:0-10141 GCA_036559945.1 Pyrinomonadaceae bacterium
GGCCGCACCAGCTTTTTCGGCGCCTTTTGACCCGGCCGATACGCGCACACACGATTGCGCCCGGAGCGCTTGGCGCGATACAGCGCGGAGTCAGCTTTCTCGACCAATTGAATCGGATCGCTGGCATCGGCTGGGAATGAAGCGACCCCTACGCTGATGGTCACGTGGTGCGTCCGTCGTTCTGACAGTTCGGAACTGCCGCGGCGTTTGGCGGAAAATTCGTACTTCTCAATCGCCGACCGCACCCGTTCGGCGGCGACCATCCCCTGGGCGTAATCAGCGTCGAGCAGAAACGCGGCGAACTCCTCTCCGCCAAAACGCGCACCGACATCACCCGCGCGCAAGGAACCTTTGATCACCGCGCCCACTTCTTCCAAAGTTTCGCTGCCAACCAGATGCCCGTAAGTATCGTTGACCTCTTTGAAATGGTCGAGATCCATCATCAACACACAAAACGGTTTGTTTTCAGCTTCGGCACGCGCAGCTTCGCGACGCAACTCCGAGAAGAATGATTTGCTCGTCAACAATCCCGTCAATTCATCGTGCACCAACAAGCGATGAATTTGTTGCTGAAACTCTCGATCAATTTCGTCCAGCATTTCAAAGCGGATCAATTGATCGCCGATGACGAATTTGTCGCCGTCTTCGAGGAACGCGTCGGTAATCGGCTTGCCGTTCAGTAATGTCCCGTTGGTTGAATCAAGATCGACCAGGCGGTAACGAATCTCGCCGCTGGCTTCATCTCGCTCAGTACGGATCTGCGCGTGCAGACGCGACGTTTGCCCGTCGTTGATGCGCACGTCAGCCTCGAGCGCGCGGCCGAGCGTCACTTCCGCGCGTTCGAGCGGAATCGGCACCGCCAGCAATTCGCCGCGTAGAAATACCAGCGCCGGCCGTCGTTCGGCTTGGGCTTCACCGGCATTACGGCTTTGCGTTGTGCTGAGTTCGGTGCGGCCGGAACTGGCTTCGCTCTTGGTCGTCATGGGCAGGCCGTTCTGTCGGGCGTCATCGGCTGGTAGCTTTTGCGGTCACGCCGCAGGATATCTTATCGCGGCGCTTTACCCGTCAGCAATAGTTTGATTTTTCAGCAGTGCGGAAGGTCGGCTTGTCCGCCGATGACGCGACCACTATAATTCGTTTTTCGGCCAATCTATCAAAAGTCAGCAGTTTTCTGGTTTGTGACTACATCGAGTTCAGGATATGCCTTGCAACGTAAACACCGCAGAAGTTGAATCTCTGGTTTGCCCGAACGCGCCGCCCGAGCTTTCCGTTGAGCGCGTTGCGGTGGCCAACCTGCCAACCGAATGGGGCGATTTTAGGATCGCCGGCTACCGTTCAAAGACAAGCAACGAAGAATTCGTGGTGATCTTCAAGGGCGAGCTGCGGCCGGACATTCCGACGCTCGTGCGCATTCATTCCCAGTGTTTGACGGGCGATGTGTTCGGATCGATGAAGTGTGATTGCGGCCAACAACTGCACACTGCGATGCAGATGATAGAGCTTGAAGGGCGCGGCGCGATCGTTTACCAGCAACAGGAAGGACGCGGCATCGGAATCATTAATAAGATTCGCGCGTATGAGTTGCAGGACCGGGGCGCCGACACTGTGGAAGCAAATGAACGGCTCGGGCTCGCGGTCGACGCGCGCGAGTATCGTCAATGCGCGGAAGTGCTCTTCGATCTGGGCTTGTGCAAAGTACGCGTGATCTCGAACAACCCGGGAAAGCTTAAGGCGCTACAGGACGCCGGCTTGGAAATTGTGGAACGCGTCGCGATAGAAATTGCGGCGCCGGAGCGAGCCACCTCATATCTAAGAACGAAGAAAGAGAAGATGGGGCATCTGCTGGAATTAAAAACCGGCAAGCTCAGTTAGCGCCACCTACGCGAACCCACTTCATCGCGCTGCCCGATCGACCCGTCCGCAAATCGCGTATTCCTACGCGCAATTGATACAAGCCAGGCGTCAGCCACGACTGAAATCGATAGACGGCAGGTGTGTTGTTTCCGGAACGGTCGCTGTAAACTTTTAATCTGCCGACAAAACTGGTCTTTGGCTTGCCCTTGTCGTCGTAAAAGATTCCACCGATATCAACGTCCGCCGCTTGTTTCCCTTCGAACGCGTCGAAAGTAAGCCCCTCGCGACTCATCTTGATTGAAGCCACGATGCGCGTCCCGATGCCGGGCATTTGATAGGTATCCCACGATAGCTCAGTCGAAATCTCGTTTAGCGGGAGGGGCGAATCGATCACCACCCGCATGTCGTCTTCGTGAGCTTTGATTGGGTTCTTGTCGGATTTGTGCGACACGGTGAGTATCGGCAGCGGCGCGCTCTGGAAATATCCACGACGCAGACGAACGACCAGATCAGGACGATCTTTGATGGTCACTTGTAAGTGATCAAATTTACGTTTCTTCTGCTCGTCCGAATCAGGCCGCCAGGCCAGAATGTAGTAGTTCGACGTCTCGTCCAGAACCTCCTGCACCCATTCGCCCATGTGGCGATTTGTATTGCGAAACGCGCGACCGCCGGTGTCTTCGGCCAGTGCGTTGAGTCCATCCTGCGAAGCTGCAACTTCGCCGATAGTGGCGCCCATGGTCAACCCTTGCGGATCGGTCGGCCTGTTATTAGTGACGTCCAAAGCTTCGGTCACCAGCCCGCGCGCATCGAGCGTGTAAATCACTACGCCAGCCCGGCCGGCAGCATCCGTAATTTTCTTGATTCGGTCCTGTGAGCCCGTTTGCTTGTCGTTCAGATAGAAGCCGTCGGAGATCACAAACAAGACCTTGCGGCCCGGGAACTGCGCCACGGTGCGCATCAGACCTTCGAGACGAATCAAGGTTGCGGCTGTGTCCGGCGCAGTTTGCGTCGTGATCGTGCGTGCCCGGTTGAGAACCATAATGCGGGCCGCTTGGGGAGTTACCATGCAAATCGGTTCGCCGCCTCCCCCTGCCTTATAGCAGTTTTGCCGCATCAACTCAGTGACGTAATAGCTGATGGCCGGTTCATCTCCGTCACGAATCTTCAGCGCCATGTACTCCGACATGGGTGGCTGGTCGGTATCGACCTTTGAAATCGAGCGATAGCTGAGGCGCGCCACCGCCAACTGCAATACTGCTTTGTCGTCAGTGAACTGCTGGAGAAAACCGACCTGGCCACTCGCTGAAGTGATCGCTACCTGATCTTTTTGCCCCAAACCATTCTCGATAAAATCGACCAAAGCCTTGCGTGTGCGCACCAAGCTATCGGGCGCAAGATGGGTGTCGTCCACGTAAAACAGGATCGTTCGTCCCAATCGTTTCGTCGTGACGACGGCGGGAGCGTTTTCCTCGGGCGAATTCGTCTTTGGTGTTTGCGCGCTGGTACCTGAACTGACGTGATCGACAAAGGCGATCGGCCGCGGTTTCTTGTCAATAACCAATTGAAACTGTTCGGGTTTCAATTGATCGACAAAATGGCCCTTTTTGTCGAGGACCGTTACGTCAGTCTGCACCAACTCAGTACTGACGCGAATAATGTCATCTGAGGACGGCTGTGGCTGCGAAGGCTTGTCCTGGCTGAAGACAGGCGCGGCACCAAAGAGCGCCAATGTCAGGACGACGGCACTTAACAGGAAGAAAAGACGACGCCGGCTCATTGCGATCCTACTGCTTACTACGAAGGTCTTTGATCGTTCCGCGAATTCGTTCGGCGTCGGGTGCTTTCGGATCCAATTCGAGGTATTTCTCAAGCTGGTCAGCCGCGTCTTTGTTGCGGTTCGAATTGATGTATAACCCACCGAGATACTTATGAGCGAGCGCGATGTCCTGACCGCCATTTGCGATCGCCGTCTCCATTTCTTTCTGCGCCTCGTCGTATCTCTTTGCCTTGATCAGGATTAGCCCGAGGTAGTAATGGCCGGTGGGACTCGTGGAGTTCATCTTCAAAGCCTGGCGCAATTGAAGTTCGGCCTTGGTAAGCGTGTCTTTCGCTTCGTCCAGTTTCCTGTCATTAATTTGCGTGGTGGCGACGTTGTACAAAGCAATTCCGAGATTCAAATGCGCGGTCGCGTCGTTCGGCGTAATGGCGAGCAAGGCTTCGTAGGTCTTCGCCGCTTTGTCCATCTTGCCGGATCGCATAAACAACAGTCCGAGTTCGCCCAGCGCTTGCGAAAATGTGGGATAGATCGAAACCGCCTTTTCAAACATCTCGATAGCTGTCTTGCTTTCCCCTTTCGACGCGGCTTCCATTCCTTTTGTGTACGCATCCCGAGCGTCCTTGGGAATCTTTGCGAAGGCAGCGGCAGCGCCGCGAGCTTTAAGATTAACCGTAACATTCATGGTCTGGGAGGCCGCGTAAGTTCCATAGCCGGGAGTAATCTGCACCGGCTCGCGCGCCATGTCGTAATCCGGGCTTTGGTCGACAATGACGGCATAGCTGCCCGGCGTCACGTTACTAAATAGGAACGCACCGTCCAGATCAGTCGCCGTCGTCTTCGAGCCGGCTGCGTCGCCCTGGCCTTCCAGCCTTACTTTTATGCCGGCTTCGGCTGGACGTCCGGTTGGAGTAAACACCCGGCCCTTTATCATGTGGCGGCCTTCTCCGCCGGGGAGTCCACGCGAGCTTCCGACGCCTTGCGCCACGGCTGAGGCGACGGCAATAAGAGCAATCATGAAAACGAGAGTTAGTCGAACAAAGGACCTGGCGAACGTGGTTAGGGATGAATCGAACATCTGTAAATCCTTTCACTTACTACTTTGGAGATGATTGTTTAGCGCGCAAATCCTTTATGGTGCGGCGGATTCGTTCTGCGTTGGGTGCGTTCGGCACCAGCTCGAGGTACTGTTCCAATTCGGATGCCGCGCGCGCATATTCATTTCGGTCCCAATATATCCCGGCTAACCAGTAATGCGGAAGTCCGACGCGCTTGCCGCCGATCTCCAACGCGCGTCTCAGCTCCTGTTCGGCGTCTGACAATTTCCTCAAACCGATAAGCGCAACTCCCAGATACATGTGTGCCGTCCATGACGATCCGTTCTTGGTTACTGCCAGTCGCAGTTGCTGTTCAGCAGCGGTAGAATCCTTCGCTTCGAGCAGGGCAATCCCGTAGTTCAAACGTGGGGTGAAGTCGTCAGGTTGCAGGGTAACTGCATTGCGCAATGCCTCGACGGCTTTGCTTGTTTCTCCGAGTTTCAGATATTGCACGCCTAATTCGTTTAAGGCGAGCGCGAAATCTGGATAGAGGCTTAGGGCCGTCTTAAGCTCGGCCACCGCTTTCCTGGAGTCTCCAGCCTTGGCGGACTCGAGTGCCGCACGATAAGCATCGGCGGCCGCCTTCGGAACCGCCGCCAGAGCGGCGTTAACCACCGCAGGTTTCGAAGTCGCGATGTGCTTTAGCTGTAGATTGATCATTACGTTGAAGGTACGTGGGACGTTCGTGCGCGAAAGGTCAATGCCGGCCGTGTTGCGACCGCCGCCCATGCCTTCGATTAGCACCTGCTCTTTCGAAAGTTCGTAGTCAGGCCCCGCATCGACCGTGATCGTGTACGAGCCCGGCGCCAAATTATTGAACCCGAAAGTGCCGTTCATGTCCGCGACTACGAAGATTCTTTCTGAGCTGGAACTTTCGAGCGTTACTTTGATGCTGCTCGCATCGGAACGCCGACCCGATGGGAAATAGATGCGTCCCTGGATTCTATTCTTGCCGCCGGTGCCCATCGAATCTATCCCGCCCTGCGCGTACAGCGGCGCAGCCACGATCAGAAGAAGCAGGCTGAGATGTAAAGACTTGACGAATCTTCCGCGGAATGCGACATGCCGGCTGGGTGCGATCATCCCGAACTCCTTTCCAAACAATCAGAGAGGGATCTTACTTCTGAAGCCTGCGTGAGTGTTTCTAGTGCTCGATGAAAACAAAAGAGAGGGACGCTTTACGGCGCCCCTCTCTGCTAAATGGACGTGTCTGCTTTCGCCGGCACGTGAAAGCTGCCAGTTTTAGAACTGGAATCTGGCGCCGAACCTGAAGTATGACGGGAACCGGAAGATCAGGCCAGAACCGTAGAACGGATTCTGAACCGGCGCTACTCCGGTGACGCCACTGTTCAGCGAGAACGTCTGGTCCAGCGTCAAAGCGCGCTGGTTGTTGAAGACGTTGAACCAGTCAGCCGTGAAACGCAGCTCCTTGTTCTCACCAAATTTGATCGGCATGTAAGCACCGAGGTCCAAGTTCGTCTGGAACGGGGTGCGAGTGCTTCCGACGGCGCTTTCGACGCCATTCGATCCACCCGGCACAGTCGCCCCGGTGTTCGGCACGATCGCCGTGCCACGCGGCACCGCAAAACCTTCGTTGTTTCCGTACACAGGGTGCGGAATCAACTGGTTGTACGGAATACCAGATTGCGCATAGAAGTTGCCCGAGATGACAAGCTTCCAAGGCGTCCGGTAGCTGCCGTTGAATTTGAAGACGTGGGGCCGATCGTTCGGCAGACGTCCATACAAGTTCTTCAACAAGCTGACCAGGTCGAACAACGATGTGATGTTCGGGTCAGACTGGCCGTTGTCATTACGGAACAGACCTTCGTAGTTACCAATCAGGCTCGAGTATACGTACGAAGCGATGAACTGATAGTTGTTCGTGAATCTCTTCGTAGCGCTGAACTCCAAGGCACGATAGTAACGACGAGCGCGTCCGAAACAGCCAATGGCCGGATCGGCGCACGCCAGACGTTCAGTCAGGCTCTCGCCCGGGTTGAACAGGAAGTAGCTGTTGCCGTCGTCGAACGAGCCGTCCTCGATCACCGAGCCCTGGGTGCGATAAACACCGCGGAAGCCCAGCGCGAGGTCTCTAACCACCTCGTATTCGATACCGGCCGAGGCTTCATTGACCGTTTGCGGCTTCAGATCAGGATCGATCGGAGTCGCTTCAGCGCCCAGGTTGCGCAGGCCAAAGCCAGTCGCAATCGTGGCGCCCGCGGGTGCGGCGTAACGGTTAACGTTGAAGTTCTTGTCAGTCTGCGAATCACCACCGCCGGCGCGAACATTTACGTCGAGCGGAATCGGTGTCTCGAGGTAACGGGCGAAGTTGACTGAGAGTTTGCCCTTACCCTTGCCGGTGAAATCCCAAATCAGGCCGACGCGTGGCTGTGTGTTGTTCTTGAAGTTGTTAAGCTTCAGGTACGTCACGCTGCCGGCGCCATAAGCCTGCTGGAAGTCCCAACGCAGTCCGAAGTTGAACTGGACGTCCTTCGAGATCTTGAAGTCGTCCTGAACGTAGAAACCCTCAACGTCCGTGTAGGTGTCGGCAACCAACTCAAAGTCACGAACGCGAGTGGTCGTGCGAACCAGGAACGGATTGCCAAACGCTTCCGTCGCGGTAATCGCACCAGTCGCGACGCTGGTCAAACCAGCCGGCAGCACAACGCCAGGTGAACTCAGAAGGTTCGTCGCGGTGCTGCTCGGGCAAACGATCTGCGTGCCGCGCGTCGTGCAGACGCTGAAGTTGTTCGTGATGCGCATGCCATTAACTGAGTTAATCGGTGTCGCGCTCGAGGTCACCGCGGCTACGCCCAGCGGGTTCGCGTAAGTCACCGACGGGCCCGTAGATAGGGTGTTGATGTTGTAAATGTTCCGGAACCACTCGAAGCCATACTTAATGGTATGTCTTCCATAGATGTTCTGGAGCTTGGCTGACCCCTCATAGCGGTTGCGATCCTGGGTTGAGAATAGACCAAAGCCCGGGCCGCGGGAGAAGTTGCGCGTCAGCGTGCCGCCGCGACCGTCTACGAAATCAACAAAACCCGTATTCGTGGCGCTCGAAAAGCCACTTGCAACGACACCAGTCTGGGCAACGGGAAGCACCGCGCCACTGCGGAGCACTGCAAAGTTGTCGGTAATCAGCGGAGCGCTCAAGCCCGTTGCGTTCGGAATAGTATTAGCGCGTTGGAAGTGGAAACCGGCCATGAACTCGCCAACCCAAGTGGGTCGGAAGGTTGAGTTCAGACGGAATGCGTAGTTGTGGCCGCCCGTCTCCTGGGTTCCGAGGAACGTATTGATGTCCGAGCCATAACCCGAAACGTTGGTCAAGGCGCCGGTCGCCAGGAAGCCTTCGATTTTGGTGAAGTCACCAAACGTCGAGAAGTTGAAGACGTGATTCTGAGTAACCTGCCACGTCAGCTTGCCTGCGTAGAACGGGGTGCGGACTTTGTTTTCCGCCGGCGTCCGGAGTGTTTGCGTCAGGTAGAAGTTCTTGCGAGTTTGCGGGTTGAACGCGCCGAAGAAGCTCAGCTTGTTCCTGATGATCGGACCACCGATGTCACCGCCGACGTCGGCTTCAGAGAACCCATTCTGGGCTGAACCGGTGAACGGGAAGTTCTTCGTTTCGCGCACCAGGCCCTTCGTGGTGACGTAGCCAAAGAGGTCGCCGTGAAACTCATTACCACCGCTCTTGGTCAGCACGTTGAAGATGCCGCCTGTGGCACGGCCGTATTCTGCGCCGTACGCACCGGTCTTGATCTCAACTTCCTGCACAAACTCAAACGGCAGGTTCGCGCCCGATCCGCCGAATGCGGGGTCGGTCGTGTTTACGCCATCGAGGATGTAGTTGTTTTCCGGACCCGACGAACCGCTAACCGAGGGATCGCGTTCGCGGCCAGATGCGTCACGCAAGCCCGAACGAACGACGCTCGGCGCAATGGTGTAAAGCCCCTGGACTGTACGCGCAGTCGGGAAGTTCGAAAACTGATCCGTTGAAACGTTGGTGCCGCGCGTGGTCGATGTTGGATCGATCGCCGCACCGGACGTGTCGGTGATTGTGACTGAAGCTGTCGCGCCGGCAATCTGAACCGAGATGTCAGCCGTCGAGGTCTTGGAGAGATTTACCTCCACATTGTCTTTCTTGCCTTCCGCAAACCCGGCAGTTGCCGCCACCGTCACGGTGTACTTGCCCGGCGGAACCTGCGAGACAATGTAGCGGCCTTGGTCATTAGTCGTCGCTGTCAGCGGCGAAAGGAGCGTCCCTCCCGACACCGTGATGCCCGCATTTGGAACTGCCTTACCTTGCGGATCTAGCACGCTGCCTTCGATTGAACCCGTTGTTGCGGTTTGTGCCATAGCGCTCACTGCGAACAGCGCCAGGCACATTGCAAAAACGAACATCAAAACTTTTCTCATCTTTTGTTTCCTTTCATTGAAGCTCAAAAAATTGAAGCTTCGAGTTAATTGAATTCAATTCACTGGCCGACCCTTGGCCGAAGCGGCCAGCCTAATAATTCCGATATGTCAGCGGCGTCGCGGCGTGCCTTTGTCGTTGGCAATTCGTTAAGTCTCATCCGGATCGTCCGCAAAAGAGTAAATTCCGCAGCTCTTTAAGCAATGACGATGCCAAAACAGCGCTGGCTATCTGACTGCGGAAACGCGCGTCTTTGGCGTGTTCTGCACGTGTTGAAAATCCGAAATTTCGGTTTTAGTCCGAAATTCCGGAAACAAGTCGCGGCGATGTCTCCGTGCCGTTAGAATCAGGTTTTCCCCTATACCCATTCAGCCCGTGTGGTAGACTGCGCCATCCCGATTTCCTTTTAGGTTCGCAAACTTGTCTCAACGTATCTATCGCGATCCGGTTCACAACATCATTCCTCTGCGTGACGACACTGAGGGCCAACTCATGATTCGCTTGATCGATGCGCCCGAGTTTCAGCGGCTGCGTCGCATCAAGCAACTCGGACTCGGCCTTTATACGTATCAGGGCGCGGAACACTCGCGCTTCACGCACAGCCTCGGCGCGCTGCACTTGATGACACGCATTCTGGATCGGCTAAGCGAGCACTATGAGATCGCGTCTGACGATCGAATCGCCGTACGTGCAGCGGCTTTGCTTCACGACGTCGGGCATGCCCCATTCTCGCACGCGATGGAAAAGACGCTCGGCGTGCATCACGAGCAACTAACGATCGCGGCGATTACTTCTGAAGAAACGACGCTGCACAAAACGCTCGCAGCACATGGGCGTGACTTGCCGCATCGGGTTGCGTCAATCATCGCCGGAGATTTCAAGCCCGCCGCGCTGGCCCAACTGGTCTCATCCCAGCTCGATGTCGATCGAATGGATTATCTCTTGCGCGATTCGTTGATGACCGGCGCGAAGTATGGCCTTTACGATCTCGAATGGATT
>DATBSG010000257.1:0-5032 GCA_036559945.1 Pyrinomonadaceae bacterium
GGATCGTAATGCGAGAACTGCATGTGGAAACTGCCGCGTGCGGCGGTGATCGAGTTCAGCGTCGATTGATAGTTGAGCATTTCGGCCATCGGGACCTGCGCCTTGATCACCTGGTTCTTGCCCCAGGTGTCCATGCCCTGCACGCGACCACGCCGCGAGTTGAGGTCTCCCATGATGTCGCCGCTGCATTCCTGTGGCGCAGTAATTTCCACGTCCATGATTGGTTCCAGGAGCGCCGGCTTAACCTTTTCCATCGCATTGCGAAAGGCTTTGCGCCCGGCGGCGCGGAAACTGTGCTCGTCGGAATCGACGTTGTGATACGACCCGTCGATCAATTGCACTTTGAAATCGACCAGCGGATAACCGGCGATCGCTCCCTGGGATGCGGCTTCGATGATGCCTTTCTCGATCGCCGGACGATACTGTTGGGGGACAGCGCCGCCGAAAATCTTGTCCTCGAAAACGAATCCCTCACCACGCGGTAGCGGTTCGAAGACAACTTTGCAATCGCCGAATTGTCCGCGGCCGCCGGTCTGTTTCTTGTGACGGCCCTGCACTTCGGCGCGCTGTGTGATCGTTTCCTTGTAAGGAACCTTCGGCGGATGCAGCATTACTTCGACGCCGTAGCGCTTCTTCAGTTTCTCGACCACCGTTTCGACGTGAACCTGTCCTGAGCCGGCCAGTAGGAATTCCTTTGTCTGTGCGTCGCGCGTAAACGAGAGCGCCGGATCCTCTTCGAGAATCTTGTGAATCGCGACGCTGATCTTTTCTTCGTCCTGACGCGACTTGGGTTCGATGGCGAAAGCAATCGCCGCTTCGGGATACTGAACCGGATCGTAAACGATCGGATGCGCCTTATCGCACAACGTGTCGCCGGTTTGAGTTTCTTTGAGTTTTACGCAAGCAATGAGGTCGCCGGCGTTGGCCTCGGGAATTTTGTCGAGTTGCTTGCCCTGCATTGTGTGTAGCGCGCCGAGACGCTCGGAAGTACCGCGGGTCGAATTGTAGACGGTTGCGTCCGTGCCTACTTTCCCGCTAATTATTTTGAATACGTTTATGCGTCCAGCGAACGGATCGGCGATCGTGCGGAAGCAATAAGCGGAGAACGATTCGCTGGTCGAGTATTTCCTTGATTCTTCTTCGCCTTTTTCGTTCTTGCCGTGCTCGGCTTCGTGATGCGCCGGGTCGGGAGCGAACTCGACGATGTGATCCAGCAGTGTCGAAAGCCCGACGAGCGTGATCGTTGAAACCGCGAACACGGGACACAGTTTGCTGGCGGCAATCGCCTTTGTGATGTTCGGCAGCACGTCCGCATCATCGAGCGTGCCTTGCTCGAAATACTTCTCCATCAAAGCGTCATCTGATTCGGCGACCAATTCAACCAATCTTTCTCGCGTTTTATCGACGACGTCGCGACCTTCGGCGGGGATATCAATCTCTTTAGCCTTGCCGTGTTCGTCGAACTCACAGGCCTTCATATGAACGACATCGACGATCCTTTTGAAGTTGTGTTCTTTCCCAATCGGCAGAGTAAAAGGAACAATTGCTCGCTTAAAAACAGTGTGCGCGCTGTCCAGCGCGATGCCCATATCTGAATGCTCTTTATCTAATTTGGTCACGACCATCATGCGCGGCAGCATGAACTCATTCGCATAATTCCAAACTTTCTCGGTCTGTACTTCCACGCCTTTTACGCCATCGACGACGACGATGCCGCAATCGGCCACCCGCACTGCCGGCCGCGCGTGCGAAACGAACGCGGCGTATCCCGGCGTGTCGATTAAGTTAATTTTTGTTTCTTTGTGTTCGAGGTGGGCGAGCGCGGTGTTGAGGGTAATTTTGCGGGCGATGGAATCTTCATCGTAGTCGGTAACGGTCGTGCCTTCATCGACCTTCCCCCAACGATGTGTCGTGCCGGCGACGTGGAGAAGCGAACTAATCAGTTGCGTCTTCCCCGCGTCGCCATGTCCAATGACCGCAAGGTTGCGAATGTTTTCGGTGTCGTAGACTTTCATAAAAGCGAGTTAGGTCCTTTCAGAAATCGGTTTCCGACGAAGAGACATTCCTGATTTCATTCGAATGAAAAGACAGGATAGATCGGCGGATTGACGTGTAATTTATCCGAGCGGGAAGTCGAATGGCAAGCGCACGGGGCAAGGATAGATTCCGATTAGAATGCGGAACGCCACAGATAAATCTCTCTCTTTGCTACTCCGCAAGCAGCGACTTAATCACGCTTTCCGTTTCTTCGTAACGCCCTTCGCCGACATGCAACCAGCGAATGCGGCCCTGTTTGTCGATTACATAAATAGTCGGCCACGCTTCGACGTTGTAGGCTTTCCAGGTCTTGTAATCGTTGTCAGTCACGACCGGGTATTTAATTCCGAGCGAAGAAACTTCTCGTCGCACGTTGTCGAGAACATATTCACTCTCGGTCTCAGGCGTGTGTACACCGACAATGGTCAAACCGTGTTCGCGATATTTTGTGTCCCAATCCTTCACCGCAGGCAGAGTGTTGCGGCAGTTGTAGCAGCCAAATGTCCAGAACTCCACGAGCACCACTTGGTCACGCAACTGGTTGATAGTCAGTGCATCAGAATTGATCCAAGTTCCTTCAACAAACTCAGGCGCAGCCGGCGCATTGACCGCAGGAATTATCATGTCTGCCCTAATTTCGGCGAGCGCGAGCAGCTTGTTCCCGGGAACGTTCGAAGATGCAATTGACTTTTGATGCCGCGGATATCGTCCGATGGCGACGACTCCCACCGTCATAACAATCACGAGGCCGATCAGGAAGACTTTCTTGATCATTGACGTCCCTCCAACTCTTGCGCCCAAATGAACCGGTATTGTATCTCGCACGGCGCGACCGCGCTATTTCACTCATTGCCAATGAAGCAACGGTCGAAGCTATGTCTGAGCAGTTGCGCGGCCGCCAATCGTTAACCTTCGGCCCCGTTTGCGTTTGAAAGACGCATGCGCCAGTCCGAGAAACGCAATCGCCAGCATCACACAATAAAGCCGGCGCCAAAGAATCATTCTCAGCGTCGATGGTTGAGTTAAGTCAGCGGAGCTCCAAAGGCGATAAAGTAGCGGATTATACAGCCAATGGTTGTGACCAAGGTTGTAAAGGTAGAACAATCCCGTAGCCAATCCGATGCTAACGACGTAGGCGACATGTTTATTTCGCAAGGCCACATTCAATACAACCGGCACCGCCGAAGCGAAAAATGCGGTCGGCAGAAGAATCAATCCGTAAACTCTCAAGTAGGCAAGCAGGTCGATGGGCGAGTGACCTCGGACTAGTTGAATTGTGATCGTGGCGATACCGACAATCGCTATTAGGGCGAACAGCAGACAAAGTGTCGACAGGAACTTAGAGAGCAGCAGCACATTGTTAGTTACAGGCGTGGCCCACAATACAGGCTCAATCCGCATCTCGCGGTCGCGATGCATCGCTTCGCCCGTATAGAAGACAGCCATCCCGAGCAGGAACAGCAATAACAACTTCGCCGTGTTAGTCGCATAAGCGGCGGAATAAGAGACGTCGGGGGGAATGTTATAGAAGGCGACTTCCAAAATAGAGAGGAAGCCAGCCAGCGGCATGATCACGACCAGACTTCGTTCGGCGCGCAGCAGGCGAAGCTCAACGCCCAAGGCGGCGATTAATTTATTCACGTTGGCGCGAATTCCTTCGTTTACGGAATGGGTCAGAAGTCCGCGCGTAAGCAAGGGCTCCTGCGCGGCAGATTGCCCTCCCTCACGGTCGGGCTTCTGAAACGCTTTCTGTTCAGTCTCCTGTAGACGGCCCTCCGGGTAATAGACACCCTCGGCCGCGGTCGAGAGGTTGAGGACTGAAATTTTTTCTGCCTTCCCTGGTCGCTCAGTCATTGAAAAGCGTACATAGAGAATCGTCAGACAAATCGCGGTAAGGAGAATCATTCCCGCGCGGTTGATGATCAGGTTCGAGTCGTAAACAATTACAAGTCGATTCAGGACTTCGGCGCTGCGCTTGTAACCCCAGGGATTACCCCAATTCATCAGCAGAGGATCAAGCAAAACTCTCCAGCGCACGGGCAAACTCTTCAATAGAACAGTCTGATAGGTGATGTAGAGCGGATAAAACGCAACTCCCAACCCGTAGACAATCTTGGCGCTGCGCGTCAGAGTGCCGACGGTAAAGTAGATGGCGGCTAAAACTAGATGCGAGATGACCACGAAGACAAAAAAGTGTTTAGGGTAAAGAAAGAACTTCTTTTCCTGCACCACCATGCCCTGTTTAGGGATCCACTGAAGCACAAAGAACATGATGGAGAAAGCCGACTGACAGCACGCCAGCACGAAGAAGTTGCCGAAGAATTTTCCCAGAAGATATTCGGCACGGGTTACAGGTTTAGAGAAAATGAGAGGGTCGATGCCGACGCGAAAATCTCTGATCGCAGGATCGGCCATCATGAGCGCAGTGTATAGAGGCAAGAACAAGAAGGAGTAAGGCGGGAGCACGCCGGCAATGAAGAAATCCGCGTTTGTGGCCCAGCCCTGTCCAGTTGCGGGCCCCTTAGCCCACCAGAGCAGCGCATTACCTGCACACAGCATTGCCACGACATAGGGCGCCACGCGCTTGGAATTAAGCAGCACCTCATTCTGAAAGATTGCGCCGAACGAGGTCCGAAAGGGGGTTTTCATCTCAGTTGGCTCGCTACCGTTGGTTGACCAGATCAAAGTAATAGTCTTCGAGGACCTGAGTTGCGGGACTGAATTCTTCGCTCGGTCGCTCTCCTTTTGAGATCACTCGCAAGCGCGCGTTTCCGCCGAACATCTGCGAAGAGATGACCTGATAGCGAGACTTCAAAGCCGCGACCTGTGCGCGCGGCACAGTAGCTTCCCAAACCGAATCCTTAAGTTGATCGATCGCTTGCTGCGGCGTGATGGAAGCCAGGATTGCACCCTGTCGAATGACCGCCATTTGGCTGCAAAGGCTCGAGACGTCAGCGACAATGTGAGTTGACAGAATCACCACCGCGTCTTCACC
>DATBSG010000258.1:0-3765 GCA_036559945.1 Pyrinomonadaceae bacterium
TGTCGCCGTTTGCTGCGCTCGCCAGCAGCCCTTCGTCTGTCACCTGATTCGCCAATCAAAGCGCTCGATCCTGCAGGAATCGCTTCCTACTGTTTATTACTGCTAATTGACCGGAAGTTACGAATTTATTTTTGGGGCCTGTCTGAAAAAACCCTTGACGGCGACATATTATACTATCGTTTGCCCCTGTTTGAGCACGCGAATGCTGCGGCCAACGCCTTTCGGCACACGGCTTTGATGCGGTTTCCAGGGCGCAGGTTGACGCGTTTTTCGGCGACATCTAAACTCTTTTTCGCCGCATCCCAAGATGGCCGCTAAAGGGTTTTGACGGCTCTTACAATAACGCCACAGTCCACAGTTTTCCGGTACTTAAATGCTGAAAGAGATAACGACCTTGCTGCCGCGCCTTTGCCATGCGCTTCTCTGCGCTTCGCTGGTCGCGCTTTTGCCAATCGCTGCGTCAGCGCAAACCGCGCCAGAGCCGGAGCGAGAGACTTTGCTGAACGGCCTCAGAATCTTGTACTGGCCGCAACCGGGAAATCCGAATGTGTTGTTGAGATTGCGAATTCACAGCGGCGCGGCGTTCGACTTTGCGGACAAGGGCGGAATGATGGCGCTGCTTTCAGACGCGCTGTTTCCCGATCCGTCCACGCGCGAATACGTCAACGAAGAATTGGGCGGGCGTTTGGAAGTCTCGACGACTTACGACGCCATCGACGTGACGATTTCCGGCAAAGCCACCGCGCTTGAGCGCATGATCGATTTGCTGCGCGGCGCTGTGCTGACGACTCAACTTGGTGCTGACAATGTCGCAACGTTGAAAACAGCGCGACTCAAACTGTTGTCCGACAAGCCCTCGAGCGCCGCAGTAGCCGCAGACCGGGCAATCGCCGTGCGACTCTTCGGCGCGTTCCCGTACGGACATCCTGCCAGCGGCACAGCAGCAACCGTCGCGAAAGTTGAACGCGCGGATCTCTTGCTGGCACGGGAACGATTTCTCAATTCAGACAACGCTTCGGTCGCGGTCGTCGGCGGCGTCGAGAAACCGCGCCTGATGCGCGCACTGCGACAATTGCTGGGGCCGTGGGGCAAGGCCGATCGCACGGTGCCGGCGACGTTCAAACAGCCCGGTCCGCCGAATGCGCGCGTGTTTGTGATCGACACTCCGGCCGGCGCAAGCACCGAAGTGCGACTCGCAATCCGTGGTTTATCGCGCGGCGACAGCGACGCTCTGACGGCGGATCTGCTTGCTTTAATAGCTCGCGACCGTTGGCAAAGCGTCGTGCCTGAGCTGTCGAACGCATCGGTTCGACACGAAGATCATCTGCTTCCCGGAATATTTCTCTTCAGCGCGAACGTGCCTCAGGGCTCTGCTGCTAAGGCTGCGGCCGCGGCGCAAGACGTAATGCGAAAGTTGAGCCAGGCCGCGCCCACGGCGGACGAAGTCGAACGCGCACGGCTCGCTTTGCTGACTCAACTGTCACAGCAATTCTCGCAACCAGCCGGCCTCGCTGAAGCCTGGCTCGACGTAGACACTTTCAAGGCGTCGCGGCCCAGTACCGTCTCGACTCTCGTCCGGAGCCTCACGCCCGCGGACCTTCAGCGAGTCGCTGTCAGATTGTTCAAAGACGCTCCAGTCGCAACCGTCGTCGTCGGCAACTATGAGCAGCTTAAGCCGCTGTTCGGCGGCAATCTCGACGCGTACGGTGATCCGGCCGGGCCAGCCAAAAAGCCCTGATAGATTTAGAAAGCTTTCGCAAGCCGCTTGCAACCATCGCCCCAACACCATGGGCTTAACTGAATCTCGGAACAATTTACCTGAGGATCACGCTCGGCGGGTGCGCGAAATGTTCGCGCGAATCTCTCCGAGATACGATCTGCTGAACCATCTGCTGTCGGGAAATATCGACAAGCGATGGCGTCGATTGGTCGTCAGAAAGTTGTCGCCGCAGTTGCCGCCGAACGCGCAGGTGCTCGATGTCGCGTGCGGCACAGGTGATTTGAGTATCGAGATCTTTGAAGCCACTCAAGCAAAAGTAATCGGGCTTGATTTTTGTCGGCCGATGTTGGAGCTGGCGCAACAGAAGACGCGGGAGATTTCTTTCGTTGAGGGTGACGCGCTTCGCCTCCCGTTTGCTGACGAAACCTTTGACCTGGTCACGATCGGGTTCGGTTTGAGAAATCTTTCCAGCCTTGAATCAGGATTGCGAGAATTGAAGCGGGTTCTGAAACGAGGCGGACGGGCAGCGATCCTCGAATTCTCGCAGCCGGCGGTCCCCGGTTTGCGCGGCTTCGTCGCGTTTTATTACGCGCGAGTACTGCCGCGAATCGGCGGTTGGTTAAGCGGCTCGCGCGGCGCGTATGAATATCTTCCTGATTCGATTTCGAAGTTTTCGAACCAGGAAGAGCTGGCACAGATAATGCGGGACACGGGTTTTGATCAAGTCAGCTTTGAGAATTTGACCGGCGGGGTGGCGGCGTTGCACGTGGGGCAGCGTGCGCAGTAGCGCAAGATGTAATCTTGCGCACTGAAGATTCAAATAACGCGCATAGCATTTTGCGCTACAGCTTGGTTGAGCCCAGCGGGGCAACAACCAAAACAACGTAGTCCGTGGGGCTTGCTAGTTGGTGACGCGGTTGTCGGGGCCGTGTTGTTGATCATGCAAGTTCCCTCCGGGCTACGTTCGTTTTTGCAGTTATGTCCGACAAGCTTAGCTTGTCGCCAATCCAGGACTCCGACAGGATTCAGCTTGTTGCTATTCCAGCAAGCGCGACAAGCTGAAGCTTATCGAACACACATCATTCTGATATCATCCCCGACTCGTCGGGGCTTTCGAACTTTCCCGCTCTTACTCTGCTGATGAAGCGCAAACTCTTCGGAGTGCTACGCCGTCTGGGCTTTCTCGTGCTCGTCGTCTGGACGGTGGTCTCGCTGGTCACTTTGTTGATTGAACTTGTGCCCGGCGATCCGGCGATCGCCGTGCTGGGTGAACAGGCCACGCCGGAACAACTCGCTCAGTTTCGCGCGCGTCACGGGCTTGATCGTCCGGCTTTCTTTTTCGGTCTTCCGGCTGATGAAAACGGACGCCGTCACTTCCGCTGGTACGGACTGCACAATCGGTACGATGACTACTGGATCGCGATCCTGCGTGGTGACCTCGGCACTTCCTTCCGCACTGAAAGACCTGTCTTCGAACTGATCACCGAACGCTACCCGGCAACGATCGAGTTGGCTATCGTCGCGATGCTCATAGCTGTGTGCATCGCTATTCCGCTCGGCGTCGTAGCGGGCAAGAACCGCGGTACATGGCTGGATAATACTCTGTCCGTAGTCGCGCTCGTGGGTATCAGTCTGCCGAGCTTCGTCATCGGCCCGATGCTGGTTTACATCTTCGCGGTAAAACTCGGCTGGCTCGCGCCCTCGGGCCGCTTCGATTGGAGCGACATTATCCTCCCGGCGTTTACTTTGGGTGCTGCGCTGTCTGCGATCTTGACGCGCATGGTGCGCTCGTCGGTGATCGAAGAACTTGGCGAACCCTACGTGCGCACCGCGCGCGCGAAGGGTCTGAGTGAGCGAACTGTCGTCTACAAGCACGTGTTGAAGAACGGACTGATTCCGGTGGTCACTGTCCTGGGCCTCCAGTTAGGCGTGCTCCTCGCCGGCGCAATTATCACGGAAAAGATTTTTGGTTGGCCTGGATTAGGATTGCTTTTGGTCGAAGATGGAATTGCCAAGCGCGATTACAGCGTCGTGCAGGGATGCGT
>DATBSG010000259.1:0-10626 GCA_036559945.1 Pyrinomonadaceae bacterium
TTGATGAGTAACGGCGTGGGCACCCAGCTTTTCATAAATCCGCAGATGCTTGCCTTCGCCAAAGAGATGAAGATCGACGTCGCCGAGGGTGGATGGAAAATCCTTTGCGAGACTCGCCGTCTTTGCGCCTCTGCGTGAGGCTGTCTTGCGTTGAGCAGCGGAGCCTTCCCTCACGGTCGGGCTACTGCCCTGCGGCGAGCGTTTCTTTGAATTCTTTTGAGCCTTTTGTGCCTTTTTGTGGCCCATGTTTTCACCCGCTTGCTATCGCAAGGGGTTCTGTACCGAGCTTTCTTCGATAGCTTCGATTCGATGGCTCAACCAACTGTCGGTAAATATCGGCGCCGGTCCCCATTTCCGGCCGATTGCTTCTCGCTTCGCTCAATATTTCCAGAAAACCATCGCGCACCGATGGCAGGTTCAGTTGCCCCATCAAATCACTCGCGCGCGCAGCGTATTTGAGAATCTGAATTGTTTCGATTCCGGAAATATCATTGAAGAACCATCCGCAGCTTGTGTACATCAAGAGCAACATGCGTTGCAGTTCGAGGTGCGTTAACGCTCGCACTTGTTCATCGGATGAGAGCCATCGACCCGCATGCGCGTAGAGAAATCCTTCCCGCGAGGCGTGCGGATCGAGAATCAATGAAATGCTTTCGTCACGAGCCAACCATGGAAAGGTGAACAACTCTCCCCGTGTTGCTTCAAAGTGGCCCACGTTTTCGTCCCGCAAAAAATCAAGCGCTAGCCGCAGCGGTGCTCTCCACCTCTGATTCCATCCCGGATCGCCGCCCGTGTGACACCCGCAGTCCCGAATCCAGCGTCCGACGCCATGTGGACAGCTCCATGAAGTTCCTTCGCCTTTCGGCCCACTGTTGATTTCAACTTCGTATTCCGGAGGATGCTGATCGAGATACGCGTCGTAATTCGTGACCGTGAATCCGCGCGCCGGCGCTTCGACTGCCAACGCGTGCGCCAAACACAGATCACCGAACTTGAAATGATGACCGTACGTCTCGCCGTCGGTCGCTACATTAATCATGTCCTGGTTTTTAGCGGATTTGTCGAACGCATCGGCCATGTCTCGGCTTGATCTCAAGAGACCTTCGAAGGAGATGGCGCGTGAGATTGCGCCGTTGTAAAAGAAGACGGCGATTGATCTCTTAGCGTCGTCGCGATGCTTGTAGCGGTAAGGGATGCTTGTGTCGATGGTGCTTTCATTAACGGCGCGCCAATCGGAAGTTGACTCATTAGCCCGCTCACTAATGTTCGCGGTTCTGACACGAGCGGCCTGATGGGGCGCGAGGATCACGAAACGCAAACCTTCATCGATCAAAGCCCGCATCACACGATCGTTGCATGCGGTTTCCGGCACCCACATCGCTTCCGCCTCGCGTCCGAAGCGATAACGGAAGTCTGCAAGGCCCCAACGGATCTGCGTCCGCAGGTCACGCTCGTTGCACAGCGGCAGAATCGCATGGCCGTACGCCTGCGCGATTGCGTTGCCGTGACCGCCGTGTTTCTCAACGCTTGCGCGATCGGCAGCGATTACTCTTTCGTAGGTATCGCGATGGTTTTGTTCAAGCCAACTCAAAAGCGTCGGACCGAAGTTGAAACTGATGTTCTCGTAGTTGTTGATTGTGCGAGGTTCGCCTGTAGCCGGATCCGAAATAACCGCGAAGGCATTGGGTTTATAACATTCCGAATGAATCCTTTCATTCCAGTCATGAAACGACGCGGAGCTCGGTTGTTCTTCAATGATTCCAGTCCAGGGACTCTCGCGTGGAGGTTGGTAGAAATGTCCGTGGATGATCAAAAAGGGCATTTGGAGTGCGGCGGCTTGACGCCGCTTTTATTCTTGAATCGATAAAAAAGCGCCGTCAAGCCGGCGCACTCCAAATTAACCCTTCCGTCTTCCAAACATATCGAAACCAACCGCAGCAACCAGCACGCCGCCTTTGACGACGTATTGTGCCCAGTTCTCAACATTCAGAAGTGACATGCCGTTGTCGAGACTCGCGAGAATCAGCGCGCCCAGCACCGCCCCAAAGACAGTGCCACGTCCGCCCATCAGACTCGTGCCGCCTATCACGCATGAAGCAATCGCGTCGAGCTCCATCAGCGTGCCTGCGTCAGGCGACGCGCTACCCACGCGGGCTGTGTGCAGAATGGAAGCCAATCCCCCGAGCGCGCCCATCAAACAAAATGCCGCGAGGATGTATCGCTTCAAGTTAATTCCCGAAAGGCGCGCCGCGTCGGGATTACCGCCGATCGCGTAGAGATAGCGGCCGAAGGTCGTGTTCGCTGTGAGGAACGCACCCGCCAGCGCAACCGCGACCAGAAAAATTACGGGAATGGGGACGCCGCCCGCTTGATTCATGAGCAGAATAAAACCGGCGATCACGATTGAAGGAATTGCGATGCGGGCCGCCGTCGCGGCCGGGCTGAAGGGCGTTAGACCATGACGCGCGCGTGCTCGTCGCCGGCGAATGTTCGTCCAGGCAATCGCTGCGACCGCGACGATCGCCAATCCAATTCCGATTCGTGGGTGGATAAAATCGCGGCCTAGTGACCGAAAGAAGGGAAGCTCGATGGGAATCGTTGCGCCCTTTGTTAGTTTCAGAATTACTCCGCGCCAGGCTTCCAAACCCCCAAGCGTGACGATGAATGCGGGAATGTTGAAGTAAGCAACGAGTGTTCCCTGGAGCGCGCCGATTGTGAGCCCGACGAGAATCGCAGCCGCTAATGAAGGACCAACTCCCCAGCCTTGCGCGAGGGCTGCCATTCCCCCGGCCAGCCCCACGACCGCACCGACGGAAAGATCGATGTTGCCGGACACGATGACCATCAACATGCCCACCGCCAGCACGCCGGTCACGGCCGTCTGCTGCAAGAGTTTGGAGAAATTTACCGCGCCGAGGAAAAGGCCGTAAGGATGATATTGAGGATCTCTGGTGGCCCACTGAAAGAAAAGCCAAATCACGATCAGCGCGAGCAGCATCGTGTACGCGCGCAACGCCGACGTGCGAAGTTTGAGTCGACCTGTTGATGAAGCTTCAGTCATGATGAGTTTTCAAGCGGCCAAGCGGACGTTTCCGGTGGCGCAAGACATCACTGCTTCAGGCGTTGCTTCGCTGCGCGTGAATTCGCCGGTCAGGCGTCCTTCGTGCAAAACAATTACTCGATCGGAGAGGCCGAGTACCTCCGGCAGCTCCGATGAAACCAAGACTATCGCCAAGCCCTTTTTCGCCAGCTCATTGATCTGCGCGTAGATTTCCTGTTTGGCGCCCACATCGATTCCGCGCGTTGGTTCATCCAAAAACAAGACGCGCGGATTTGTCAGCAGCCATTTCGCCAACACAACCTTCTGTTGATTGCCGCCGGACAAGGTCCCGGCCAAAGTGAAAACTGAATTCGCTTTGATTCGCAGATCGCGCGCCGCTTTTTCTCCCGCGGCTGCTTCAGCATCTTCGTTCGTGACGAAACGTCCGGACACTCGCCGCAGGCAAGCCAGCGTCATGTTGCGCAGGATTGTCTGATCGAGAATCAAGCCGTATCGTTTGCGATCCTCAGTCACAAAACCGATCCCGTGTTTGATCGCATCCGATGGATTGGCGATTTGAATCTGCTTTCCGTCGACGAGGATCTCCGCGGGCTTGCGGCCGGCGTGCGCGCCGAAGATGGCCATCAACAATTCACTGCGGCCTGAGCCCATCAGTCCGGCGATGCCCAGCACTTCGCCTTTGTGCGCGGTGAAACCAACTCGATCGACCAAAAGCTTTCCGGGCACCGAAGGATCTTCAACTGTTACGTCGCGCGCTTCGAAGATCACATCGCCACGATCATGTTTGGCGTCGGGGAAGATTTGATCGACTTCACGACCGACCATTTTTGTAATCACGCGTGCTTCGTCTGTGGCATTCGTCGCGGTCGTGTCGATAGTTCGTCCGTCGCGCAAGACAGTGATCCGATCGCTGATGCGAAAGACCTCGTCCAGCTTGTGCGAAATGTAAATCATCGCCACGCCGCGCTCGCGTAGTTTGTTTAGGATCGAAAACAGCGTCTCGACTTCGGCATCAGTCAGGGCTGCGGTCGGTTCATCCAGCACGAGAACGCGCGCATCCTGGGCCAGGGCTTTGGCAATTTCGACAAGCTGTTGCTGTCCGATCCCCAGTTTGATAACCGGAGTTCTGGGATCGATTTCGAGATGAAGATTGTCGAGCAACTTTTGCGCGCGACTGTACAGTTCTTCCCAATTGATGACGCCGAAGCGCCCCGGCTCGCGACCGAGAAAGATATTTTCGGCAGCGCTCAACTCCTTAACCAGCGACAGTTCCTGAAAGATGATCGCGATGCCCGCCTGTTCGGATTCGCGCACGCTCGCAAAGCGACGTTCAGATCCGTCGAGAACTATTTCGCCGCCGAATTCAGGATGCGGATAGACGCCCGCAAGAATTTTGATCAGCGTCGATTTGCCCGCGCCGTTCTCACCAACGAGGGCGTGGATTTCCCCTTGATTTAGATCGAAAGTGACACCGTCCAAGGCCTTCACGCCCGGGAAGGACTTGGTGATGGCTAGCATTTTCAGAAGAGGTGAAGCCATCGTAGTTGGTCAAGAAACATTGAGAAGCGAAAAGCGCAAAATGCAAATTGAAAATTGCGGTCGCTTTAGGAATTTGCGATTTGCAATTTTCATTTTTCAATTCGCAATTGCTTGTGACTACGAGCTGGGTACGCACGCCTCCGGCGTGCTATGCGAGCGCTCTAATTTGACGAAGCACGCCGGAGGCGTGCGTACCCAGGCTTACGGTTTCGGCCATTGATCGCGCGGTACGTTCTTATAAACGTCTTCCATTTTGTGGTAGCCGTCTTTGATGACGGTTTGCATCACGTTGTTTTTGTCGAGCACGATCGGCTCCTGAAGGATCGAAGGCACGTCGATCTTGCCGTTGTTGACTTTGTCTTTCGCGTCGATCTTTTCGCCTCGCGCTAACTTAATCGCGGCATCGACAGCGCTGTTCGCGAGCGGCACGATGGGTTTGTAGATCGTCATGGTCTGCTTGCCGTCAACGACCCGCTGCACGGCATCGAGTGAAGCATCCTGTCCAGTAACCAAAATCTTGCCTACTAACTGCGGAGGCAAGGCTGAGATTGCGCCACCCGCCGTACCATCGTTCGAAGCCACGATGGCCGTGATGTCGTTGTTGGTTTTCGTGAGCGCATCTTCGGTAATTCGCAGGGCCTCTTCGGCTTTCCATTCTTTGGCAAACTGGTCGGAAATAATTTTGATGTCGCCGCGATCGATGGCGGGCTTCAAAACTTCCATCTGACCTTGGCGTAACAAGATGGCGTTGTTATCGGTCGGCGAGCCGCCAATCAAAACGTAATTTCCTTTAGGCGCGTGATCCAGCGCGTACTGCGCCTGCATCTGTCCAATCTTCACCACCTGATGCGAAACGTAGAGGTCAACATCAGAATTGCGAATCAGACGATCGTAACTGATTACGGGCACACCCTGACGATGAGCAGCCTCGACGATCGACGCCGCGATCTGGCCGTTGTGTGGCGCTACGATTAGCACGTCGACACCTTTCGTCAAGAGGTTATCGCATTGCTTGGTTTGCACGGCGTCGTCGCCGTTAGCAACCTGTATTTCGCATTCAGCCCCGACTTCTTTGCACCGTTGTTCGACCAGAGCCTTATCGCGCTGCCAACGCTCTTCCTTGAGCGTGTCCATCGAAAAACCTATGCGTACCGGGCCGCTCTTTTTCTTTCCGGTGGTGTTGTTTTGGGTGCCGGATACACAGGCAGTCGTGAGTGCAATTAAAAAAAGAACACCCGTTAAGATCGTTCTCATTCGCATCGAACTGATCCTTTCGTAAGTTGGATGAAAGAAATCTTTTTCTGGACGATGCCGGAGTTTATCAGACTGCCAGCCAGAATTACATATTGATTGAAGGGCACCCGGTCGCGCCTTTCAAATTGGATTAGGCAATCAGAATTGACGGACAAGAATTCCGTTGAATTCCTTACGTTTCAGTGATAGCTTGTCCTCGTCCCCCCGAACGTTAACTAAAGCGGTTCCGGTTCCCGACGCAATCTCTAACTGGCCGTTCGAAATAAATCCCCTACGTCTGAAAAGCGACGCGTATACAATCGCGGAGGTTTGATTCGGGCGCAGGGCGACGGCTTTCTCCCAAAGCTCTCCCGCCGCTTCGTCCTGACCGCGCGCGGCGGCAATCAATCCGAGATAGTAGAAGGGCCAAGCGGCATCACTTGAAACTGTCGAGGCAGATTCGAAGGCTGCCGCCGCGTCATTCAGGCGCTTGAGATTGTAGAGCGCCACGCCCAGTTGAAAGAGAATATCGAAAGTGCGCGGCTGCAATTCATTCGCCTTGGTCAGCAATTCGGCAGCGCGCTCGTAGTCCTTACGCGACGCGTATAGCAGTCCGAGGTTAATCGTGGCTTGCGCGTGTTGGGGAGAAAGACGAAGTACCGAGGCGAAAACCTTCTCCGCTTCAGCTTCGCGTCGTGTGTGCGCTAGCAACACGCCGAGGTTAGCCATTGCTGAAATACTATTCGGGTTGAAACGCAGGGCCGTGCGATATTCGCGCTCGGCCTCTACAGGTTTGCCGCGCTGATCCATGACGGCGCCGAGCAGATTGTGGGCATCAGCATTCTTTGGGTTGGCACGAATGACATGACGGAGAATCGATTCAGCTTCATCAAGCTTGCCCGACTGAAGTAATTCGGCGGCGCGTTGGAGTTCGGAGTTTTCTTTGTTCGTGGTGCTGTGTTGTGCTTGAACCGAAGCGATCGTTGCCGCGAGCACAGACGCAACGAGAACGAAGACTATTCGATTAAATGAAGCTTTTACGAAGCGCACAGTCCGAAGTATATTACAACCACACTCTACTAAAGGATTTGGGATGAATTACCGAAGAACCCGGCTGCTTTTAGCAGTAGTCTTCCCTTTCGCTCTTTGCTTCGCGTTTTCTCCTGCGCCTCAATCACAATTGCGAGGCGATACAGAAAAGCGAATCACCGCGCTCTTGGCGCGTATGACCCTGGAAGAAAAACTTGGACAGTTGCAACAACTCGATGGCGAGGCCAATGGAAATTTTCGTCCCGAGCATCGCGATCTCGTGCGAAAAGGATTACTCGGCGCGACGCTCAATGTCCGCGGAGCGCTGAGGACAAACGAGCTCCAACGAATCGCAGTCGAAGAATCGCGCCTCAAGATTCCGCTGCTGTTTGGATTCGATGTCATCCACGGCTATCGCACGGTTTTTCCAGTACCGCTTGCGGAAGCCAGCAGTTGGGATCCCTCGGTAGCTGAAAAGTCGGCCAGCATCGCCGCCGCGGAAGCGCGCGCGGCCGGCGTGCATTGGACATTTGCTCCGATGGTGGACATCGCCCGCGATGCTCGTTGGGGACGCATCGTCGAAGGTTCAGGCGAAGATCCTTATCTTGGATCGGCAATGGCCCGAGCGCGCGTGCGTGGTTTCCAGGGGCGAGATTACAGCGCTCCTGACAAAGTGCTTGCCTGCGCCAAACACTGGGTGGCATACGGCGCCGCCGAAGCCGGTCGGGACTACAACACTGCCGACATGTCGGAAGGAACGTTGCGCCAAATTTATTTTCTGCCGTTCAAGGCGGCGGTTGACGAAGGCGTAGGAACATTCATGAGCGCCTTCAACGATCTCAACGGCGTGCCGGCATCAGCCAATCCTTTCACTCTCACCAAAGTGTTGCGCGGTGAATGGAAGTTCGATGGCTTTGTTGTTAGCGATTACACGGCCGTGCAGGAGTTGATTCAGCATGGCGTCGCCGCGAATGAACAGGACGCGGCGCGGCTCGCGCTTAGCGCGGGCGTTGACATGGAAATGGTGAGCCGGCTGTACAACCAGCATGGCGCCGAGCTTTTGCGAAGCGGTCAACTCTCTCAAGCGACCATCGACGAAGCAGTCCGACGAATTCTGCGCATCAAGTTCAGGCTGGGGTTGTTCGAACGTCCTTACGCGGATGAATCGCGCGAGCGATCGGTGATTCTAAGTCCTGCAAACGTTGCCGCGGCGCGCGAGATTGCTGCGCGCTCTGTCGTGCTGCTAAAAAACGAGCGCGAAACTTTGCCGGTCAGCAAGAGCGTTAGGTCGATCGCGGTGATCGGCCCGCTTGCAGATGACCAGTTGGATCTGCTCGGTTCGTGGAGCGGTGATGGACATGCGGCGGACGCGGTGACGCTATTGGCCGGGATTAAAGCCAAAGCGTCTGCCGCCAAGATCAATTACGCCAAAGGATGCGACATCGATAGCGATTCGACGGAGGGATTCGATGAAGCCGTTCGTGCCGTGCGCGAGTCAGACGTGGTCATCGTTGCTGTCGGTGAATCGGCGGCGATGAGCGGCGAAGCGTCATCACGCAGCTCGCTCGACTTGCCAGGGCGTCAATTGGATTTGCTCAAGGCGCTGCAGGCGACCGGCAAGCCGCTGGTCGTGGTGCTCATGAACGGGCGGCCGCTTACCATCAACTGGCTCGCAGAAAATTCGCCGGCCATTCTCGAGACTTGGTTCGCCGGTTCGCAAGCGGGAAACGCCATCGCTGATGTATTGTTCGGAGATGTGAATCCGGGCGGCAAATTGCCGGTAACTTTCCCGCGCTCCGTTGGTCAGGAGCCGCTCTATTACAATCACATGAACACTGGCCGGCCACCTGATGCGAACAACAAGTACACGTCGAAGTACCTCGACGTGTCCTGGACGCCGCTGTTTCCGTTTGGTTATGGTCTGAGCTACACGCACTTCCGCTTGTCCAATTTGCAAACGAGCGCGCCACGAATTCGTTCCGATGGCCGGCTTAACGTTAGCGTCGAGGTCGAAAATGTTGGTTCGCGCACCGGCGATGAAGTTGTGCAGCTCTACATTCGAGATGTTGCCGCCAGCGTGACCCAGCCGGTGAAAGAGCTGAAAGGCTTTCAGCGGGTGACGCTGCGAGCCGGAGGGAAGCGGCGGCTTGAATTCACGCTCACGGCGGAGCATCTCGGTTTTTACAATCGCGAGATGCGTTTTGTCGTCGAGCCGGGTGAATTCAAGGTGATGGTCGGGACGAGTTCAGCTGATCCGCAGGAACTTACAGCAAGCTTCGAAGTTCAGAAATAAGAAACGAGTCTTGTATAGATGTATCGTCCAGATCGCGGATTTGTCCCTCGCCCGCCGCGCGCAATTCTTTTCTTTCTTCTCGTCCTCACGCTTGCCGTTCAACCCGTTCACGTTTGCGCGACGGGCGCCCTCAACAGTTCACCCGATTCGTTTTCGGCGCGTGACGAGGCATTTCTCGAAGACCTCGAGCGTCGCTCTTTTCGATACTTTTGGGAGCAGGCTGGTTCGCGCACAGGTTTAGTGCTTGACCGGACGCGCACAGACGGATCTCCGGCTGACGAAAATCATCGCGATGTGGCGAGCATTGCGGCCACTGGATTCGGCCTGACTGCACTATGCATTGCGGCTGAACGCAATTGGGTTAAGCACGACGAAGCTCGTGAGAGAGTCCGTACGACGCTTCGGTTTTTCGCTGACCGTGCGTCGCACGAGCATGGCTGGTTTTATCACTGGCTGGACGTAAACACGGGCGAGCGAAAATGGAAAAGCGAAGTCTCTTCAATCGACACCGCTCTGCTGCTCGCGGGAGCTTTAACCGCGAGGCATTACTTTCATGATGATGCGGAGATTGTCAGCCTCGTTAACGCGATCTATGAACGCATCGATTTTCCCTGGATGTTGAATGGACACCCGGCGCTGTTATCGATGGGTTGGCGGCCTGAGACGGGATTCATCAAGGCGCGCTGGGATGATTACAGCGAGCATCCGATCCTTTATTTGATGGCGATAGGCTCGCCGACACATCCGATAACGCCGGCGGCGTGGTACGCGTGGAAGCGCAACTGGAACCGCTACGACGGCTATCACTATCTCGGCAAGACGCCGCTTTTTACCTATCAGTATTCGCATGCGTGGATCGATTTTCGCGGCCGACGCGAGACAGCGAGCGAACATATCGATTACTTTGCAAACTCAGTGAAGGCGACTTTGGCTCATCGCCGGTTCTGCATGGATCTGGCAAAGGAATTTGCGGGCTACGGGCCAAACATTTGGGGCATCAGCGCCTCAGACAGCATTAAAGGTTACGTCGCCTGGGGCGGCCCGCCGCGCGACAAGGCAATCGATGGCACAGTGGTGCCCTATGCCGCTGCGGGCTCGCTGATGTTCGTGCCACGATTAGCCATCGCCGCCCTGAAAACAATGCGCGCGAGATATCCCCGGACATATGGCAAGTATGGTTTCGCCGACGCTTTCAATCCAAACACGAGATGGATTAATCGCGACGTGATAGGAATCGATCTGGGCATCACGTTGTTAGGTGCTGAGAACGCAAGGAGTGGAAATGTCTGGCGCTGGTTTATGAAGAATCCGGAGATTCCGAAGGCGTTGGAGATGGTGGGCCTTCGCAAGTATGGGCAACAGCGGCGCGGGATTAGAAGGCGATTACTGAAGGCTGCATGACAAGCAAGAAATATCCGCTTTACGGGTACGCCGGCATCGCCACGATTGTCGGTGCTGAGGTGCTGCTGTT
>DATBSG010000260.1:0-7874 GCA_036559945.1 Pyrinomonadaceae bacterium
CGGTCTTGTGCTAGACTTCGCGGCGCTTTCTGTAATGACCTGTCCCGCCCGTTGAGAGGTAATATCCGGATGCATCGTCGTCAGCCTAGCCACCGACCCAGATTAATCCGAGTCAGTGAGAATATGAGCCGCGTTAGCGGCGGAATATTTATAGAACCGCAGCCGCGTTATTTGGTCCCTGCGATCGAGACGAGAGGCATGGCATCTCGTCTCGATCGCAACGGTAAGTTGGGAAGCGCCCGGTTCTATAAATATTTCGCGCCTACGGCGCTTGCTGTTGTGATTGCGCTCACGTCGTTCTTGACGAACAGCGCGCGCGCTCAACGCCGCGTCGAATCTCCCCGCACCGTCCCTTCGCCACGCTCCGTCCTCGGCTTCAATCCCGGTGACGATCGAACCATCGCCGACTGGAAACAGATTACCGATTACTTCACAAGGCTCGATGCGGCGAGCGATCGGGTTCAACTACAAACGATCGGAAAATCCACGCTCGGCCGAACAATGTTCGTCGCCTTCATCAGCGCGCCTGAGAATATCCGCAATCTCGAAAACTACAAAGCAATCCAAGCCAAGCTCGCAGACCCGAGGAAGGTGGCAACCGAGGCCGAACGCGCCCAATTAATTCGCGACGGGAAGGCTGTCGTCGTGATCTCATGCTCGATTCACTCGACCGAGATTGTGGCGTCGCAGATGTCGATGCAGCTTGCTTACAACCTCGCGAGCGCGAGCGACGCGGACACTCTGGCCATCCTGCACAACACGATTCTGGTTCTTGTGCCGTCGCCGAATCCTGATGGCGTAGACATTGTCGCGACTTGGTATCGCAAGACGCTCGGCACGCCACAGGAAGGCAGCAGTCCGCCTGAGCTCTATCATCACTATGCCGGCCATGACGACAATCGCGACTGGTTCATGCTGAATTTGAAGGAGACGAAGGTGGTGACGCGTCTGCTTTGGAAGGAATGGTTTCCTGAGATCGTTTACGACGTGCATCAGCAGGGCTCAAACGGATCGCGTTTCTTTGTGCCGCCGTTTTACGACCCGCCGAACCCGCACATTTCGCCGTTGCTGCTTCGGCAGGTTGGCTTAATCGGTCACAAGATGGCCGCGGACGTCACTGCCGCAGGCTTCAAAGGAATTCTGACCAACGCGCTTTATGACACATGGTGGCATGGCGGCTTTCGTACCGCGCCGTACTTTCACAACTCGATTGGCATTCTTACGGAAGCAGCCAGCGCGCGGCTGATGTCGCCGAGTAACGTAACTCCCGATCAACTTACGCGTTCGAGTACGCGCGGCATGCGCAGCGCAATGGAAGTTGCCACCAACTTTCCGAATCCGTGGCCCGGCGGCGCGTGGCATCCGCGCGACATTATGCAGATGGAGCTAATCGCTTCGCACGGTGTGTTATCGCTGGCTTCGAATTACCGCGCCGACTATCTGCGAAACTTTTACGAGCTTGGGAAAGCTAACCTGTCCTCCCGCTCTGAAGGTGATTTGATTGGCTATCTGATTCCCGCTGGTCAGGGCCGTGACGAAAATGTCGCCAAAATGATCGGAGCGCTGGTCGAGCAAGGCGTTGAAGTCTATCGACTTGATAAGGAACTTCATCTTTCAGAAAGGTTGCAGACTCTGCACACGATTTGGGACCGGCCGGGGCAAGCACAGCCGATGCGACGGATTCTGCTGGACGAGACGTTTTCGCCGTCGGAAACTCCCGCCGGCAGCTACATGATTTTTCTTAATCAGCCGTATCGGCAGAACGTGCTCGCGTTGTTTGAGCCGCAGATTTATCCGGATCGCCTGACGGCGACCGGCGAAGCCGAACGACCGTACGACGTCGCAGGATGGACTCTGCCGATGATCATGGGAATCGAGACTCTGGCGGTAATGTCGATTCGCGAACCCGTGCCTGAACGGAAATTGACTCTGATTAATTCTGGGAACGATGTACGTCGCGATCTCGGACTGCCGTTGGGTACGACCGACAAATCGCCGATTGCAAATCCCGTGAAGCCTGGCATCCGAATTGGTATTTACAAGAATTCGCGGGCGGGCAACATGGACGAAGGCTGGACGAGATATGTTTTCGACACCTTCAATGCGCCGTATCAATCGTTGAACGAAGCAGCAATCAATGCCGAAAATCCGCGCGCGAAGTTTGACGTGGTTGTGCTGCCGTCCGAGCAGTCGCGCAATGCGCCCGAGACGGAGGCCGAAGGCGAATCTGCGCGCGGCATCAGTGATGCCGGATTCCGGAATCTTGCAAGGTTTGTTGATGACGGCGGGACTCTGATTTGTTTTGATGGCTCATGCGGTCAACTGGTCAAGCTGTGGAAACTGCCACTAAAAAATGTTCTTGAAGGTGTTCGTTCCTCAGACTTCTATTGCCCCGGATCGATTCTGCGGCTGGATGTTGACACGTCGCATCCACTTGCCCGCACCATGTCCAAAGACACCGACGCGTATTTCATCAACAGCTCAGCTTTTGAGGAGACGGAGCCGCCGAGAAGAGGAATTGATTACGGCCCGATGCCAGTAAAGATCCATGTCATCGCGCGCTACGCGAAAGACAATCTCCTGCGCTCCGGCTGGCTGCGCGGCGAGGACAAACTCAAAGACAAAATCGCGCTCGCGGAAATCCAAATGGGCAGGGGCCGTATCATCCTTTTCGCCTTTCGCCCGCAGCATCGTGGCCAAACCTGGGGTACCTTCCCGTTTATCTGGAACGCCATCAATTTGGCTGGATAATGACTGAAAGCTAACCTTGCCGTGTATCCGTCGCGGTGTTATCTTGAGTGCGTCAGGTCTGACATCTCTCCCCGCTTACTCTTCCCGAAGCTGACAGTGTGGGAAAGTTCGCAAGTTAACCAACTTGCGCTACCGAGGCTCGCATCAAAGAGACGGAAGTTCTAACGCGGCCGATCCCCGAGTGCCAGGCTAAGCGAGGCTCTTCAAACGACTTACTCTCCCCGAGTAGGAGTTTCCAGTCATGAAAAAAATCACCACGACCGCGGTCTTGTGCGCGCTCCTGTCGTTAACGGTGCTATCAGCGTTCGGTCAACAGACACGTCCGCGCCGGGTCGGTTCGGCTCCGGCACAGCCGACGCAATCTGCTCCCCGAGCACCGTCACAACAGCCTGGCAGCGAGCCGAATGACCGAGTCAATCAAGTGGGTCGCCCGCCGGCGCCGCCAGTGTTGCGTGGCGCGAATCGCGATCCGAATGAGCAGAAACCCACGGCCACCCCCCAACCGAACAACGCCCCTGAAGAGTTCGGTGAGGGCGATATTCTGCGGGTCGACACCACACTGGTCAGCATTCCGGTCAGCGTCATGGATCGTGACGGTAAGTTCATTCCCAACCTGCGCAAAGAAGATTTTCGGATATGGGAGAATGGTGCCGAGCAACAGGTAGCTTATTTCGCTTCGACTGAAAAACCGTTCACCGTAGCGTTGGTAATCGACACGAGCGGTTCGACCAAGTACCGGCTGGATGAAATCCAGAACGCGGCGATTGCCTTTGTCGAGCAACTGCGTCCCGACGATCGCGTGATGATTGTTTCTTTCAACGACAAGATTCGCGTGCTTTCGCAACCGACCAACGATCGGAACACATTGCGCGAAGCGATTCTGCGGACCGAAGCGGGGTCAGGAACGCGCCTCTACGATGCGGTCGACATGATAATCAATCAGTACTTCAATCGCATTGATGGTCGCAAAGCGCTAGTTCTATTCACTGACGGCGTGGACACGACCAGCAACCGCGCGAGTTACGACAGCACCGTGCGCGACGCGGAGGAACTCGATGCCTTGATTTATCCAGTCGAGTACGACACCTACAGCGATATGGCTGGCGGCGGAGGATGGCCGGGTGGTGGCGGAGGTCGACGTCGCGGCGGCGGTGGTGGCGGAATACTCGATGACATTTTCAGTATCATCCTGGGCGGCGGCGTGACAATCGGTGGCGGAGGAAATGGTGGCGGTGGCTCAGGAACAACTCGTGCCGAGTACGAGCGTGGCGATCAGTATCTGCACGACCTCGCGCGCGTGACGGGAGCGCGGCTCTACAATGCCGAGCAGCAGAATGTTGATTATGCATTTCGCGCGGTAGCCGAAGAACTAAGACGGCAATACAGCCTCGGCTACTATCCGAAGAACAAACCTGTAGTGGGTGAGCGGCGTGGCATTCGAGTGCGTGTGAATCGGCCTGAGTTGGTTGTGCGCACACGCGACAGTTACGTGTTCCAGCCGAGCGCGAATGCGTCAGCACAAACGAATCAGCCGCAGCAAAAGCCGGTGCTTAAGAAAGATTTCGGCCAGAATCGCTGGAAATAGCCGCAACCGCGAGACTGGACCGCTTTCAAAATTGCAAATCGATCGGACCCGCTCGTTGTCGCAAGCGGTCCTCTAAACGATCACACCACCGTCCCATCCGGAATCAATCCATTCTTCGGCACGATGATGATGCGGTCGCGGATGTAGTAACTTCCATCGGGCGCGTCGAAGCTTTCGACGCCGGCTTCATTCAGTAGCTTCACGTTCGCGCCGATGCGCGTGTTCTTGTCGATAATCGCGCGACGAATGATTGTCCCTTCGCCAACGCCGATTCGCGGCCGCTTTGTCTCGCGATCCCCGAGCATGTCTTCGATCGTCTGGTAGTAATCGGCGCCCATCATGTACGTCGCGTCGAGGTGCGCGCCTTCGCCGATGCGGCTGCGCAGTCCCACGACGCACCCATTGATCTTTGCGCCGTTAATAATGCAGCCGTCGCTGATGATTGAGTCGCGAATCTCACAGTTATCGACTTTGGATGGCGGCAGATAGCGCGCGCGCGTGAACATCGGCGCTTCCGCATCGAACAAGTTGAACGGCGGAATTGCGGATGTCATATCGAGGTTCGCTTTGTAGAACGCGGCGATCGTTCCGATGTCTTCCCAATAACCGTTGAAGAGGTACGCCTGCACGTTGTACTTCTGAATGCTCGCGGGAATAACTTCCTTACCAAAATCCAGATGCGAAGTGTCTGCCGCTAAAACCTTCTCGATTGTTTCGTACTTGAAAACGTAAATTCCCATCGATGCGAGAAAAGGACGCGCGCTCGCTTCCTCCGCGCTCAGGCCAAACGAAGTCGTGTCGACGCGCATCGCTTCCAATGTTTCGCCTTTCGGCTTTTCGCGGAACTCCACGATGCGGCCGGCCTGGTCAGTTTTGAGCAAGCCAAATTCGCCGGCTGAATCAGGCGCGACGGGAATGACTGAGATCGTTATGTCCGCGTTTGTCTCCGCGTGCCGCGCGAGAAACTTGCGGTAATCCATGCGATACAGGTGATCGCCGGAAAGAATCAGCAGCGTGTCAATGCGCCAGTCGCGAATGTGTGGCAACACCTGGCGCACTGCGTCGGCGGTGCCTTGAAACCAATCGGGACGTTCGGGAGTTTGCTCGGCGGCAAGAATCTCCACGAAGCCATCCGCGAACGGCGAGAAGCGATACGTCGTCGCAATGTGCCGGTTGAGCGATGCGGAGTTGTACTGTGTCAGCACGAACATGCGTATCACATCTGAGTTGATGCAATTCGAAATCGGCACATCGACGAGCCGATACTTTCCACCGAACGGCACCGCCGGCTTCGAACGATCGCGCGTCAGCGGAAACAGGCGGCTGCCTGCACCACCACCGAGGATGACTGCCAGAAGGTTCGGTCTTGGCATAAAGTGAGGCGAGAATATAGGGAAAACGATGGACGTTCAAGATTGGGATGCCGCGGCCCATGTTAAGATTCGGTTCACAAAAACCGATGACGCGCAACCGCATGGAAGCATTCAGTGATGGCGTGATCGCGATCATCATCACGATCATGGTGCTCGAGTTGCGCGTACCTCTCGGATCGAGTTTTTCGGCGCTGCGACCTATCGCCCCTGTTTTTCTCAGTTACGTCTTAAGCTTCATTTTTCTCGGCATCTACTGGAGCAATCATCACCACCTGTTGCAGGTCGTCGAGCACGTGAGTGGGGGCGTTCTTTGGGCCAACCTGCATTTGTTGTTCTGGTTGTCGTTGACGCCGTTTGTGACTGCGTGGATGGGCGAGAATCGTTTTGCGGCGGTGCCGGTCGCTGTTTATGGCGTTGTACTTTTGTGTGCAGCCATTGCTTACTTCATTCTTGCGCGCACACTGCTCCGGATTCACGAGCCGACTTCCACTCTGGCGATTGCTCTCGGGCGGGACTTCAAAGGCAAAATCTCGATGGTGATCTATTTGCTTGCGATTCCACTGGCTTTCATCCGAACGTGGCTCGCGTGCTTGCTGTACGTTGCCGTCGCAGTCATGTGGTTGATTCCTGACCGTCGAATCGAGAAAAGGATCATCGCGTCTGAAAATTAGCTCCCGCGCTTCGCAAAATAACCCGGCCGGTAGCGCAGCTTCAGACCTTGCTTCCTCAGTTCAGGATTCGCGATCTCAATCGTCATGGTGCGAAATGAGCCGTCGCGGGTCTTATTCGTCGAGGAATAAGCGACCAGGTATTGCGAGCGCAGCTCCTGCTCGATCTCCGCGAAGGCTGCCCGAAGGTCCTCTTCCTTCTTGGGGAAAAACGCGCGGCCGCCGGTTCCCTCGGCGACTTCTCGCAGCGCGCCCTTATTCACGCCTTCGTATTTCTTATCGCCAATGCCGATTGCATAAATCACCGTTTCCGTAGCAATCGCCTGATCAATCGCGGCGTTGCGAGCGACGCGGCTGGTGGTGTCACGGCCGTCAGTGAGCAGGACAATGGCGCGCCGCCGCTGTTCTCGATCCGGCGCCAGGACGCGGCGACATGTGACGTACACCGAATCCCAAATTGCTGTCGAGCCTTCGCCGGGAGGCGCAATCGTGCCGGGTCCCGAAGTGATGCCGCTGATCGCGGGCGCCGAACCCAGATACGAAGGAAAAGCAACTTCTACGCGTTCCAGCGCGCGATAGATAGAGAGCACATCGCGCGTCATGGGCTGCTCGAGATGGGCGTAGCCTTCAAACGGAATGATCGCCGCCTGATCCTTGCTGGACCGAATGACGTTCTCGATGAAAGTGCGCGCCGCGGCTTTTTCGTCCGGCAGCGTTCGTTCTTCCGAAATGCTCACATCGATCAGAAACGCAATCGACAATGGCCGATCGGTCTCGCGCTGAAACGTGAACAGCTTTTGCGGCACTCCATCCTCGAGCACCCGAATGTCATTTTCCTGAAGCGTTGTTATGTAGCGACTACTTTTGTCAGTAGCGGTGAAGAGAAGATTCGTCAGATCGGTATCGACACGAACAACTTCGTCTTGATCGGGAGTTGGCGTCGGTGTTTGAGCGAAAGCTCCGATGGCGAGAAAAGCGGTGCAAATTGAAAATTGAAAAATGAAAAGTGCAAATCGATTCCATCGGACCGAAAACCTGGATTTGCACTTTTCAGTTTTCAATTTTCAGTTTGAAATTTCGGGAAGACGTTGGAAGATGCCGATAAACTTAGTAAGCCAATGCCGGCTGCCCATTGCTTTTTGTGCCGGCGGCTTCCTGCGCGATCTTGACGCCGACGCTGGCGCCGATACGCGTCGCGCCAGCTTCGACCATAGCGCGCGCGTCAGCCATGCTTTTCACCCCGCCGGACGCTTTAACGCCGAGTTCGGCGCCAACCACGCGCCGCATCAAAGCGATATCGCCGACCGTGGCGCCACCCTTCGCAAATCCGGTCGAAGTCTTGACGAAGTCCGCGCCCGCGTTCTTTGCCGCCTGACAAGCGCGCACCTTTTCATCATCAGTAAGCAGCGCAGTTTCGATGATGACCTTGCAGGTCACGTCGTATTCGTGCGCGACTTGAACGACCGAGCGGATATCGTGCTCGACCAGGCAATCGTC
>DATBSG010000261.1:0-6889 GCA_036559945.1 Pyrinomonadaceae bacterium
GAATCAGGCACGGGAAAAGAACTTGTGGCGCGCGAGCTACACGAGCGCAGCAGCATCCGTAGCAGCGGCGCTTTCATCGCCGTGAACTGTGCCGCACTGCCAACGGAACTGATTGAATCTGAGCTTTTTGGCCATGAAAAGGGCGCATTTACGGGCGCAGCGGCCCGCCGAAAAGGTAAGTTCGAGCAGGCTAATGGCGGCACATTGTTCCTCGATGAAATTGGTGACATGAGCGCAAACGTCCAGGCAAAGCTGCTGCGAGCGCTGGAAGAGCGGCGCATTGAAAGGCTGGGCGGTGACGAGTCAATTCCCGTCGATGTGCGGATCATAAGCGCGACGCATCGCGAGCTGGAAGAAGAGATCGAGAAGCAAAATTTCCGTGCCGACCTTTTCTATCGCTTGCGTGTCGTGACGATCGAAATCGCTCCGTTGCGTGATCGTCGTGAGGATATTCCGGTACTCGCGGCAGCGTTCGCTCGGGACGCGGCGGAACGTCACGGCTTGCCCGAGCGCGCAATCTCTCGCGAAACTCTCAAGAAACTGATGGAGTACGATTGGCCCGGGAACGTGCGCGAGCTGCGCAACGCGATTGAGCGCGCGGCAATCATGTCCGAGGGCGAGGAGTTGAACGCCATCGACATTGGCGCGCAGTCTTCGCAAAAATCGGCCGCGGCGTTCGGCGATGATTCGCTGAACGGCGGCTTGGTCGTACCGTACACGTCTGATTTTCGTGATGACCGCCGCGAGTTCGAACGCCGTTACATAGCTCGCTGTTTGGAAGAAGCAGGCGGCAACGTCACCCGCGCCGCATCAGTTTTGGGAATGCACCGCCAGTCGCTCCAGCATAAGTTGCGAGAGCTGGGGCTGGGGCGACGGTACGTTGCGGTGGGCGCTGACAGCCAAAACTCATCCTCGACAGCAGACGAATAAGCGAAGTAAACTCCGACTATTGTCGGAGAAATATTGCTTCATCTCCCGTATGTCACACGTCTTTTCATCCTCCGAATCAAGACACAAGACCTACGGATCTATCCGGCTCAAATCGGAGATGCCGAGGCCTGTGTAGATGACTGATCGCGAACCATCAATTGAGGAGATGTTGCAGACTCAGCATAAGGAAGTCCGCGACATTTGGAATTCAGAGCTTACTCCTCGACATAGGGAACAACTTTTGGAAGGCATTAAGAGAGACTACCTATCGAAACAGAAGCCTGATAAGCCGCAAGACGACTCGCCTATTTCTGAGACTTCAAAGGCGTCGCCTCAGTCTCACCTTACACCAGAAGATCTCGCTCGTATTGACACGTTTGGGGAGGCCGAAGGCGGCATCGTCCAACCTAGCGCAGCGCCACCAGAAACACCGAAGTCAAAGACGGACCATAGTCGGTCTGAGACGATGTCAACCTTCCTTGTCTCAATTGCTCGCTTTCGTCGCGCACTACGGGAAGTATTTGGTTATTTGTGGCAGTGGCTTCAGCTCTCAGTGCTCGTGGGCGCGATCATTGGTTTAGGTGCGATTGCAATGACCGAGGGCTATTACACACCAAAAGAAATCCTTTACCTTGTTTGCGTTGGTTTGCTTGTAGCGAAGGCGATTCATGATTTACGGCAAAGGGAGTTAAGAAAACAGATTGCTATCATTCTGATCGCGAGTGGTGCGCTGATTTGTGGCGGCTTGGTCGGATGGACTGAATCAAAACGTTACCATGATAAGGTGGTTCGCGCGCCTGCTCCTGAAGTACTGCACGGAGTACTCATACCAGCTAACGATTCGACACCGCCACTTCCAGAGGGGTGCGACATACCTTCAGATTCGGTCGTTTTGTTTCTTGGTGATTCGGTTGGCTATTCAATAAGCGGTGAACTGCCAGTTATTAGAATCAAAGGGGAGAACATTATTTCATTTTCTCGCGGAGCTGGAGGCGTGTTTATGAATGCAAGGGTTTACAGCATCGCGAATAATGTAGTGGCTCAAGTTACCGATAATGAAATCTTCATAAATCCTGGAAATCTGTTTCACCCTGAACGGCCAGACTGGCACACCTTAAGGATCAAAGATAATACAGGGGCAGAACTCCTATTCGTGCGATACGTGAATAGGCGAACTATCCTGATACGGGGAACTTTCTACACCGCGTGTGGCCCAATACTCGTGAACGCAAAGGACATGCAATTTGGTGGCAACTCGTTTGGCGGCATGTGCATGGGTGAAGTGCAATCCATGTTTGATGCCGACCAGAACTGCGTCATCAGACTTGCGCCATACCAGAAATCGTAGACGGTATGGTTAAGCGGCCTTCTCTTTCGTCAGTTCCTTGTATTCAAGGTTTGAGGTGACAAACAGTCTCATCAAGGTATCGCGAAATAGGTAAGGGTTGTGCCGGGGTTGTGAATCGAGACGACCGTTACAGAACCGCGAGCAGTAGCGAGCGGGATAGAGGCGCAACCATCGGCTAACGGGATCTGAGGTCGCATCCAAATTGCGTCCCTTAACCCGCTCACTATCGTTCGCGGTTCTCTAATCTTTGACGATTGCAGAAGCCTGAAAAGCGGATAGCGGACCAGGTAAGGGTTGTGGCGGCTGTTGAATCGAACCTCGTTACAGAACCGCGAGCGGTAGCGAGCTGGATAAAGACTCAACATCGGCTCACGGGATCTGAGGTCACATCCAAATTGCGTCCTTAACCCGCTCACTATCGTTCGCGGTTCGGTAACAATGTCATGACGCGGCGCGACTTCAATGACGATCACACTCCTGTGGGCTATCTCATCACTTTTCGAACCTACGGAACATGGATACATGGGGACAAGCGCGGTTCAGTTGATCGTGACCATCGTCGACACGGGTCACCGATGCTGCCGCCGAGCTCGCGACGAAAGGAAATCGAAAGCCGGTTAATGAAACAGCCGCCGGTACGCTTGAACGCTAGTCAAAGAGCGGCCGTTGAGCGAGCCATACGAGAAACCTGTGAGCTACGCAAATGGAACCTTTGGACACTGAACGTGCGTAGCAATCATCTTCATTGCGTAGTAACCGCGCACTACGACTCAAAGCGCGTAGCCAGCACGTTGAAGGCAAACGCGACGCGAGCCATGAGAGATGCTGGATGTTGGCGCAGTGATCTCAGTCCGTGGGCAAGAGGCGGTAGCGCAAAATACTTGTGGACTCAAGAAGAACTCGTGAGAGCTATCGAGTATGTCAAATACGACCAAGGGGAGCCGTTATCGTAGCCGTTGGTCGAACTCTTAACCCGCTCGCTACGGCTCGCGGTTCTGTAACGCGATGATCGCAGGTTGTGCTTTTATCCCGCTCACTATCGTTCGCGGTTCTGTAACGCGAGCCGTATAATCCTCGGGCGTGAAAGCTAAAATCGACGCCATCCTGAAACGCGAGCAGGCCGAGTATCTCGATCGGCTGCTGCCGCCGAGTGATGCTTTGCTTGCAGAGATGGAAGCCTATGCGGCAGAGCATCGTGTGCCGATTGCGGATCGGGAGGTGGCCCTGTTTCTCGAAATCACGGCTCGGGCAATCAACGCAAGAAGAGCGCTGGAATGTGGGATGGCGATTGGCTATTCGGTGATTCATCTGCTGCGTGGCATGTCAGACGACGGGCGCGTGGTCACAATCGATCCCAGCGACGAGATGATTAAGGCGGCCGAAGGCTACCTGACGCGCGCGGGCCTGCGCGAGCGAACCCAAATTGAAAAAGGCTACGCGCTGGAGGTTATTCCCAGACTCAACGAAATCTTCGATCTCGTTTTCATCGATGCGGTGAAAGAGGAGTATCGCGGCTATCTTGATCTGAGCTTGCCGAATCTGCGCGTGGGGGGCGTGGTCATTTGCGACAACCTGCTTTGGGGCGGGCAGGTCGCTGGGGAGATTGGTTCGGCAGATCAGAAATCCTCGACCGAAGCCCTGCGCGAATTCAATCGCTATTTCGTCAATCACCCGCAGTTGCGTGCTGAGGTTTTGCCGGTGGGTGACGGGTTGGGTTACGGCGTCAAGATCAATTAACCACAGAGGACACAGAGGAAATTAGCCAAATTGATCCTCGCAGATTCCTCAGATGCTCACCAGAAAGCGGCAGAGATTATCGCCCGCGGAGGCGTCATCGCGTTTCGTACAGATACTTTCTACGGACTCGGCGCTGACCCTTTCAACCCGCAGGCGGTTCAGAAAATTCGTGACCTCAAGGGCAGGGAAGACGAGAAACCAATTCTCATTGTCATCAGCGACCCGGCACAAATCGATCGGCTGATTCCCGATCGTTCACACGCATTCGATGAATTAACGAAACGTTTTTGGCCCGGCCCATTAACGGTGATTGGCGAAGCGGCCGCCGCCCTGCCGATAGAACTAACCGCGGGCACAAAAACTGTTGGCACACGTCTGCCGGATGATGATAAAGTCCGCGCGTTGGTGGCAGCTTGCGGCGGCGCACTGACCGCGACTAGCGCAAACGCTTCGGGACAATCGCCGGCGCGAACTGCCGACGAAGCGAAAAAGTATTTCGGCGATCATCTCGACTTGATCGTCGATGGCGGCCCTGCAAAATCGGAAACGCCGTCAACGGTCGTGGACGCAACCACGGACCAACTCAAGCTAGTCCGTGAAGGCGTAGTTCCGTGGTCGGAGATTCGCCGACGTAAAATATCTAATCGCCCCTGATGGACTTTACCGACCAACGCAGACACCCGCGTATCAATGTCGATTTGTTTGCGGACTGGGGCTGGGGACCGGAATGCGAGTACTACGATCGCATCACCAGCTTGAGCCTCAGCGGATGTTTCCTCGCGACGAAGCGCGAACTTAATCGCGGCGACGAGATCTATTTACGCTTGAGCGCTGAATCAACTGGTGCGATCACCCTGAAAGGCGCCGTCAGATATCAGTTACGAGTGAGAGAAGATGCGGCACCCACGGGCGCGGGCGTGGAATTCATCGGTGTCTCGAGCGACGGCCAGACAAAATTGCAGCAGGTAATGAACTCTTACACGCAAGCCGCTTAACGCTGCACAGTCAGGTCCTTCACGAAACCCCAGTCACCGCTCTCGTTGACGTTGATGTTGCCCACGTTCTTTTTGGTGATAACCATGTTCGCCTGGTACCAAAGCGGAAAGACAGGCACGTCCCCGCTGATAATATCCTGCGCCTTAGCATAGAGCGGCGCTGCCTTTGCGTGATCGTAAGTGTTCGCAGCTTCAGCGAGGATTTGATCAAGCTCAGGATTGCTGTATCGGCCGCGATTGCGCGCGGCACGGGTTTCCGTCGGAATCTCTGAAGTCGCGAATAGATCGCGGTAAAAGATTGGATCCTGGTTACCGCCCACCCATTGCCCATAGGTCATCTGGAACTGTCCGCGGCGCAGCGACTCAAGCAGAACGTTAAGCTCAGAAGTTTCAATCGAGACGGGCAATCCGACGTTCTTCAGGTAATTTTGAATCACGCCCGCGAACTGGCGCGCGGATGCGCTGCTGCCCGAAATCCGAAACACGATGGGCTTGTTGATGCGCATCTGCGGACCGTCGCCGTCCGGATCATGCAGGCCCGCCTCATCCAAAAGTTTTTTGGCCATCGTCGGGTCGAACTGATAGGTCTGTCCCGCCGTGTATGCCCAGGACGACTCAGGCAGAATCGAATGGGCGATCTTGCCCTGCCCCAAAAGCAAATCGCGAATCATGCTCTCGCGATCAATTGCGTAAGCAATCGCTTGTCGCACCTTCACGTTGTCGAGCGGCGCTTCCTTCGTGTTGAAGGTGAGCAGATTGAGGTTTGATCCCGTGAACTGATGCACCGCGAGATTGGCGTTCGAACCGAGCGCTTTGATTGCGTCGGGTGACAAGCTGGTCGGCAGCGGAGCGATGTCCACGCGGCCGCTTTGCAGCTCGGCCTGCATTGCGTTCGAATCACTGATCACGCGAACGCGCACGTTCTGGATATGCGGAGCGCCCTCCCAATAGTTTGAATTTGCTTCGAGATCGACGACCTGCTGAGATTGATCGTAGCTCTTGAACTTGAACGGCCCAGTGCCGAGCGGATGCGTCTTTTGCGATTCGTAGCTGTCTGTCGGTATCACCGGGATGGCAACGAGGTTCGGCATGAGGCCTGTCCACGGAGTATTCAAGCGAACGACCAGCGTGCGCGCGTCTGGAGCTTCGATAGCCCTGATGTAGCCTTTCCGAGTAGCGCCGGTACCTTCAAAGAAGCTCGCGGACTTTGCAAAGCTGTTTGCCAACACTGTGTCGAGCGTGTACTTCGCATCGGCAGAGGTGAATGGCCGTCCATCGTGAAACGTGATTCCGTCGCGCAAAGTGAACGTAAACGTCAGGCCATCGTCGGAGCGTTTTATCTCAGAAGCGAGCTCGGGAACGTAATCGAATTTCTCGTTCTTCTTAACCAGCGAATTGAACATGAGCACGCGGACGCGCTCGCTGGCGGCGTCAACCGTCGGCGACCCAATGGGATCGATCGTTTTTATGTTGTCCGATAGTGCGATGACAAACGCGTCGCTGCGACGGCGGCAGCCCGACGCCATGAGCATCGCCGCGACCAATCCGGCGCAGAGCCCGAATGCCAACTTCCGAGCAAGTGTTCGCGGGCCGGTGCTAACTAACATGCGATTCTCCGGGATAACGATACTCCAGCGTTTCATTCAATTCGCGGATTTCGTTCGCCAGTCGATTGTATTTCTCCATATCGAGCGGCGTTGGCGGCTGGGCCAGCGCTTTCGTTGCGGAAATTCGCTTCAGAGAGGCCTGAATCCGCTTCTCGCTAATCTTGCCCGCGCGTACGGCGTCGAGCAAGGCGTGATAGCCACGTCGAATTGTCTCGGGCGTCGCGCAAATCAAAAGCATGTCTTCACCCGCCGTGAACGCTCGAATGGAAGCA
>DATBSG010000262.1:0-3458 GCA_036559945.1 Pyrinomonadaceae bacterium
CGGTCCTCGACTTCCAGTTTTACCGAACCGTTTTCGCGGTAAAGCTTCACCCCGAGAAATTTATCGTCCAGCGAATACTTCAGCGCATTGTTCACCAGGTTGAGCAGAGCGCGCGCAATCGCCTCGCGATCGACGTAGACCGCCGGCACCGTCGTATCGATTTCCTCTTTCAGGGTGAAACCCTGCTGCTCGATTTGGTAGCGATAAGAATCAAGCGTGTTGCGCACCAGGTCGGCGATGTCCGTCTCGCGAAACTCGTACTCTCTGTGCCCTGCCTCGATGCGCGAGAAATCGAGAATGTTGTTGATAAGGCCCGTGAGCCGCTCGCTTTCTTTGCGGATGATGCGGTAATACTCCTGCTTCTTGTCCGGCGCGCTGATGCGGCCAAGCTCGAGGGTCTCGGCGTAGAGCCGAATCAAAGCCAGCGGCGTGCGCAATTCGTGTGAAACGTTCGAAACGAAATCGGATTTCAGTTTGGCCAGCGCCATCTCTTTGCTGACGACGTGCTTTGTTAAGATCAAACCGATGACGATCAGAGCCGAGAGGATTCCCAGAATGAGAAAATTGCGATGCATCCAGGTTTGCCCAAGCTCCTTCCCGCTGGTGCCTTGAAATCTAATGCCCAGCGAGAGACCGCCGAATATATCCTCAAACTTCCGGCTGACTTCCGGCTTTCCTTCCCAGCCTCCGGTGGCCGCCAGTGGCCGTATTTCTCGGCTGTCGCCGGGGTCCTGCCGATAAACGATCATCGCAAGGCTGTTGCCGCTCTGGTCAGTCGATTTGTCCTTTAAGGCCTGGTCAAGCGCAGCCGGAAAGAAACTATTTTTCAGATAACACGGATCGAACGTGACGCCGCCAAGCACCAGGCGCTCGGTGTCGACGCCCGGCAACACAAATAAGCCCGTTAACAAATAACCGGGGCCGTCGGCCCGCTTTGTTTGACTATTGCCAAACGCGATGTGTTGGGGCCTCTTTTGGAGCATTTCAACCAGCGACTTCGTTTCCTCTTTGCTGCTAAACCACGTTCGGTATGATTCCACCATTCGGTCATGCTCTTCCCGCACGTATTTGTCATTGTCCTGCGACGGCTGCGTCTGAAAGACGTCACCCTGTTCGTCAAAGAGAAAGGCATGAGTAAAATGCGGGAACTTCAATAGAATCTCATTCAGCTTCTCTTCCTTGTCGTCGCTTTCGGGCGACGGAAATAATTCGCGAACTTCATCGACCTTGGCATAGACCTGTTTGTTCATCTTTTTTTCAGAGATGGCCAGCACCTCCTGAAAATCGCGATAAATCATCGCTTCGAGTACTTTGTCACGCTCGAAGGTTTTCAACTGATAAAAATTTACGACGATGAGCGCGGCCGCCGGCAAAAGCACCGCCAGACCAAGTGTCAGGATGAGCCGAAATCGATTAAAGCCGCCCAGCAATTTTCTTTTCTTCATGTCGGGACCTCCGACTAAATCGCGCACAGTATATGACGAGCGGCCGCAAAGCGTGTCAAGGTCAAGTAAAAAGATGTCAAGAGTTGTGAACTCACATCCGCAGATGGAACGGATTACACTGATTAGAACTCAAAACCGAGGCTCAACGTAGAATGATGGTTCCCGGTGGACTGCGAAGGGTTTTAAGTTTTTCCTAAATCTGTGTAATCTGCGTAATCTGCGGATTTCGAATCGTTGGGATGCTTTTGATCCAATCAAATCTCGCCCACTCTTTTCAGTCGCCAGTAGTGCGCGTGTTGCTTGGCGCGATCGCGATCGCTCTGGCGTATGTCTTCTACAAAGAAGTGCGCAAGATTCCGGCGAAGCTCTTCACGCTAATGATCACGGCGTTCATCGACATGGTTGGATTACTGATGATCATTCCGCTGCTGCCGTATTACGTGCAGGATTTAAGCGGGTCTGGCTTGACCGTATGGCATCTCCACATCGGCGTCGGAACCATCTTGGGATTCATCGTCAGCTCTTACACGGTTGCGCAATTGTTGAGCGCGCCGCTTTGGGGAAAGTTTTCTGATCGAGTTGGTCGGCGTCCGACCCTGCTTATCGCGTTGGCCGCGTCTGGAATTGCCTATCTTATTTTTGGCTTCGCGCATTCGCTGCTGTTGTTATTCATCTCGCGGGTGGTGCAGGGCGCAGGTGGCGGCACTGTCGGAGTCATTCAAGCTTACGTCGCCGATTCTACTGAACCAAAGGATCGCACGCGCGCTCTGGGCTGGTTGTCGGCAACGACGAATCTTGGCGTTGTCATTGGACCGGTCATCGGCTCCTTCGCCGTAACCTTGGGCACGAGCAACGCACTTAGCGGCCACTCGATGATGGCCATCGGCCACGCGGCGCCTGGAATTCTGGCGGCTGGGCTTTGCCTTATTAACATCATTTTTGCGGCGCGGTACTTAACGGAGTCTCGCGGCGTTGAGCAAGCTACGTCAGGTGACACTGGCGAACCGGCGCGAAAGTCGCGCCAGGCCATTTGGCGCGTTATCTCGCATTCGGGTGAGCCTGCGTCACGCCTGATTTGGATTTACGCGATTGCGATTGGTGCGTTTCAAGGAACCTTTGCCGTGCTGGCGCTCTTCTTGAACGTGCGCTTCCAGGTCACCGCGCAGCTGATCGGTTACTTCTTCATGTACACGGGCGCGATTTCGGTTTTCGCGCGCGTGCTACTGCTCGGACGCATGGTCGATTGGCTCGGCGAAGCGAAACTTTCGCGACTCGGCCTGATTCTGTTGGCGGCCGGTGTTGTCGGAATGCCTTTGTCACAGAACCTCGGCATGCTGGCGATCGCGACGGCGCTGATTCCGCTCGGCACGGCGTTCACTTTTCCCTGCGTGACGGCACTGCTTTCGCGCGTTGTGCATCAACGCGAACGCGGGCTTTACATGGGGATGCAACAGACTTACGGCGGTGTCGCGCGCATCATCGCGCCGCTGTTTTATGGTTGGGCGTTTGATACGATCGGCGTGTCATCGCCTTACTTTTTCTCGAGCGCGATCATCGCCACTACGATTTTCCTGGGCTTTGGGTTGGACAAGTACGCCAAACATGAGGCAGCGCCTCCCGTCGTCGCCAGCGCGGCCGGGGCAGGCGATGTTTCAGCGGTGGCAAAGTCAGCCGGAACGGCGGAATAGCCTCGAGCGCCCGTGAAGTTGGTAGTTCTGTCCGGTCGCTTCCACAAATTCTGTGGAAAAGCTTGTGAAGATCGCACACTTGAGCGTCACAAGTTTTTGGTTTGTAACACTTCCAGCAAATTGCACTCGCGAGCGGCGTAATCGCGCGCATGATTCGAATGCGATCAACCTCATCGCTGGTCCTGCTTTTCGCTATTCTCTTCTCAGCGTGCGCCAAACGTTCGCACTCAACCGCGCGCCCAACGAATCAGCCGGTCACGAATCTTGAAAGCAAGTCGCCAACACCTGCCGACCGGATCAACATCAACACGGCATCGGCAAAACA
>DATBSG010000263.1:0-8014 GCA_036559945.1 Pyrinomonadaceae bacterium
CACTTAGTCCGGTCTCGCGTTTGGCTTCGATCGTCTGAGCGTCGAGCACAGTGATCGCTTTGGATGTTTCGTCAATTTGCTGCGGCGTTCCGTTTGGTGTTACGACGACGATCTCGTTCACTGCTTCGATTGGCAGCCGCAGGTTCTGCGTCAGCGATTGACCATGTGTCACCTTAATTGCCGTCGCCTGAGACGCAAATCCTGGAGCCTTGACTTCCAGGATGTAATCGCCGGGCGCGATGTTGCTGAACACGAAATCTCCATTCGCGTCGGTAGAAGTTGTTGAGTTAGTGCCGGCCCGTGTCGTCAAACGAACTTCAGCGCCGGCAATGCTCGCGTCGCGCTGGTCGGTGACGCGGCCGCTAAGAGTCGCGCCGGTTTGGCCATGAGCAGTTGCCGCAATCGCAATGATCAGTACAAGAAGCAGATACTTTTTCATCTTTCATCCCTCATCCTTCATCCGTTGAGTTCATTCTTGCAGGTGCACCGGCGTGATGCGCGGAGCGCCCGACACGGGATGCGCGTCCACCAGCACTTGCAAGCCAAAAGCTTGTATCAATAATTCGGGCGTCAGCACTTCCCGAGGTAACCCAAACGCGATTGTCTGGCCACCCTTCAGAAGCATCACGCGATCCGAAAACTCAGCGGCGAGATTCACATCGTGCGTGACGACGACCGCCGCCGTTTGGTTGCGGTCACAGCGATGTCGAATCAGCCGCAACATTGTGGCCTGGTGCGCGAGATCGAGATTGGCCGTCGGCTCGTCGAGCAGGAACACCTTTGCTTCGGTCGCGAGGGCGCGCGCCAACACCGCACGCTGTCGCTCGCCGCCGGACAGCTCATTCATCAAGCGGGCCTCAAATCCATCAAGTTCAGTTTCGTGCAAAATAGCGCGCGCAATTTCCACGTCCTCTTCGCTCTCCCAACCCCACGCGCTCGACCACGCGTAGCGTCCGCCGATCACGAACTCCATCACCGTGACCGGGAATCGCAGCTCGGTCTCCTGCGCAACGACGGCAACGTGGCGAGCGATCACACGCCGCGCGTAACTGCGCAAAGGCTTTCCCTCCAGCAAAACTTCTCCGCCAATGGGCGCAACGTTGCCGTTCAGCGCGCGCAGCAAAGTAGATTTGCCGGCGCCGTTCGGTCCGATGATCGCAATTACTTCACCAGGCTTTGCGCTCAGCGACACGTTGGCGACCGCTTCGCGCGGCCCATAGTTGACCGTTATGTTGCGTGCTTCGAGCATCAACGTTTTTCTTTTTCCTGTTCAGACACCCGCGTTCGCGCGCGCGGCCAAATCGCTGGAGGCGGGCAACACATCCGCATAGATAAAGCCTTCGCGCTCCGTGATCTCTCCCACCACGATATCAACCGGCTTGCTGAACATCGGCCCGTCGAAAGCGAACGTATGGAATTCTCCTCGCTCACCACACGGATCGACCTGATCGGGAAGGGCCGATAAGAATTCTTCATTGAATTCACGTCCGGCAAAGTTTGGGGCCAACTGTTTCGGATCCACGCAAGTTACGATGGCGCGCAAGCCGCTGGAAATCATCTCTCTCGCTAATTCGCCGGTAGGCTTCAACCAAACCGGAAACAGAGGAGCGATCCCGGTGCCGGACAATTTTGCTTCTCGATATTCTTTAATGTCCGCGAGAAAGAGATCGCCGAAGGCCATGCACTCAATTCCCTGTTGCCTCGACTGTTCGATAAATTTTTCCATGGCTGCTTCGTATTGAGAATTACTGCACGGATAAGGCAGATCGATGACGTGCAAAGGAAGACCGACAGCCTCTGCCTGGCGTTGCAGCAGTTCGAGGCGTACCGCATGGATGGCCACGCGTTGATAGAGTTGATTCATCGTGGTCACAAGTCCCGCGATTTCCAGATCGGATTGCCGGCGCAACGTGTGGAGCGCCCACGCGCTGTCTTTGCCACTACTCCAACTCAATAGAGTCTTCCGCATCGTCATGTCAGCGTCCTTTGCGCAGCAAATAAACAAACAGCGGCGCGCCAATCAGCGCCGTGATTGCGCCGACGGGCAATTCGCGCGGCGCGATCAGTGTGCGGGACAACATGTCGGCGACTATGACGAAGCTCGCGCCGGCTAGGGCCGCCGCCGGAACCACCAGGCGGTTGTCGCTGCCGAACGACAGTCGCACCAGATGCGGGATCACGAGCCCAACATAACCAACCGATCCGCTCGATGCGACCGACGCGCCAACCAGCAGGCTCGCCGCGAGAAACACAGTCAACCTGACCCGTCCAACTTCCACTCCGAGATCGAACGCATCGCGTTCGCCCAACATCATTAAATTCAAGGGCCGCGCACTCAATATCAGGATCCCCACGCCGACAACTGTCGCGATGGATGCCACATAAAGCGACCGGCTGGTCGCAGCGGAGAGATCTCCCAGCAGCCAGAAGGTGAATGAGCGAATCCGCGTGGCGTCCATCAGCGTGGTCAGAAAAACGATTGCCGATGAAAGAAATGTGGTGACGATGATACCGGCAAGTATCAATCGCTCTGGCGTGGCCCCGACCCGGCCGCGTGCCAGCCGATACACGACGGAAGTTGCGGCTAGTGCGCCGCCGAAAGCCAACACCGGCCGGCTCCATTCATGCGCGCCGAAAAACACCAGCGCGATCATCGTGCCGACCGCCGCGCCGTTCGAAACGCCAAGCAGGTAGGGCTCGGCAAGCGGATTGCGCAGCAGCGCCTGATAGGCCGCGCCTGCCGCCGCCAGACACATTCCCACCGCGCCCGCCAACAGAATTCGCGGCAAGCGAAGGCCGATAAGAATCGCGTGCTCCTCAGAAGACAGTCCGCAGTCTGATTTGCCTGTCAAAGCGCATAGCGATGCCGCCAGTGGCAGACGCTGACTGCCGGTGACCGAGGCAACGACAAGCACAAAGACCAATACGAGAAGAAGCCCGCCGCAAACCATGAGAGCGCGACTGAGCGTCGCTCTGCCAGGTTGGTTTGGTCTTGATCCCGCGTTCATCGAGCTACTTGAATGCCTCCGGGTGCAGCGCGCGCGCCATCTCTTCCAATCCATCAACCAATCGCGGACCGGGACGCTGCAAATGGTCTTCGTCAATCTTGTAAACTCGATTGTTCGAGACCGCGGGCGAGTTTCGTAGCGGCGCGACGACAGTTGAATTCGCGCCTCCCATCGAACCGCCGGTTGGCAGAATGATCGCGTCCGGTCGCGCGGCCAGCGCGGCTTCGTCGCTGAATCGTGGAAAAGCGCCGGGCACATCAGCAGTCACTGAAACGCCGCCGGCGCGTCGGATTAGATCAGTCTGAAAGGCGTCGCGCCCGATCGTGTATAACGGCGAATCCGACACCTGATAAAACACCCTGACTGGTTTTGCGTTTGCGACCGCCGCACCGACTGTCGCCGCGCGCCGCCGCAGGTCGGCAGCCAACCTTGCTGCCTGTTCATGATGGCCGAACAAGTCCCCGAGCGTCTCGATTGAGCGAAATACTTCCTCCAGACTACCGGGATTCGTCACGTAAACGGTGATGCCTTGTTGGTCAAGCTGTTTGGTGAACGCTTCGAGTTCTGAGGCGGTCGAAACCAGAACGACCTGAGGCTTCAGCGCGATGATGCGCTCGATGCTGGGATGCAGCGTGTCGCCAACTTTCGCAACCTTCTTCGCTTCAGGCGGGTAATCACAGAAAGTTGTGTCACCAACCAGGTGATCGCCGGCGCCGACCGCGTAAATAATTTCGGTGAGATTGGGTGCGAGCGAAATTATTCGATCGATCTTGTTAGGAACAATTATGCGGCGGCCGGCTTCATCGGTGACTTCGTGAGTTTGCTTCGAGGAAGGCGCCGTCTGACGCTCGGGACGGATGCAAGACGCAACAATTACGAGCGGGAGCGCGATCGCAAAAATTTGGAGTGCGCCGGCAGAGCGAAGCGGCGACGGCGCTCTGGATTGCGCGTCAGAGGATCCAAAGCGGTGTCGCGTAACGACCACCCCAGCGCGGCTGCCGCGCCGGGGACCCTGGTTGCTTGCCACCGCGCTCCAAATTTTGTCCTTAAAACTCAAAATCCCGTCACCTTCTGCCGCGCTATGGGCGACAGGTAGCGACGGGATCTTTTACGAGAAAAATTCCCACTGCGGCCTGAACACCTTTTCGCGGGCGTTCAAAAGCTGCGTTACATTCAGGCAGGTCTCCTGGCTTTGTCATCGCTCAAGACTGGCGATGAGCTTCACAGTGGCGCGACCGCGCGGGATTCACACCCGCTTCCCTATTCTCCCCGCTTTTATGCGGGGCACCTGAACGATTATCAAAAATCAGAACCGCTAGCGCGGCGCACGATACCACTGGCCCGCCAAGTCTGTCAATGTAAACTCAAAGCGCGACCCGCGTTGCTTGCGCAGCGCCACTCAAGTAACATTTGGCCGCTAACAATTCACCCATGATCAAAACTGTCGAATGGACTAAAGAAGGCGTTCGCATGCTCGATCAGCTCCTGCTTCCAAACGAAGAAAAGTACGTTACGCTTTATTCGTATGAAGAGGTCGCGGACGCAATCAAAAGCATGATGGTGCGTGGCGCGCCGGCAATCGGCGTGGCCGCGGCGATGGGGCTTGCGCTTGGCGCTACGCAATCCGTCAGCACTTCTCTTCCCGATCTCGAATTCGACTTCAAGTACATGTGCGACGTGATGGCTGCGACGCGTCCTACCGCGGTCAACTTGTTTTGGGCAATCGAGCGTATGCGCGCTGTTTTTCAAAAGGCGAAGTCTGAAGGCGTACGCGACATCGAAGAGGTGAAGAGCCGTCTGGTGAAAGAAGCACTGGCGATTTTTCAGGAAGATATCGATTCGAATCGAGCGATCGGTCGATACGGCGCGGAACTAATCAATGACGGCGCGACCGTTTTGACGCACTGCAATGCGGGGGCCTTGGCTACCGCGGGAGATTACGGCACTGCGCTCGGCGTGATTCGTGGCGCAGTCGATGCCGGTAAACGCGTGGCCGTAATTGCTGACGAAACACGACCGTTCCTGCAAGGCGCGCGACTTACCGCGTGGGAGTTGAACAAAGACAACATTCCGGTCACGGTGATCACTGACAACATGGCCGGCCACGTGATGAAGCAAGGCAAAGTCGATTGCGTCGTGGTGGGCGCTGATCGCATTGCCGCGAACGGAGACGCCGCCAACAAAATCGGAACGTACATGGTCGCGGTGCTGGCAAAGCAGCACAACATTCCATTCTACGTAGCCGCGCCGATCTCGACTATCGATCTCTTGACCGCGACCGGCGAAGACATTCAAATCGAAGAGCGCGACGCAAAGGAAGTAACACACGTGCGCGATCATCAATTGACGCCCGAAGGTGTCGACGTGCATAACTTCGCGTTCGACGTGACGCCGAACGAATTCATCGCTGCGATCATCACCGATCGCGGAGTCGCTCGTTCTCCTTACACTGAAAGCCTCCGAACTTTGGCCAATGCGCGTTTTGCCGGCGCGCCATAATACCGCGGGAGGCGCTCAATCAATCCGAACATCAATCAACTGAAACTTTCGCTGCCGCCGAACTTGGCCAGGGCGGTCGAAGCGGCGCTCGACGATTGGCAAACAAACCGAAAAGTCGAAAGGCTCTGGTCGCACGACACTTCGTTGTGGACCGGAAACGGTGAAGACAATTGGCTGGGCTGGCTCGACATCGTCGAGGAGCAGCAAAAGACAAACAGACGGTTCACAAACTTCTCGGCTGAAGTTCGAGATGCCGGATTCACACATGTGCTGCTTCTCGGCATGGGTGGGTCTAGTCTATGTCCCGAAGTCCTGCGGAAATCATTCGGCCGGATTGAGGGGTTTCCAGAGCTTCACGTCCTGGACTCAACTGATCCGCAGCAAATCAAGACGTTCGAAAACAAAATCGATCTGGCGAAGACGCTATTCTTTGTGTCGAGCAAATCAGGCACGACACTCGAACCGAACATTTTCAAGCAATATTTTTTCGCACGCGCGAAAGACGCAGTGGGCGAAGACGACGCGGGCAAGCATTTCATCGCGATCACCGATCCTGGATCAAAACTGCGCGCCGAAGCTGAACGCGATCACTTCCGAAAAATCTTTCTCGGCGTGCCGAACATCGGCGGACGCTACTCTGCCCTGTCCGATTTCGGAATGGGGCCGGCGGCGGCGATGGGAATCGATGTCGCCAGGTCTCTCGATCGCAGTAGCGAAATGGTCAGCGCCTGTGGCGCGGCTGTGGCAGCTAAAGACAATCCCGGTGTAATTCTCGGCGCGATTCTGGGAACTGCGCATAACCACGGACGCGACAAAGTGACATTTGTCGCTTCGCCGGGGATTTACGATCTCGGCGCATGGCTGGAACAGTTGCTGGCCGAATCGACTGGGAAGAATGGCAAAGGTCTGATCCCGGTCGATAGCGAAGCGATTGGTGCCGCATCCCTTTACGGCGATGATCGAGTGTTCGCGTATCTGCGGCTGGAATCGGCGCCTGATCCAGTGCAGGATGCGGCGATCGCCGAACTGGAACAAGCGGGCCAGCCAGTGATCACAATTTCGCTTGATGAAGTTTACGATCTAGGCCAGGAGTTCTTCCGCTGGGAATTCGCCACGGCTGTGGCTGGCTCGATCATCGGCATCAATCCGTTCGATCAGCCTGACGTGGAAGCAAGTAAAATCGCGACGCGAAAACTGACTGAGGAATACGAGAAGACGGGTTCGCTGCCGGGAGAGACTTCGTTCTTCGAAAGCGAAGGCATTGGGTTGTTTGCTGATGAAAGAAATGCCGGCGAGCTGAGTGCTTCCGCGAGCGGTGCTTCGTTGGCAAGTTATCTAAAGGCCCATTTGGGTCGTTTGAAGCCGAATGACTACTTTGCGTTACTGGCGTACATTGAAATGAACGAAGAGCACGAGCGGCTTCTGCAATCAGCTCGTCATGCAGTGCGTGATTCAAAGCATGTCGCGACCTGCCTCGGTTTCGGCCCGCGATTTTTGCATTCGACGGGTCAGGCGTATAAAGGTGGGCCGAATACGGGAGTGTTCTTGCAGATAACCTGCGATGACAAGAACGATTTGCCGGTGCCGAATCAAAAATACACTTTCGGCGTGGTGAAGGCTGCACAGGCGCGCGGCGATTTCGAAGTATTGGCAACGCGTGGGCGCAGAGCTTTGCGAGTTCATTTGGGCGCGGATGTATCGAGCAGTCTACGTAAACTAAGTGCGGCAATTGACGCCGCGATTCGTTAGACCGTTCTTGTATTCCTCTGTGTCCTCTGTGGTAAATCAAATCTGAACCACAGAGGACACGGAGGAAGAAGGCCACAATCATGCAACTGGGAATGATCGGTCTGGGCCGGATGGGCGCCAATATGGTGCGGCGCCTGATGCGCGGCGGTCACGAATGCGTTGTGTGGGACATGAATCCCGCGAGTGTCCAGGAACTAGCGAGCGAAGCCGCAAAGCCCTCAACATCGCTCGAAGATTTCATCCGCAAGCTAAACAAACCTCGCGTGGTTTGGATTATGGTTCCGGCCGGTGATGCAACGGAAAGAACAGTGAACGATCTTGCTGCGCGACTCGAGTCAAATGACACTATCATCGATGGCGGTAACTCGTACTTCAAAGATGACGTGCGCCGCTCAAAAGCCTTGCGCGAAAAACAAATCAATTACGTCGATGTCGGGACCAGCGGCGGCGTGTGGGGCCTGGAACGTGGCTACTGCATGATGATTGGCGGGCCGAAAGAAACTGTCGAGCATCTCGATCCGATTTTCAAAACGTTGGCGCCCGGTCGCGGAAACATTCCGCGCACGCCCGGTCGGGAGAATCTGAAGGGAACAGTCGAAGATGGCTACCTCTACTGCGGGCCGTCGGGCGCCGGCCACTTCGTAAAGATGGTTCACAACGGAATCGAGTACGGCTTGATGCAGGCGTACGCCGAAGGCTTCGACATTTTCCACAACGCTTCGACTGAACAACTGCCTGAGGACATTCGCTACGACTTG
>DATBSG010000264.1:0-2514 GCA_036559945.1 Pyrinomonadaceae bacterium
AGCGGATCGCCGCCGGGCAACGCCGCCGCGACTTGCAACGCTGAGGCCGGTCGTTGTTCAGGATCTTTCTGAATGCAGCGGTCGATTACTTTCTCGATGAGCGGATCGAGATTCTGAACTAATGACGTCGGCGTCGTTGGCGTTGTGTCGCTGCGTCGCAGCTTAATCAGTTCATTCAGCGTCGGAGCATCGAAAGCTTTCCTGCCTGTGAAGAGTTCGTAAAGCAATAGGCCGAGCGAATAGATGTCGCTGCGAACGGTGAAAGCCTTTCCTTCCAGTTGCTCGGGCGCCATGTAGGCCGGCGTGCCCGCAATCGCGTCTTCGCTGCGCAACTCTTCTTCCAGACCGGCGAGACCGAAATCAGTGATGCGCGCGTTGCCGTGCTCGTCAATCATGACGTTCGACGGCTTGAGATCGCGATGCATAACGCCAGTTTCGTGGGCCGCTGCCAGCCCAGCGCAGATCTGGCGCGCGAGCTGAACGGCTTTGTCCTGTGGCAGACGTCCAATCCGGTGAAGCAACGAAGATAGTTCCTCACCCTTGATGAATTCCATCGAGAGAAAATGTCGGCCGTCGACCTCGCCGATGTCGTACACGCGGCAGACATTTTTGTGGCTTACCTGGCGCGCGACGCGCACTTCGCGATGAAAACGCGCCAAAGCGGCGCCGTCGCTCAGTAAATGCTCAGGCAAAAATTTCAGGGCGACCGGTTGTGCGAGTTTGAGATCGTCGGCCCGATAGACTTCGCCCATTCCGCCGCGTCCCAGCAGGCCAATGATCCGGTAACGCTCAGCGACAATTGCGCCGGGAACAAATCGCACGTCCTCGATCGATTCGGACGAGCGCGACGAAGTGGAATGCTTTACAGATTGTTTATTGCGGGGCGCGACATGTTTTTCCAACCGCTGCGTCGCGTCGTCAAAAGAAAAACCGCATGCCGCGCACGAGGAAGTTTGCTCGGTTATTTCAGCCTGACAGCGGGGACAGTTCATCGCTGGCGGATTTTATCGTAAATCCGCGAAGCGAGACAGATTGTTCTTCGAAAGATGGTTCGGCTCAGTGAACAGGGACGGCCGTTTGAGACTTAGTCGGCTGCTGAGTTGCCAGCGTGGATCTTATTTTCCCAAGCAGCGACTCGAGGTCGAGCGGTTTGGCAAACACTTCGTTGCACCCTGCGGCGAGAGCGTCTGCCTTTACATCGTAAGTCCCATAGGCTGTGATCGCAAAAATCGGCGTGCGCGAAAACACTTGCCGCTCGCGAAGCTGCCGCGTCGCCTCAACCCCATCAAGCTCAGGCATCGCGAGGTCCATCAAGATCAAATCAGGATGCGATCGGTTCGCCTGCAGCACGCCCTCTCTGCCGTCTTCGGCCTCGACGACTTTGAAGCCCTTCGCGCGCAGCCACGCGGAAAGCAACGTGCGATTATCCTGATAATCATCGACCACGAGAATTGTGGAAGAAGCTTTGGCGGTCATTTTTGGTCACCCCGATTACTCGCGAAGCTGATCAGACAGATTCTAAAATAAGCGAGTCAAGGATAGCCAAAAATGGCGGCAGCGTAGTGTTTAGTTTGCGGTTAGCTTGCGCGAGCCCGGACGCTTCCCAATGAAAAGCCACGCAATAAGCGAACTTGCCAGCGCCAGAGCGGCGCCGAAGAGCATGACCGAGCGAAAACCCGTGACAAAACATTCATCAATCGCATGCTTGATGGCGCTGCGCGTTAGGTCATCCACACTTGCAGGAATTTCAATCGCGGCCAACCTAATTCGCTGCCCGCTCAAAGCTTGACGAATATCCGGGTTGATTGGGATTTGGATCAACCTCTGATCGAGACAACTGCTGAAAGCTCGGAACATGACCAGGCCCAGCAAGGCGATCGCCAACAGGCCCGCGGTGCGCGAAACCGCGTTGTTTATCCCCGAGGCAATGCCGGCGCGGCTTTCCCTAACTGCGTTCATGACTGTCGTTGTCAGCGGCGCGACGGTGACTGCCAAGCCGAGTCCGAGCACGACAACTGCTGGGAAGAAGGTTGTCCAATAACTACTGCCAACGCCTGCTCTGATGAAGAGCGCGAATCCGATTCCGGCGACAATTGGGCCAATCACCAAAGGCAAACGCGAACCGTAATGCTTGACCAATCCGCCCGACCAGCGCGACAGCCCAAACATGATCAGAATGAACGGCAACGTTGCCGCGCCGGCGGCAGTCGGCGAGTAGCCCTGAACCTGAATCAGGTTCAGCGGGAGAAAGAAAAGCGTTCCGGCCAGCGCCGCGTACAGGAAGAGCGTCAGTAGATTCGCGCCAGCGAAATTTCGCGAACGAAAAAGCGCGAGCGGCATCATCGGATTGCGCACTCGCGTTTCGACGACAACGAATGTCGCTGCCAGGATTACGCCGCCGATCATGGTCGCGATCACGAGCTGGTTGTGAAAACCAAGCCGCGAAGATTCAATCAGGCCAAAGACAATTCCACCCAAACTGAGCGTGGCGAGGGCCGCGCCCACGAAATCGAG
>DATBSG010000265.1:0-12538 GCA_036559945.1 Pyrinomonadaceae bacterium
TCGCCAAGCTCAACCCAGCGACGCACAGACGTTAACCGCCATTGCCCACGCGGCGAAGCGGCATTGGGGTTATCCCGAAAGTTGGATCCAACAGTGGGAGTCCGATCTCACCATCACGCGTGAGTTCATCAGTGATAACGAAGTATTCGTCGCGGTTGCTGGAGAGGAAATCGCTGGCTGCTGCGCGCTGGTGCTGACTGGCTCTCTCGCAGAGATTGAGCACATGTGGATCAAACCGGAGCACATGGGCAGCGGTGTTGGCAGAGCCCTCTTCAACTATGCGAGACAGCGCGCCGAAGAACGTGGCGCGCTCGTACTTGAGCTTTCCGCGGATCCGAATGCGGAAGGGTTCTACGAACGAATGGGAACGACGCGGGTCGGTGAAGTCACGGCCGACATGGATGGCAACCCAAGAGTACTGCCCAGAATGCGTTTGAATCTGTGAATACGTACTTTGTACTTCGTGATTTGTAATTGGATGTCTTGTTCAGGTTGAGTTGACATAACAAAGGACAAAGGACAAAGACCACAGTTCCAATCAAATGTGGGACACCAAGCGCCAAATCATCTGGCTCGTCGCCGGAATCTCGTTCGGCACGTTCATCGTTTATCAGGATGCGCGCGACGAGTTTGGCCGCTTTGACAGGTCAGTGTTTGTGTTTTGGGAGATTATTTTGCTCGCGATCATCGCGACGCTGTTCTATTTGTATTCGAGGAAGAAATCCGGCGGGCAATAGCCGCCTTTAATAAATCAATCCGGCGGTTGCATTGTCTTCGACCGCGCGACGATTCCCTTTTCGCCCACCACCAACAAGCGTCGCGGCTCACTGGCAACAACGCTCCTTGGCAAGTACGAGAGCACGTAACGATTCCTTCGCAGCTCGTCACAAATGGCTTTCGCCGCCGAGCCGGGATCGTCAATCGGGAAGATGCGGCCGCCCGTTCCCTCAGCAAGCTCATCGATGACCTGCCGCGGTTTCGGCACATCGCGACGAATCGCGCCTCGCGTCCGATCCGGCGCCTGCACGCAGTAGACTGCGATGTCGAGCGTTTGCAAAGCACTCAGCGCCTGAATGAATTTCGCCTTGCTGCCTTTGTCGAGGCCGTCGCTGATAACAACGACGGCGAGTTTCTGCGCGGTCAGCGGCCGCAAAGCGTCTTCGATGACGGCCATCACGGCATCGAACAAATGCGGATCGCCCTTTTTTCGAAACGTCTTCAGCTCGGTCTCGATCTTCTTCGCATCGTCCGTCCAGTCCGAAACAATTTCCGCGTTGTCGTCATAGCCAACTATCAATAGTTTGTCCCCATCGTAAATCTCGTAAGCAAATTCGAGCGCGGCAGCTTCCAGCTTTTCGACGTCGGCGCGAATGGTCAGAGAGTTGTCCACGAGCAGCACGATGCGCGCGGCAGAACGATCGGGCACAAAACTCTTGATGGTTTGCTCGGCGCCGTTGTCGAACAACGAAATGTCGCCCGACGTGATGGGATTCGCCGATTCGTTTTCGCGAAAGGCGACGACGTTGATGGTTGAGGCGCCCTCGGTTGGATGAGAGCGCCGGCCGGCCTGTCCCAGCAGACTTCCGATCAAGCAACCGCCGGTCAGAACCATCACGAAAGCGCGAACCAAGACGTGATGATTAACGCGCCTGTCTGGATTACTGCGTTTGCCGCCTGTTTGAAGCATTAGCTGGTAGATGAAAAATACAGGCTGTTTGTTTCCTCAGGTTTTGTCGGTTTTCTTGGCGGGTGTCTTTTTCGACTTGTCTTTGTCGCCGCTGGCGGGCTTATCCGAACTGCTGTCCGGAGAAGACAATTCCTTCTCGACCTTTTCGGCGACGCTGCCCTTTCTCGCGTAGTCGGTCACGTACCAGCCCTCGCCTTTGAACTGAATCGCCGAAGTGGAAACTAGTTTCTCGAGCGCACCGCCGCACTTTTTGCACCGTTTCGGCGGCTTGTCGGGTGTTCTCAACAAGACTTCCTGATGAGCGTTGCATTTCTTGCATCGATATTCGTAAATAGGCATGTCGTTTCAATTCTTGTCGGGCACTACTCAAATCTTTTTGATTATACGAGAGCATCTGGCGACGGCAAACGACGGTGCCGACGAGTTTTTGCAAGTTATCACGCGGTTCGTTATGATCGCGGACAATAAAGTAAGCTGATCGCCGCTTCATCGCGACGATTTGACCCGAATGCAACCGGCAAAAGAAACAGGACAGAGCCTTTCCCTGGAACGCAAGCTCAAACTGCACGAAGCGCGTGAATCGATCATTGGACGGTTGGCCGCCGACCTGCCCACGTCGATCAACCTGGACACGTTTCTGCGGGTCATTGTCGCTGAACTTGGCCAGATGATGGAGGTCGATCGCTGCGACATAATCAAGCTGACACCCGAGGGTGAGCTTCGGGTCAGCCAGGAGTGGCGAGCTTCTGACGCAGTGCCTTCCAGCCTTGACGCGCGCATCCCCGTGGATGTGGCGACGCTTTCGGAATACATCGATATCAAACGGCCCATTCGGCTCAACGATACGTCATCGCCTCAGCTCGATCACAAGGTGAGGTTCTTCGCGAAGAGCCTCGGCACCCGTTCGTTGTTAATCGTCCCGGTCGTGCTTGGCGATGAAGTTCTGGGTCTGATTGGGCTGCATCAAACCCGTGCGCCACGGAACTGGACCGACGAGGAAGTTTCGTTTCTGGTTTCGATCGCGACGCAGCTCGCCATTGGTTACCAGTACACGCGGATCTACACGGACAAGAAACGCGAAGCCGACACGACCAAGGCACTCCTGGAAATCGCGAACGTCCTCAACGCGCGTTCGGATTTTGGCGAGGTCACGTCAGCCGTCATGGAGCGGACGCTGTCGCTGGTCGGCGCGGATTATTGCGCGCTTGGTGTTTTGGATTCCGACGAGAAGCGAATTCGTTTGGCGGCATTCAAGGCCGCTCCGCACGCCGTCACTGATAGGGTTCGCGGTTTGATCGAAACGCACGGCCAGTCGCTCGATATCACTGCTTATCCGGCGATGGTCGATGTGCTGGCGCAAGGAAAAACGTTGAGGCTGCTCGAGACCGATCTGCCGTTGCCGCTGCGCATGATGTTCAATGCGACGCTGGGCGGACGCGCCGCGCTCGTTTCGCCGGTGCGCGTCGGCAGTCACACGTTTGGGTTGCTGGGACTGGTTTGGAGTCAGCCTCGCGACCCGTTCAAGGACCAGGAAATCGCGCTGGTCGAAGGCATCGCTGACCAAATCGGCACGGCGCTACAGCGCGACCAACTGTCAGCCGAAGTGATGCGGCTCAAGCACGCGCTGCACGAGCGCTATGGCGAAGACCGAATCATCGGGCAAGCGCCCGCGATTCGCCGCGCGATCGAGTTGGCGCTCAACGTCGCCGACACGCAAACATCCGTAATGATTCAGGGCGAGTCAGGCACGGGAAAAGAGCTGCTGGCGAACCTGATTCACTTCAATTCCGGTCGCGAGGACAAACCGTACATCAAGCTCAACTGCGGCGCGATTCCCGAGACATTACTTGAAAGCGAGTTGTTCGGCCACGAAAAAGGCGCCTTCACCGATGCCCGGGCGCGGCGTCGCGGCCGATTCGAAGAAGCAGATGGCGGCACGTTGTTTCTCGACGAAGTCGGCGAAATGAGCCTGGCGGCGCAGGTGCGTCTCTTGCGCGTGTTACAGGATGGAGAGTTCACGCGCGTGGGCGGCAACGACGTGATCAAGGCCGACGTCCGCATCATCGCGGCCTCAAACGTTAATCTCGAACAGGCAGTCGACGATGGCAAGTTCCGCCGCGATTTGTTCTATCGTCTTTCGGTGTTTCCGATTCAACTTCCGTCGTTGCGTGATCGTCCTGAAGATATTCACTTGTTGGTCATTCACTTTCTCGAGCACTACAAACAGCGATCTGGCCGGTTCGTCTCGGGTATTTCCAAAGAGGCTCTCCGCGCCCTTACCAGTTACGACTGGCCGGGTAACGTGCGCGAACTTGAAAACGCGATCGAAAGAGCTGTGATCATCGCCGCGGGCCGGCAAATCGAACTCGACGATCTGCCGGCAGCCATTGGCAACGCCGTTCTACAGCGCGAGGCGATGCTGCGCGCTGAACGCGCCCACGCCGCGAGCGAGGGCCGCAGTTCCACCCTCGAAATTGAAGTGCCGGCGTCGATGGAAGAAATCGAACGCAAAGCGATTGAAGCGACGCTCGACTACACGTCTGGCGACAAAACGCGCGCCGCGCGGCTGCTGAACATTGGGCGGAAAACGATCTACCGCAAACTCGATCAATACAACGGCAAGCGCACCGAGCCTGATGCGGCCGCCGAATGATGCTGCGGCAATGGCGCTGATCGATACGGTGCGCTAAACTTCTGCTGCGTGAACACACCTGAAGATTCCGGAGTGGCGGAACCAGTAACTTCCTTCGCCGCCGCTGCGCCGGTGCCAACTGAAACTCGATCAACTGTCGATCCGAACAATCCACCATGGGGATTGCTGCAAGCCTCGCTGGCGTGGCTGGCTAGTGTGATCCTGCTTTGGTTGGTGCCGCAGTTCTGCGCCATTCCGTACATCGCTACGCACTATCGCGGCGTGGCCCCGACGAAAGAACTGCTGCTCAACGACAGGACTTTCATTCTGATACTGGTCGCGGGTTTCCTGCCGGCGCATGTGCTGACCTTACTGCTGGCATGGGCGATCGCAAGCAGGCTTGGAAAATTTTCGCCGTTGCAGACTCTGGGTTTTAACTGGCCACGAAACTTAGGATTCTGGAAAAGTGCGGCCCTCGCGATGCTGCTCTTTTTGATCGCGATGCTGATTATCTCCAAGTTCGGCGGGCAGGACACGGATCTGGAAAAGATTCTGCGCAGCTCTCGCGCTGCCGCGATAATCACTGCGTTCGTGGCCGCCGTTACCGCACCGTTGGTCGAAGAAGTGATCTACCGAGGCCTGCTTTATTCCGCATTACAGCGGGTGGCGGGCGCGGTTGCCGCCGTCGCCATAGTTACGCTGACCTTCGCCGGATTGCATGTGCTGCAATATTGGCCGAACGCCGCCGCAATCGCCGCGATTTCATTGTTGAGCCTGGTTCTGACGGTTGTGCGAGCGCGTACCGGTCGCCTGCTGCCGTGTTACGTTATCCATCTGGTTTTCAACGGCATTCAGTCAGTTATTATCGTCGCGGACCCTTATATCCGCCCGATTTTCGAAACTCCACATCCTGACGCGGCGCCGGCAATTCTTCACTTCCTTGTGAAACTACTCTAATGCAAAGCGAAGTCATCGTTGTCGGCGGCGGCATCGGCGGCTTGACTGTGGCCGCTTTGTTGGCGGCCCGAGGCGTTGACGTTTGCCTCTTCGAAAGACAGTCGCAGGTAGGCGGTTGCGTCGCGAACTTCGAACATTTGGGTTACTCATTCGATCCCACCTTTGGCTTGTATTCAGGCTGGGGCAACGGCGGCGCCTGGCAAAATGTCTTCGCAAGCCTGCCAGTCCCACCGCCGGAAGTCGGGCAGCTGTCACCCAATTTCATTGTGCGTTTGCCTGACGGCCGTGAAGTTACAATCACCCCCGAACGTGGCGCGCTGGAAGAAAACATCACGGCCGCTTTCCCTGAGTGTGGACATGCTGCAATTCGCTTTATCCGCGAATTGCTCGCTGCGGAAATTCAAGATCGCGACCGTGCAGAAAGCGCGCTCGAACTTCTGAACAGTGCGTCTGCCGAATTTCGGCTCTTCATTGATACGCAGCTCCAGTTTCTCGCTCAGTGCGCAATCGACCAATGCAGCGCTGCCCGCGCAATAGCGGCGCTTAGGATTGCAATCGGAGAACTGTGGGCGATCGCCGGCGGCGTGCAGTCTCTGGCCGATCGCCTCAGAGACAGTTTCAAGCAGAGCGGCGGAACGCTGCGACTGAATTCACCGGTTCTGCGACTGGCGTATGGCAGTAAAGGCGAAGTCATCGGAGTCGACCTGTTGAGCGGTGAACGAGCAATCGCGACACGCGCAATAATGAGTAATCTCACCGTTTGGGATACGTACGGAAAATTGATCGGCCTGAGCCGCACGCCTAAAGCGATTTCAGTCGCGCTGAAAGAGATGACCGCGCACGGCGTTTACCAGATTTTTCTTGGAGTGAATGAAGCTGCCGCGTTCAGATTGCCGGCCAATCGGATAATGCTTGCGGCCCAGAGCGTCGGCGAAACGGTTTTGCCGCAGCACTTCATGCTGAACGTAGCGGCGCAGACCGACGGCCGAGCGCCCGAGGGAAGACTGGCAGCGACCGTTACCGCATTCACTGATGCGGACGAATGGTTCGCCTTTCACGAAGATGCGACCTGGCACGAAGAACGGGATCAGGCGGCGCTCGAGACCTTCTGGGGCCGTCTGCATGCAGCTTTGCCGGAACTCGGCGACGGTGCCGAGGTTATCGAAACCGCGACTCCGCAGACTTACTACGAAACTACGCGTCGAAAGCTCGGCATGATCGGTTCACCGCAACATCTTTCCGACTTCGCGTTCCATGAGACGCCTTTTCCAAACCTCTTCTTGATTGGCGATACGGTTTCAGGCGGATTTGGACTAGAAGGCATCGCTCGATCAGCACTTTCGCTCTCGCAAGTCCTCGTCGAGTAATTTGCAGCTATCAGCTCTTACATTGTACAGTGTCTAGCGACTATGTACATTACCATTGACGAAACGGACCTCCGACCCGTTTACCGCCAAATTGCTGAAGAAATAAAGACTCTAATTGCCCGAGGTGAGCTTCACGAGGGCATGACTTTGCCACCGGTCAGACAAGTAGCCGCAGACTTGGGCGTGAACCTGAATACCATCGCTGCGGCGTATCGGGAACTGCAACGCGAAGGGTTAGTCAAAGTCAGGCATGGCTCAGGAGCCGTCGTGGCAACGCGAAGGATTGCGGAAGTCAGCGACGCCGATCTCCGGAAGGCGGTCAACGCGAGTTTGACGCATCTTGCGCTCGCTGGCCTCACACGCTCAGAAATTGTCTCGATCGTGAATGAAGAGCTCCAACAGTTCTTCGCGCAGCGGCGCCCGTGAACTTGGGAATTAGGGGTCACGCGGTCGGTTAATCGCGCGCCCGCCGGAATCCGGGTCGCGTGGAGCCGCGTTGGATGAGCCTGGTCCTGGATTTCCAAAACCCGTTGGACTTGGGCCGGGTCCCGTTCCGCTTGGCGGCGTACCGCCTGTTGGAGTCGAGCCCGAGCCTGGAGGCGGCGTTTGGTTGTTTACGATAATGGGATTTGGATTACCGAAAGCCCCTCCAGAAGGATTACCGCGCCAATAGTAGCTCCCGTACCAGTGGCCGTAGGGCGATGACCAACCGTAGTAAAAAGGCAAAAACGTATAGCACCCAAAGCTGGCGTTGAATGTCCACAGCCCGAAACGGCGCGGGCCCCAAAACCACGAATCCCAGCCGTTAAAGCTCGACAGATAACCATTCAACGTCCGCTGCGAAAGTTTCTCGTTCGCCTTCGCCAGGAATTCCGCGCGCTGCTTGCTCCACACTTCAAAGGCATCCTTTTCCTTAGGAAGCTTGCCTTGAGCGGAAAAGCCTCGGCCGATTGTGATTGTGTTCCCGCCCTTCACGATGTCGGTTTTGTTCGGCCCAAAACTGCCACGGCCCTTTCGAACTGCCAACTCAGAAGAATCTGGTTGCACGTTGATGCGATAGATGCCGCTGCGCATGATTGAGAAGTTCGCGTGCGGTGTCGAAATCTTGATGCCCAAGTCCATGTCGGCCACGCCCGTGGCCTCAATGATTGCGCTGCCCTTAGCGAGGCGCAGTTGCAGGTGATCGAGCGAGATGTCCTCAAATTTAAATTCGCTGTTTTCGGCCAGACGTAGATACGAGCCCGGATTAAGAAGGATTTCCGCATTTCCTGTCGAGCCGGTTGTCACCACTTCTCCAGCCGTCAGGTTATCCTTGCTCGACAATAGCTGCGGATCCTGATCTTTGCGTGCGACCATTACGTGGCCGACAACCACATTGACGCCACCGGCCTTCGCGGAAATGCCGAACCGTTCGCGATTCTGTGCAAACGCGAGCGAGGATGAAGCGAGGATTACTAACGGCAGCAATCCGATGATCGTGCGAAGTGATGTTTTCACGATGGACCTCCTCTTGGGGAGAGGCAGCAAAGCGTTACGACGTATTTTCGTGGCGCGATTATAGCACCGTCGCTCCCGCTGTCCAACAAATACGCGGCACCGCCCTCAATTTGCAAAGTATCCACGCTTGCCTCGGGCGACCGCATTCGGTCGGTTGACTATGACTCGAATCGTGCGCCACGAACTATCGCGAACTTTATTCGTGGGCCGATACGAGAGCGTGTAGAGCGTCCCGAGATCTGCCACGACTCGATCATAGGACCCGGCCAAGTCCTGCAACTGAAAACATTCATAGAATGCGCCACCACCGACATCGGCGATTTCCTTCATACGATCGTGCGCAAGATCGAAAGTCTCCTGCTGAATGTCGCCCGGACTCAGTGGTTCGTAGCTCTGCGTGTCCGTCCAGATCGAATAAATCACTCCGTCGAATTCGCGCGCCTGCCTCACGACTTCTTGGTAAGTCAGCTTTGATCCTTCGCCGGTCACGTTCGGCATCACACTGTCGAGTCCATCGCTGATCACCACGATGGCATTGCGGCGCGCATCCTTTGCTTCGCGAAAGACCTCATCCATCGCAAAGGCGAGCGAATCATAGAGTTTCGTGCTGCCCTCCGGCTTCCGAATTCCGTTGATGCGTTCGCGTAGCGCTGCGTGATCGGTGGTGAGCGGCGAGACAACAACCTGGCCGCCCGCGAATGTGATTACGCCGATCCGATCGAATGGTCGAGCCGCGTCAACGAAGTGCAGCGCGGCGGCTTTGATTAGATCGACGACTTTTGTGGTTGAGCCTGATAGATCGACCAGGAGAACGAGGTTGAACGGCGCCGAAGACGAGTCGAAGTGCAAAATCTGCTGCGCCGCGTTGTCTTCGTACAATCGAAAATCGTCTTTGGTGAGATCGTTTACGCCCCGACTCGTCCCACGGTCCACCACGCTGACATTCACGCTGACGAGTTCGGTGTCCACGCGAATGACGTCGTCCTCCGCGACTTCCTCAGGCGTGTTTGAAGGCCGGGCGGGAGTTCCCGCCGCTGGTTTCTGGGCTTCAGACCCGATTAGCTCGGGCCGTTGGGGCGGCGCCGAAGGCTCGCGGGGGATTTCCTGCCGCGTTTCGGCCGGACTTGTCCGCGCCGCGGTTTGTTCATCAACGCGCGAAGCGATGGTGATGTTGCCGGCTTGCGAGTAGAGGCGAACGCTGTTTGCCCCGGCGCCGAGACGCGCGCGCAATTGCGGTCGCTGCGCCTGATTGCTAACTGCCGCAGGTAGCGACGACGACACGTTTCCAGTCTTAGATTCGGCAGTGATATTTGCATTCGACGACGTGGGCAAATCGACACGAATCTCTCCCGAAGTCGTTTGTACCAGGAGCGCGCTCGATACGCCGCGCACTTCCACAGGACCCGTCGCCGTGAAAATCGCGGCATGCGTGCGCGTGGGAATTCGCAGCTCGAGATTCACCCGCGCTGCTTTGCCGGCGACGCGCGGCACGCGCACCGAAAGCAAACTGTCGGACGATTGGATCACTGCCGGAGAGCGCACCGCTTCGCCGCTGTCTGTTAATGCGGCGATCGACACATAAGGCTGGTCCCAAACTTCGGCGATGACTGCGCCACGCAAATTCTCGACGCGCAGATTGCCGTTCGCGGGCAATTCGAATCGCAGACCTTGGTTTGAGTTTTGGGAAAAGGCGGTGAAAGCGCGATGAGACCAGAGGCTGTTCGCCATCACGAGAGCCGCAACAATCAGCATCTCGCGAACGAGCACGGGAGAGGGCCGGCGTCGTAAATTGCGGCACATCTGAAATAACTAGGGCTCGATCATATCCAGCATCGATCCGACTTTAGGTTCGGATTTGGGCTTCGCGCCGTCGCCACTGCCGAAGTCTCCGATCCGCAGCAGAAGGTTGCCATAGTTCGATGCGTACGCCATCCCATCCTCTTTTTTGACGATGCCGGCGCGAATCATTTTTTCGATCTCGCCGTCGAAAGTCTGCATGCCTTCCAGCTCGCCCTGTTCCATAGCGTCCATCAGCGATTTACCTTCGGACTCGCCGCGTTCGATGTATTCGCGCGTGCGGGACGTTGCTTTCAGAACCTCGATGGCGGCGACTCGGCCGCTGCCGTCAGCGCGCGGCAAAAGCCGCTGGGAAACTATAAAGCGAAACGATTGGGCCAGCCGCGTGCGAATAATTTGCTCTTCGTTTTTGGGAAAAACTCCGATGACGCGCTCGACGGTTTTCGACGCATCGATCGTGTGCAAGGTCGAAAGCACCAGGTGCCCCGTTTCCGCTGCCTCCATCGCCACTTCCATCGTCTCGCGGTCGCGCATCTCGCCGACCAGGATTACTTTCGGCGCCTGTCTCAACGCGGCGCGCAGCGCGAGAGCAAAATTCGGCGTGTCTGAATGCAGCTCGCGTTGATGAATAGTTGAATTCTTGTGACTGTGCAGAAATTCGATCGGATCTTCGATCGTTACGATGTGGTAGTACTTCGCTTCATTAATCAGATCGATGATGGCCGCCAGTGTCGAGCTCTTGCCACTGCCGGTGGGACCAGTGACCAGCACGACGCCGTTCTTCAACTCGACAATCTCGCGCAACTGCGGTGGCAGATCGAAATCTTCAAACCGCGGCGGCCGGGAGGGAATCACGCGCATCACGATTGCATGCGTGCCCCGCTGCTTGAATATGTTGACGCGAAAACGGCAGAGACTCGGCACGCTAAACGAGAGATCGGCTGAACCGAACTTCTCGAGGCTTTGCGCCGGCTCTTCATGAGTGTCAATGATTATCTTCGCGATGCCCGCAGTCTGCGCCGGCGTTAGTTTTTCCAGGCCGGGAATCTCCACCGGCTGAAGTTTTCCGACCAATTCGATCTGCGGCGGCCGTCCCGGCGAGAAGATCAGATCGCTGACTTTGTCCGAGACTGCGAGCATGCGCTGGAGAACCGTGCCGAGATTCAGCGAGATTTGCGCAGCAGCTTGTTGGTTTACCAATTCAGTTTCAGTCATGATTTAGAGGGCCTTCACCACGAAGAACGTCACGTCATCAGTCGCACCTTGTCCATCGGTCCACGACATAAGGTCGCGATGAATGGAATCGATAATCTCGCGGGCCGGCAACTCGCGCGCGCGGAGCACTGCATCGGCCAGGCGGTCGCGGCCGTATTCTTCACCGGCGGGACTCGTGGCTTCGGTCACGCCGTCGGTGTAGAGCACGAAAATCTGTCCCGCATCAATCGTGGCGTAGTACTCGTAGTACCGCGAATCGCGAAACATGCCAAGCGGAACACCGCCGCGCTCTTCAAAATGCGCTTTTCCGTCCGTATCGATCAAAATTGGCGGGTTATGGCCGGCATTTGAGTAGGCAAGCGTGCGGTTTGTCGCATCGAGAATGCCATAAAACGCCGTCACGAACTGGTTGCGCTCGATCGATTCCCACAGCAGGTAATTTACTTTCGACATCGAGATATGCGGCGCGTAACCGATGTGCGAAGCGGCACGCAGACTCGCGCGCAAAAACGCCATCAGCAGCGCCGCCGGCACGCCTTTGCCCGAAACGTCCGCGATCACGATGCCGATTTGGTCTTCATAGATCTGCACCCAGTCGTAGTAATCGCCCGACACCTCTTCCGTCGGAAAGTTGTAGGCACTGATGTCAAAGCCGGCAAGCTGTGGATCGCGCGCGGGCAGCAACTCAAGCTGCACTTGCCGCGCGACCTCGAGTTGCGTTTCCAGACGCTTTTTTTCGATCAACTGCTCGTGCAGCATCACCTTCTCGATAATGATCGCGACCTGCGACGCCAGCAGCATCAACACTTCCAGGTCGTCGTTCGCATACGCGTTAAGCTCGTCGCTTTCCAAATCAAAGACGCCGATGACCTCTTCGTTCGAAATGATCGGCGCGACCATCTCTGAGCGCGTCCGCGCGCGCGCATTGACGTAGCGCGGCTCTTTGCGAACATCGGGTGAGATGAAAGGCTTGCCGCTGACGGCGACGTGGCCGATCAAACCTTCACCCATCTTCAGCCGCAACTCCTGCATGTCCGCGATGTCGTACCCGCGCACGGCTTCGGTATGGAAGACGCACGTCTCATCGACCTCACCTTCCCATTCAGCCAGCGGCCGCGAGCATTTCACGAGATAAATTCCGGCGGCGTCGTACGGAATCAGGGAATCCAGCGTGTCCATTACCAGGTTAAGGACTTCCTGCAAATCGAGCGAACGGCTAATCGTCTTGGTGATGTCGAGCAGCATGCGCAGCTTGTCCACAACCGACAAGCCAACGGCGCTTTTGTGAATTACTTGAGCCATAAAGAATGCTTGAGAGGCGAATATTCGCGTCCCAAGCTCACTTATTATACGTGTTGAGCGCGCGAGGCAGAAGCACCTTTGTAG
>DATBSG010000266.1:0-4301 GCA_036559945.1 Pyrinomonadaceae bacterium
CTGGTATGTCCGGCACATGGGAAACAATCGCGGCGCCCAATCGGGGAGCGGCGACGTGCGTTTCATTTTTGAGCGCGGGCAGACGCAGGCGCCAACCCTAATTCGCATTTTCAAAGCGCGAGATGTCTCGCCGCTAATTGGTCTTTACATTCCAGCGATTGAGTCGGGATACGTGAACCTGCAAACACCGAACGAGGTCGGCGCGTTGGGCATGTTTCAGTTTTTGCCGGCTACTGGCGAGCATTTCGGCCTCAGCACCAACGATCTTCTCGACGTTGAAAAATCGGCGGACGCCGCCGCGCGTTATATCGCCGCGGGCATGAAGCAATTCAAAGACGACCCAATGAAAGAAGCGCTGGCCTTGCTCGCATACAACCGGGGCGCGAACCACGTCGAGCAGGATCTGACGATGCTGTTGAATAACGAGAGTCGCAGTTGCAGCATCTGCGCCTTGACTGAGCAAGGCGCGAAACTGGATCCGACTTTTCAGAACGAAAGCGTCTACTACGTGCCGCGCTTTTTCGCCGCTGCGATCATCGGCGAGAATCCGCAAGTGTTCGGTCTGCAAACAAAACCTCTTTCTTCTTTCTGATCTGTGACCAAATTCTCTTTTTGAGCCGGGCACTCGCAGAAGTGGCCGGGTGCTCGGCTCAAAGCAGTTCCCGCAAAAATTCCGTCCATCCGAAAACGTCCCGCGTCTAATCGGTTGGCAAGTGGTTCGCCGCGAAAGTTACGCGGTCGTAATGACCGTTTCTCTCCTCCTGCCTCTTCGGGGGCGGACCTGAATACTCGCGAATCGCGAGGACTAAGGAACAATCCGAAAAACAGGAGGACTGAACAATGACGAGAAAACTTTTCCAGATCTTATTGCTGGCAATATCGATGATTACAGTCATGGGCGCAGCTTCAGCGCAGCGGCGCGGTCACATCGATAAGGGGGAACGGCGGGAATTGCGCGCGGATCGCCAGGAGATTCGTGCGGATACGAAAGACATCCGCAGCGATCGACGTGACATTCGCGAAGACACGCGCGAAAGACGCGGCGATGTGCGCGAATATCGCCAGGACAGACAGGAAGGCGCATCGCGGGAAGAGTTGAGGGCTGATCGCCAGGAGATAAAGGCTGACACACGCGACATTGCCAGCGACCGTCGCGACATTCGTGGAGACTATCGCGACCGGCGCGGAGACGTTCGTGACTATCGGCGTGACCGGCGCGAAGCGCGGCGTGACTAGTGGCGCAAATTGTTAGCTGCGGTTTGCACAAGCGCAAGCTAGCAGCTTGCGGTACAAAAGATCAGCGTGACTGAAGTTTCATCCCGGAGGGGCTAAATCCGGATAATCTGTTTGGTCACGCTGTTAGGGACGAGCGATGAGGCACGCTCGTCCTTTTTCTTGTTTGGAGTGCGCCGGCTTCGACGGCGCTTTGGATATCTTCGCGGTTCTTTGGGCTTTGCGACTTGGCGAGGAAGAGGTTCGCGCAAAGACGCCAAGCCGCAAACCAACGCAAAGGAACCCAGCCTCCGGTAGCTCACCTGAAAACACTCTGCTAGAATTCACACTTCACATGGAGGTGTTTTCGCGGTGGCTTTGATCATTTACACAAAACCCGACTGTCCTTACTGTCAGCAGGCCCGCGACTATTACAACTCGAAAGGCATCACGTTCGTGGATCGCGACGCGCAGACGAACAAAGAGTTTCGCGCGGAGATGTTTAAGTATTCCGGCGGCGATCCGACTGTTCCGTGCATCGTAAAGGACGGTCAATACGTTCAATCGGGCTGGGGCGATCCGCTGCGTGGTTGAACGGTTCACGACTGATGGGCCGGCGGCTCGTCAAAACCAATAACTTCGCTCAGCGAGTAGATTGCTCGCCGTATTTCTAGAATGTGGGCGCGCGTGCCCCCCCTAACAAAGGAATGGACTAATGAAATATCGTGTGATAGCAGCGCTGTTTTCTATCTCAGTCTCACTTTCAGCCTTCGCAAACGTAAGAGTCATGGCCCAGAATGGAAATGGTTCTATGCCCCAACCGCCAGTCACGGACAAGAAACCAAAAATCACTGAAATCAACGGCGACCGGCTGGTCGATAATTATTTCTGGTTGCGCGAGAAGACGAATCCAGCCGTCATTGCGCACCTGGAGGCCGAGAATGCGTACACAACCGCCGTGATGAAGCCAACAGAAGCTTTGCAGGAGAAGCTCTATAACGAGATTCTCAGTCACATCAAACAGACGGACGTGAACGTTCCTTACAAGCAGGGCGGCTACTTCTATTTTTCGAAGACGAAAGAAGGCTTGCAGTATCCGATGTTCTATCGGAAGAAGGGCAGCCTCGATGCGCCCGAAGAGTTGATTCTCGATCAGAACGAATTGGCTAAAGGGCAGAAGTTCATGTCGCTGGGGACGCTCTCGCCGAGCGACGACGGTAACTTGCTCGCGTACTCGACCGACAACACGGGCTATCGCCAGTACACCTTGCAAGTGAAAGACCTGCGCACCGGGCAACTGCTGCCGGAGAAAATCGAGCGCGTTGATAGTGTCGCGTGGGCCAACGACAACAAAACGCTTTTCTACGTCACTGAAGACGCAGTCACGAAGCGCAACGACAAGATGTTTCGCCACATGCTCGGCTCGGATAAGTACGAGTTGATTTACGATGAGAAGGACGAGCTGTTCGACATCGGCGTCGGCAAGTCGCTGGACAAGGCGGTCATCATGCTGGGCGCTTACAGCAAGACTTCGAATGAATTCCGCTACATTTCGGCGGGCGATCCGAATGCTGAATGGAAGATCATTCTGCCGCGCCAGGCTGACCATGAATATGACGTCGATCACCGCGGTGATCTCTTTTACATTCGCACGAACAAAGGCGCGAAAAACTTTCGCGTGGTGACGGCGCCGGTCAGCGATCCTTCCGAAAAGAACTGGAAAGAGTTTGTCGCGCATCGACCGGCGGTTAAGGTCGAGAGCATCGATCTGTTTGCCAATCACGCGGTGCTTTCGGAATGGGAAAACGGTTTGCAGCAAATCGAGATTGTCGATTTCAAGACCAACAAGCGCCACCGCATCGCCTTCCCTGAACCGGTTTACGCGGCCGGCTTGTCGAACAATCGTGAATTCAACACGACCGTGCTGCGCTACAACTATCAATCGCTCACGACGCCGAGTTCAGTTTTCGACTACGACATGAACGGGCGCAAGGCCACGCTGCTGAAGCAGACGGAAGTGCCCGGCGGATTCGACAAAAACAACTACAAAGCGGAACGAGTGTTCGCGACCGCGTCAGACGGCACAAAGATTCCAATGTCGGTCGTGTATCGGAAGACTGTGAAGCTTGATGGTTCAGCGCCGCTGCTGCTCTACGGCTATGGCTCGTACGGCATTTCGATTTCGCCCGGATTTTCAGCGAGCCGGCTGGCGCTGCTCGATCGCGGCGTGATCTTTGTCATCGCGCATATTCGCGGCGGCGGTGAATTGGGCGAACCGTGGCGCGAAGCGGGCCGCATGATGAACAAGATAAATACGTTCACGGACTTCATCGCGTCCGCCGAACACCTCGTCAATAACAAATACACTTCGAAAGATCGTTTGGTGATTCAGGGCGGCAGCGCGGGCGGCATGCTAATGGGCGCGGTTAGCAACATGCGCCCCGATCTCTTCAAAGCGGTCGTCGCGCAAGTGCCGTTTGTCGACGTGCTGAACACGATGCTCGACGCGTCGTTGCCTCTGACGACGAGCGAGTACATCGAATGGGGCAATCCCAACGAGAAGGCGGCGTACGATTACATGAAGAAATACTCGCCTTACGACAACATTCATCAGGCGAATTATCCGGCGATGCTGGTGAAGGTTTCGCTGAACGACAGCCAGGTGCCGTATTGGGAAGGCTCGAAGTTTGTGGCGAAGCTGCGCGACTACAAAACGGATCACAATCCGCTGCTTTTGAAAGTGAACATGGGCGCGGGTCACGGCGGCGCGTCCGGACGCTACGATGCTTTTCGCGAGACGTCGTTCGATTACGCGTTCATGCTGTGGCAGATGGGGATCACGAATTAGGAGCGCACGCATCCTGCGTGCGGGACACCGGCATCCTTGCCGGTAAACAAAATCGCGAGCAAGATGCTCGCGAACCGCCGACAGGATGTCGGCGCTCCATAAGCCATGAATAAAATCAATCTCGCCGAAAAACTTTCGCTCATTCAAGATCACTGGAATCCGCGCATCGCCGGCGAACTGAACGGCCAATTGATCAAGCTCGTGAAATTCCAGGGCCAATTCACCTGGCATCATCACGAAA
>DATBSG010000267.1:0-3772 GCA_036559945.1 Pyrinomonadaceae bacterium
TGAAGCTCCCGACTTCAACGGCGAGCCGAACGCGGACCTGAATGTTCCGTCGCCGTTGCCGAGCAGAATAGTCAAACCATCTTTGCTCGTGTCAGTTCCGTGGCCGGAAAAATTCACAATCGCGAGGTCGAGCTTGCCGTCCGCGTTTACGTCGCCAGTCGCGACGCCGAACGGCCGCGGATTAGCCTTAAATGGTGAACCTGACGCTTGCGCAAATCCGCCGTTGCCGTCACCGAGCAGAACGCTGACGTCCCCGCCTTCTGTGTTTGTAGTGATAACGTCGTCGAGCCCGTCGGCATTAACATCTGCCACTCGCACACGTTGGTAAGGCATCTGACCGACCGCGAAAGAAGTTCCCGGAGAAGCAAAATTTCCTTTTCCATTTCCGAACAGAACCGTCACGCGGTTGTTGCCCCAATCGTCGATTACGAAATCCAAATTCTTGTCTCTGTTGAAATCGCCGAAGGCAATCCCGTGCGGATGAGGACGACTGTTGACTGTCACTGGAGAATTTGGCGCCGGTGTGAACTGGCCGCGTCCGTTGCCAAGGAGCACGGTCACGTAATGCGTATCGTGGTTAGCGAATGCCAGGTCGAGTCTGCCGTCATGATCAACGTCGCCGACGGCGATGTCGTTCGGACTGTTACCGGCGGCAAATGGTGATCCCGGAGCTTCGCTGAATCCACCCTTGCCGTCGCCGAGAAGAATCGTCACGTTCGCGCTGCCGTTGTTGCCAACGGCGATATCGAGCTTGCGGTCGCTATTGAAGTCGGCGAGCGCTAAACAGTAGGGTTGTTTGCCTGCCGTGATCGCTGTCCCATCCGGTCGCGGAGTGCTCGTCGACTTCTGCGGCCGGACATTGCAACTAAACGTGGCCGCTGCCGCGAGCGCGAATGTGATCAGTCGTCGCAACAGTGTTTTGCTAACGAGTCACGTGCACCAGCATCTCTGTGCCGCTCTCGAGCTTCAACTCTTTGCCGCCTTGCATCGCGACTGAACCAGCACCTGCGGCACCGCCCACCAACAGGCCGATGGCTGCGCCCTTGCCGCCGCCGGCGATCGCCCCAATGATCGCGCCCGCAGTCGCGCCAATGCCTCCGCGTTTGATTGTTTGACGCCCGCGGCTTTCGGATTGCACGCCGCCTTCTTCATCAGCGCGGCCCTTGCTGTCGTAGACGCGCGTAACAATCCCGTGCAGCGTTTCAGTGCGGCCGTCAGGGAGCGTGACTGAATCGAACGCCAGGTTCATGGTTGTCCGGCCTTTGATTCGTCCCGATTTCACGATCGAGCGGATGTGCCCGCGCACGGTCGCCTCATTGAACCGAACCGGATCGATGGCCGTGGCGGTGAACTTGTCGCCCGCCCGCGAATCCTTGCTCGACAGAGTATCGTTCAGGCGGACTTTCAAATTCGTTCCGATAGGCACCAATGGTGCGGCGACGCGTGCCGTTCTCGCCGCCCGGCGCAGCCGCGGCTTAGTTCTTTGGGCCGAGACCATCGCGGGAGTACCGAGCACAAGCGCGATCGCAATTACCAGAAGCTTTGATTGGATAGATTTCATCGAGATTCCTCCTCGAACCCACGAAGTCGGGGTTCACTCAAACCGATAGATTCAGGAGAGGGTGTGCGGGAATATGATAGCCGGTTGGCGCGCGCGTTGCCACTAGGCTGCAGCTTCGGCTTTGTTTTCCGTGGGAGCGGCGATTTGTGGCGGTTCGTCTGAGTCGAACGAGCGTTGGCGGTGCACCGTTCCGTCAGATTCGAAAATGTAAGCCGAAGGAGCTTCGCGCATGATGATGTCCTGCAAACGCATCAAGCCATAAAGCAGCGCTTCCGGACGCGGCGGACAACCGGGAATGTAAACGTCAACGGGGATTGTTCGATCGACGCCCTGCATCGTCGAGTAAGAATCAAACGGGCCGCCGGTCGAGGCGCAAGCGCCCATGGCGATGGCCCATTTCGGCTCCGGCATTTGATCGAAAACGCGACGCACGACTGGGCCCATCTTCAGGGTCACTGTGCCCGCGATGATTATGAGATCGCTTTGTCGAGGGCTCGGGCGAAACACGCCGGCGCCAAATCGATCGATATCAAATCGACCAGCGCCCGTCGCCATCATCTCGATCGCGCAGCAAGCGAGCCCGAAAGTCATCGGCCACAGCGCTGACTTGCGCGCCCAGTTGACGACGGGCGCGCCCAGATCGACGGCTTTCGCCGCGACGTTGCGGCGGATGAAGTTGGTGATCGAATCGACCGTGGTTAAAACAAATCCTTCGTCGTGTTCAGCCATAAGTCATTGCCGATTTCCGATTGATGATTGTCGATTTGCCGCTCTGTTTCGTTTCGAGCGATTCCGAAGCCGACTTCCTTGAACTCGCCATTATTTTCGCCAGCTCATTCGCTTCAATTAGTAACGACTGAACTAATTGAGGCTTCAACAGCTCACCCTCAATAATCAGTTCTATCCAAAAAGCTGATTCATCTGCTTCTTCTTCGACGATACCGATTTTGGCGATAAACTCAAGCTTTGAGCGCGCGCGGCAGGCCGCCCGATAATTAGCTCCGACTGATGTGCCCGCCCTGACGAGCTGACCGCCGATGGTTTTACCCGCCAAACTCTTCGGCAACGCTGCGACAAGCTGTAAAACTCGCAACGCAAATTGCTTCGTGCGCTTCTTCAAATCGTCAGGCTTCATAAGTGGGAGTAGGCTAACGTTAATTCGACAATAATCAATTGGCAATCATCAATGTTTCATGCCCATTCTAACGCGCCTTTGCGCCACGCGTAATAATACCCGACCACCAGAATCCCGATAAAAACGAACATCTCGATCAGCGCAAATTTCGTGAACGAAAAATCATCGCCCATGAAAATGATCGCCCACGGCAATAGGAAGATCGTCTCAACGTCGAAAATCAAAAACAGCATTGCGACGATGTAGTAACGCACCGTGAATCGATCATGCGCGCCGCTTTCCGGATCGATGCCGCATTCGTACGGCCGCATCTTGTCTTTTTGATACTTCCAAGGCCGCAGAAATCGTCCGAGAACCAGCGGCAGCACTGGAAAGATGACCGCGAAAACGAAAAAGACCATCACCGGCAAATACGCCGTCGATGGTGCCCCTAGGTTGTGCGCCGTCGTCGTCGTTGCTTGTAGCAAGAACATTGAGTTGTTGAGTGACTACCGAAAATTGCGAACGCGGAAAGTTTAAGTGGCTGGCGAGAGCAATGTCAATGAAGGAGTTGTGCGTGTTTGCTCCGTAGGAGCCGGATATTTGTAGCAGCCAAATCTATCAGGTGCACCAAGCTCCGTAGGAGCGGCATGTTCCGGTTCACAAATCATTTGAGCGCGAATAACATTCCGCTCCTACGGAGCTTTCAGAGATGTCTTGGCTGCTGGTTCTATAAACATTACGTCCCTAACGGGACTTACTGTGCGCTTTCGGCGGAAATTCTTATGTCCTACCAATTCTTCGCCGCCAGCACTGAACCAGTACCAGACTATGGTGCTATTAGCTCACTGCGCGACGAAGTTGTAAATGATCACGCCGCTTACTTTGACCGGCTGGCCGGATAACACTGTCGGACTAAACTTGCTTGCTCGCGCTGCTGCTGCCGCGGACGCCTTCAAAAGAGGATGCCCGCTCACCGGGTTTGCGGAAATCACGTTGCCGCTTTCATCAACTAACACCTGGACCGTGACCTGACCCGAGGCATGCGCGGCTCTGGCGATCGCCGGATAGGCTGGCTGAACAAGCCTTATCGCTTT
>DATBSG010000268.1:0-3778 GCA_036559945.1 Pyrinomonadaceae bacterium
GAGAGCGACTATCGCCACAACGACCCGCGCTACAAAGGCGAGAATTTCGATGCCAACATGCGCGCCGCGTCGATCGTGCAGGAGTTAGCAAAACAGAAGGGAGCGACTCCGGGACAGATCGCGCTCGCCTGGCTGCTGCACAAAGGCGATGACATCGTGCCGATCCCAGGTACCACGCGACGAAAACACCTTGAGGACAACGTTGGCGCAGTTGACCTTTCGTTGAGCGACCAGGACATGGCCAAGCTTGACGCGGCGCTCTCGCCTGAGAATGTGGCTGGGCCGCGTTACACGGAAAAGCAGATGGCGACGGTTGATCGGTAGCCCGAAGCGCTGGAGGCGATGACCAGTCGCGAGCCGCATGGTATTTTGTCTCGTCGAAAAATCGGAAAAATGTGAGGTTGTCATGAATGCAAATAGGAAAGTCTTCACACGAATCAAGTTGCTCGCTGCCGTTCCGGCCCTGGTAATTCTTTGCCTCGGCGTTATGAAGACGACTGGGCAAGAGGAATCACGCACAAGCAACGTTGCTGCTGATCAGGAGTGGGAATATCTCGCGGTGGCGGGCCCGAGCACCACAAACCTTACGCCGACGGGTAATCCAAGAATGCGGAAGGAACCAAACGTTCCCTTTGCGCGTGAAGCATTTGTGCTTGAGCAGCACCTCGACAAGCTGGGCGCGAACGGTTGGGAATTAGTGGCAGTAGCAGGACCACCGACCGATCCCGCTTACTATTTCAAGCGTCGAAAATAAGGTCTCGGAAAGGAATAGCACGCGCTCGGTTTTGCTCGTCCGACCGGAAAAGCGAGCAGCCCCCAGGCCGCTCGCTCTAGAGTTTGAGAATTCTGGCTCCGCAGGTAGGACTCGAACCTACAACCCTTCGGTTAACAGCCGAATGCTCTGCCATTGAGCTACTGCGGAATACTGTTGCGCACGGCCCTAAAACCGCGAGCCGTGCGCGAATGAGTTTTATAACAAAACGTCTGCTTTCAGGCAAGGCTGCCTCGGAATCTCAGTAATATCGCGTCACAACGTCGGATGTTGCCGCACAAATTCGATTAGAGCATCAACGTAAGTGGGAAACGGCGGACACTGAATTTCGTGTGGCGCAAGCAATTCTTGCGAGCGCGTCGTATCGTACGTCTGTTCCAGAAAGAAGTACGGCACGGCTGAGTGCGGCAGGCCGGTAATCTTGGGGGCGCCCGGCGCCATCAGTAGGGGATAGACGATGTTACGCGGAACGGTCATGAGCGACTTGCGGCCGCCGATGGCTTTCGAAATCTCATCAAACAGTTGCTCGGTAGTCAGCGGCGTCGGGTCGGCGATTTGCACAGTCGCTCCCACGGCACGTTCATCTTTCGCCAGCGCGACCATCGCTTCAATCACAAAATCGATCGGCACCAGATCCAAACTTACTTCGCTGTTGCCGATGTTCACCAGCGTCAGCCCGCCGGGCCATTTGCGCAGGTAATGAATCAAGTAATAAATGCCGTCGTATTTCGCGGTTTCGCCCGTACGCGAATCGCCCACGACGACTGCGGGACGATGAATCGTCACCGGCAACTCCGATTTCAGCGCATCGACCGACAGCTCCGCCATGTATTTCGATTCTTCGTAGTGATTGCGGAAGCCGGCTGAGTGTGCGAGCTCGTCCTCTCGAATCAAACCCGTGCGTCTTCCCGCGACGTAGCAGGTCGAAATGTAGTGATACCGTTTCAGGGGTGGAATCGACTTTGCGAAGTCGTTCACGTTCTTCGTTCCCTGAACATTCACGCGCTGCGCAAGGTCGCGTTCGACTGCGAGGTCGTAAATCGCTGCGAGATGACACAGCGTGTGAGTCTCTGCGCGCGCGCGATCCACATCTACCTGCGACAGACCCAAATTCGTTTTCGTGATGTCGCCTGCGAGAATTGAAAAGTTTGCGGTGTCAGCTCCAGTCGCTTTCGCAATCTCCGTAATGTCTTCTCGGGCGCGCGCGAGCAGCTGCGGTTGCACGAGCAGAATGAACCGCGCGCCTTCGCTCGCCAAACGTCTCACCAATCGCCCGGCGATAAACCCCGGAAACCCGGTGAGAAATATGGTTTCGTTAAAAGCCATGTGGATTTTCTAAACTACCAGTCGCCAGTATAATCCAATGGTTTTTGTAGGACGGAGGACACATCATGAGAAAACTCGTCGGCTTTATCATCATCTTCGCGTTTATGTTGGTTATCGCCCGGCCACCGGCTGGTTCAGGTCAAGCCGGCGTCGATCGCGATTTGCTCAACGAGATCAATAAGATCAAAGCCATCGACAATCACGCGCATCCTTTGAAGTACGTGGCGCAAGGCGAGAAGCCTGACGATGAATTCGACGCACTGCCGCTGGATGTCATCACGCCGTTTCCTTTGCCCGTTCGTTTGAATCCGACAAATGCCGAGTTCATCCGCGCCTGGCACGACCTTTACGGCTACGCGCATCACGACATGAGCGAAGCGCACCTGCGTGAATTGATGAACGCCAAGGAAAACGCTTTGAAAGAACACGGCGAAGGCCTGCCCGCGTGGATTCTGGATCAACTTAATATCGAAACGATGTTTGCGAATCGCGTCGCCATGGGCCGCGGATTGACTGCGCCGCGATTTCGCTGGGTCGCTTTCGACGATGCGCTGCTTTTTCCGCTGAATAACGAAGCTGCGAAGCGTTCGAATCCGGATTACAAGGGCTTCTATCCGGCGGAAGAAAAACTTTTGAAGCGATACATGGCCGATCTAAACGTCAAAGCATTGCCGCCCACTTACGACGCTTACCTGAAAAACGTTGTCACGCCGACGCTCGAGCGGCAGAAGCAAAACGGCGCAATCGCGATTAAGTTTGAGGCAGCTTACCTGCGCAAACTCGATTTCGACAATCCTGATCAGACGAAAGCGCGGATGACGTATGCGCGATACGTTCGTGGCGGCGAGCCGCCGGCCGCCGATTACAAAGCGCTTGAGGATTCTCTCTTCTATTACATTGCGCGAGAGGCCGGACGGCTCGGCCTCGCGGTTCACATTCACTGCATCGAAGGCGCAGGCGGTTTCTATCGACAGAGCGGCAGCGATCCTCTTTTGCTTGAGTCGGTCTTCAACGATCCGGATTTGCGCAAGACAAACTTCGTTGTGATTCATGGTGGCTATCCGTTTACCAAAGAAATGGGCTCGTTGATGAGCAAGCCAAACGTCTATGCAGACTTTTCCGCGCAGACTTTTTTCACTTATCCGCGCGAGTTGAGCGAGATTCTGCGCAATTGGCTGGAGTTCTATCCCGACAAAATCCTGTTTGGCACCGATGCATTTTCTTTTGGGCCGGCAGTCGATTGGGGCGAAGTCGCCTGGCTGTCGAACACGACCGCGCGCGAGGCATTGGCGCTGGCGTTAACCGGAATGATTAATGACGGCGAAATCGATCGCGCTCGTGCAATGGAACTAGCACGCATGGTGCTGCATGATAATGCCGCGAAGCTTTATGGAATGAAGTGAGACGAGATTAGTGAATCTCAACTTCCACCGGCGACATGTTGTGCGATTCGTAACCTTCCGGCCAATTTGAAATGTTTACGCCGTAGAGCCAATCTGAGTCGGCTTTGACTTCAAATCGAATCGTGAACGGAAGTCCGCGGGCGGCGCGCAGCCGCGGCGACCACGAATCGATTTTCCACTCCTGAATGATTGGCGCCTTCGGATCTTCCCAGGGAATCAGACGCGAGCCGCAATCGGTCCCATTCACAAACAAAGTCACTCGCGTCTTGATCCAATC
>DATBSG010000269.1:0-6328 GCA_036559945.1 Pyrinomonadaceae bacterium
CTCAAAGGGTGGAAAGTTCGAAGATGCCGAGCAACCGAAGGTCGGCGCGGCTGTTTACCCATACACGGGCCAGAGTGGTTACGAGTGCATGCCGACAACTTTGTCTGATGAACGCGGGCCCTTTGGTCGCGCGGTACCGCTCGTCGCGCAAATGAAAAGCGCCGTCACCGCTGCCGGATTTACAACGCCGATTGTCGCCACCGGCGGCATCACCACCTTCGAACAGGCCGAGTCAATTCTGCAAAACGGCGATGCAGATATTATCGGTATGGCGCGTCAGGCCCTCGCCGATCCGGATTGGTTTCGGAAAGTCAGGCTTGGTCGCGGCGAGGAAGTGCGCAGATGCACCTACACGAACTACTGTGAAGCTCTCGACCAGGCGCATCGACAGGTGACGTGCAAGCTTTGGGACCGAAAACAACTCGATGAGCCCGGAATTTCTATCGCCAGCGATGGCCGCCGGCGTCTGTTACCGCCGGAGTGGAATCGATAATCCGCAGATTACGCAGATTACGCAGAAAGAAAATTCATAAGTTCAGTTTAGCGATGATGATCTCAGATCTCTGCCCGGCTCTAGGTTTTCCTTTTAATCTGTGGAATCTGCGTAATCTGCGGATAATGTTCCCTCGTAACGCGCAATGAACTTGGCATCGCGCTTCGTCAACTCTTCATCATCAACACGCCCGCTGCGCTTCATCAAAGAATAGGCCAGCTCGATCGGCGAGAGGTGCATGTATTGGCGGGCGTTCTCGAACCACAACATGCTTTCGTAAGCCGCCGCCTGGTAGTCCTCGATCACAGGCCGGCGAACTTCTTCAAACCGCTTGAGCGCGTCGGCAGTCTTTGACGTTTGATCGAAGCAATCCTTCAGGGTAATTGCATCTTCCATCGCCAGCTTCGTGCCTGAGCCGATCGAGAAGTGTGCGGTGTGCAACGCGTCTCCCAGCAGCACAACGTTCTCGAAATGCCAAGTCTTGTTCTTCACCAGCACAAAGTTGATCCACTTGGAATTGTTGGAAAGCAACGAGCGACCGTCCAAATCCGATGCGAATACGTCAGTAAGGCAGCTTCGCGTGTCTTCATCTGACATCGCGGCAAACCCGGCATTGCTCCAAGTCAGCGGGTCGCATTCGACGATGAATGTGCTCGTCGTCTTGTCGAATTTGTACGAGTGCGCGGCGAAGACACCTGCCGGCGTCTGCCGAAACGTTAGCGTCAGTCCATGGAATAACTGGTTCGTCCCAAACCAGATGTATTTGTTGGGACGCATGCCGAGGTTTGGCTGGAACTGTTCAGCAAATCTCTGCCTGACAGTGCTGTTGACGCCGTCAGCCCCAACGAGCAAATCACAATCGCGTCGCAACGATTCGATATCGGCAATCTCAGTTCTAAAGTTGATTTCAATCCCCAGTTCTTCGCATCGTCTTTGAAGGACCTTCAGCAGCCGAATGCGCGCGATCCCGGAAAAGCTGTTCCCGTGAATTGAAATCTTCTCATCGCGATGCACGACGTCGACGTTGTCCCAGGCTTCAAAGTCGCGAGTGATCTCGCTGTGCGATTCTGCGTCTGCCTCGCGCAAATTCGCGAGCGTCTTTCCCGAGAAGACAACTCCCCAGCCAAACGTGTCGTCCGGGCCGTTCCGTTCGAAGATAGTGAGCTCGTGAGCGGCGTCCGATTTCTTCATGAGGATGGCGAAGTACATCCCTGCCGGCCCGCCGCCGATGATTTTGATTTTCATGCGGAGAGTTCGTCGAGAGCTGCGCCCAAACGCTTCACTCCTTCATTGAAAAGTTCCGGCTCAGCACACATGCCGATGCGAAGGTGTTGCGGCGATTCGAAGAAGCGTCCCGGCACGAACGCGGTGTCGTACTTGTCGTAAAGCAAAGTCCAGAGCTTTTCAACATTGCCTTTCTCAAGCCGCGGAAAACACGTTGTGCCGGATTCCGGGACCGAACCTTTCAATTGTTCGCGACTATCCAGGAAATCGCGCAAAACAGCGCGATTGCTGTCCAGGATTCCTTTCGCGCGGGCGATGAACTTCGGCAGTTTTTGCAAAGCAACAACGCTCAATCTTTCGGTAGGATGCGGCGCGAGCGCGCCGAAGATATCGTGCAGAAGTCGCATCCTTTCTGCCAATTCAGGCTGAGCGAGAATCCAGCCGCAACGCAATCCGCTGAGGCCATAGCCTTTAGTCAAGCTGCTCGTGGCGATGAACTGCGGGCCGAGATGAACAGCCGAGCGCGGCGCGGATTCGAACATGGCTTCCAGATAGACTTCGTCAACCAGTACGCGCCCGCCAACTGATTGCGCTAAGTCACCGATGCGTCGTAGCGTATCTTCGTCAGTCAACGCGCTGCTGGGGTTGTGAAGATTCGTCAAAGCAATTAGTCGCGTGCGCTTCGTAACCTTGCTGGCGAGTTCATCGATGTCGATCTGATAGTCCTGTTTAAACCGTCTTTGAAATCGGTTGATTCTTAGCCTGAAGTATTCCGCCAAAGCGAGCAGGGGTTCGTACGTCGGCTGCTCGATCAAAATCTCGTCGCCGTGGTCAATCGCTGCGGCCATCGCGAGATGATTTGCCATGGACGTGCCGCCGGAAATCGTCACCACGCACTCCCGCTCGACATTGCAATGCTCGGCAAGGGCATCAATTAACGGAGCGTAGCCGTACGAGTTGTCGCCGTTTAAATCTATGTCGTCGATTGTTGCTTCGAGTTCCGGGAACGGGAGATTGAGTATGCCGCTCAAAGCGAGGTCGTATGTGACCTTCGGCCGCTTCTTGGCCCACTGCATGTACGTGGATTGAGTGTTCATCGACCTTCGCGCCGCGCCCACACAAAATATGCCGGCACGCCCAGCAGCATGATGCCGAAGCTGATTGCGCTGTTCAGCGGAAATTTGTAAAGCAAGCTGAAAGTTATAACAGCACATGCAGCGATGAAGAAAAGCGTTGTGAATGGATGACCGGGAACGCGAAATGTTTCGGCATCGCGCCGCCTGCGTCGGCGAAACACAAAAACGCATGCGGCCGACAGCGCAAAGAAAACCACGTCGACCGAGACGACGTAATTCAGAATTTGCTCAAAGCGAGTCGCCACCAGCGCGATCACGATTGCCAAAGCACCTTGCAAAGCAATCGCGAATGCCGGCACGCGCGCGCGATTCAGCCAGGCAAGCTGTTTGAAGAACAGTCCATCATCGGCCATTGCAAAGTAAACTCGCGGGGCGGTCAGCATGCTTTGGCTCAAAAAACCAATCGTCGAAATCGCGATGCCCGCCGCAATCAGACGCCCGCCTTTGCTGCCCAGCGCCAGGCGCATTACCGCGGAGGCCGGAGTCTTCGTCTGTGCCAATCCGTCCGCCCCAAGCGCATGTACGCAAACGTAGTTCACTGACAGATAAACCGCGATCACGCCAAGGACACCTAACATCAATCCGCGCGGCAAAGTCTTTTTTGGCTCGCGCACTTCACCGGCGACGAAGCAGGCGGTTTGCCATCCGCCGTACGCGAATTGCGCGGGAATCAATGCGGCGCCGAAGGCAATCAACGTTTGCCAGGTTGTGGACGACGCAACTGCCGGAGCTGCCGCGACGGTCGAAGGTGATCGACTCAGCATCAAACCAAAAACAACCAGCGCCCCAATCGCGATCAGCTTCAGTATCATAAACACATTCTGCGTTACCGTTCCCGCGCGTACGCCAATGCAATTGATGACGGTCAGCAACGCGAGGGCTGCTGATCCGAGGATTGCCGCGCCCCATTCGCTTGTCGACACACCCCCTAATTCAAAAACATGATTTGCGAAGATGAGCGCGACCGCGGCCATGCCGCCCGTTTGAATCACAAACAGCAGGCTCCAGCCGTAAACAAAACCAACGACGGGATGCATCGCCTCGCGCAGGTAAACATATTGCCCGCCTGATTCGGTGACCTGCGAAGAGAGTTCGGCGTAGATGAACGCGCCCGCCAAAGCGATCAATCCGCCGAACGCCCACGCGCCGAGAATCAAAAAAGGAGTATGAACCTGCTGCGCGACTGTATACGGAGTGGTGAAGATGCCCGCGCCGATGATCCCGCCCATCACGATCATCGTCGCGTCGAAGAGACCGAGACGACGAGCCAGGTGCGATTCGGAGTCTGTGTGATGTGAAGTTAGCTTCGCAGTCACTCTTTCAAGAGTTGATTAGCAATGATGAGCTTCTGAATTTCAGAAGTCCCTTCGTAAATTCGCAGTGCGCGCACGTCGCGATAGAGTCGTTCGACCACTGAGCCGCGCACGAGGCCGGCGCCGCCGTGAATCTGCACCGCTTGATCGATGATGCGGCCGGCGGCTTCGGTCGCGAAAAGTTTTGCTTCGCTGGCTTCACGCGTAGAACGTTCTGCGCTCGTGTCTTTCAAGTGCGCCGCGCGATAAACGAGCAAGCGCGCAGCGTCAAGTTCTGTGGCCATGTCAGCGAGTTTTTCCAGGATCAACTGATGCTCAGCGAGTAGCTTACCGAACTGCTTCCGTGATTTTGCGTGCAGCAGACTTTCATCCAGAGCTCGCCGCGCCATGCCACAGGCGGCCGCGCCGACGCTCGCGCGAAACAGGTCGAGAGTTTGCAGGGCGAGTCGCAGACCATCGCCTTGCTTGCCGATCATGTCTTCCGCTGGAACTCGACAGTCTTTGAACTCCAGCTCGCCGATTGGATGCGTCGCAATCATCTCCGTCCGTTCTGCGACGCTGAACCCCGCCATACGTGCGCTGACAATCAACGCGGACAGTTCCGCGGGACCATCTTCATGCGTGCCCGTTCGCGCAAACACAGTGTAGAAATCCGCCACGCCGGCGTTCGAGATGAACCGCTTGCGCCCGTTGATGACATAGCTGTCGTCCTCGCGTTGCGCGGTTGTCTTCAGCGCCGCCACGTCCGATCCAGCATCGGGTTCAGTCAAGGCAAACGCGGCGATCGCCTGGCCATTGCGGGCACGCGTCAGCCAAAAATCGCGCACATGCTCACTGGCGGCGAGGCTAATGCTGTAAGTGCCCAAGCCCTGCATCACGAACGCGAGATCAGCGAGTGACGACGAGTAGGAAAGCGTTTCGCGAATTAGGCAGAACGAACGGAGGTCGAAAGGCTCACCCGGCGTGGCGACCGCATAACGCAGCAGATCATTCTCGGCGAGCAAGTGAACGTAAGCGCGCAGCGATTCTTCCGTCTCTGTTTCATCATCAGCGGCGCGCACCTCGATTTCGCGTTCGGCAAATTCGGCGACGCGCTCTGCCAGCGTGCGGTGATCGGGGGTGAAGAATGGCGCTGTGGCGATGAAGGTATCCATCACTCAAACTTCGCGGGGCGCTTCTCTAAAAACGCCGCGTGCGCTTCTTTGAAATCCGGTGTCTGCATGCACAAGGCCTGGGCGACGGCTTCAGCTTCCAAAGCCGAATCAAAACCCATGTGCATCTCGCGATTGAGCAGCTCTTTAGTCTTTGCGATTCCCAGTGCCGGTCCGCGCGCGAGCTTCTCGGCAAATTCACGCGTCGCAGTTTCAAGTTGGTCGCGCGGCACGACGCGATTGTACAGACCGATCGTTTCGCCTTCTTTCGCGTCGATGAAATCACCGGTCATCAACAGCTCAGTCGCTTTTGCCAGGCCGACCACACGCGGCAGAAGATAAGTCGCGCCCATGTCCGTGCCGGCGAGTCCGACCTTGACGAAAATAAAAGCAATCTTTGCCTCTTCAGCCGCGATGCGAATGTCGGAAGCGAGAGCGATGCACGCGCCTGCGCCCGCCACCGTGCCATTGAGACTGGCGATAATTGGCTTCGGCAGCGCTCGCATGTTTCGGATCAGCTCGCAGGTTAGCCGCGTGAACTCAAGCAAACCTTCAGCATCGCGGCCAGTCAGTTCGCCGATAATGTCGATTACATCGCCGCCGGAGCAGAACGCGCGACCGGCGCCGGTGATCATGACCACGCGCAGATCCTTCTCATCGCGCAGCTTCGCGATGAAATCTGTCAGCTCGTGGTAGACCTCAAACGTGATGGCGTTCAGACGCTCCGGACGATTCAGAGTGATCGTGCCGATGCCGTCGCGTTGTTCGTAGAGAAATGATTTGGGATTCAGCATCGATGTGCCGCAAATTGTTAATTTGCGATCTTGTTTTCCTGTTCGGAACACGCAAGTTAACAACTTGCGCTACAGGACAGCCGTTCCTTCAATCTCGATCTTCGCGTCGTCTTCGAACAAGCTGCTGACTTCTACCAGAGCCATCGCCGGAAAATGCTTTCCCATGCGTGCGCGATAACGTCGGCCGATTTCTTCCAGGCAGCGCCGGTATTCATCA
>DATBSG010000270.1:0-7591 GCA_036559945.1 Pyrinomonadaceae bacterium
TCTTTCGTGCGCTCAGTCACGGATACGAGCATGATGTTCATGACGCCGATGCCGCCAATCATCAATGCCACGCACGAAATCGCGGTCAACACGAGGAAGGTTGCGCCGGTCAATTGATTGTAAATATCCAGCAGTGCGTCCTGTGAAGAGATGCCGAAGTTATTGGGCGCGCCCCGCGGCACCTGACGGCGACGGCGGAGAATGTCAGTCATTTCGTCGATAGCGGTATTCACGTAAGCGCGCGAAACAGGTCGCACGATGATGGCGAAAATGATGTCCGGAAAATCCATCTCGGGATAGTATTTGTGAAACGTAGTGATGGGAACGTACACCGAGTTGTCACGCGATTGACCGAGAAACGATCCGAGCGGTTCCATCACGCCGACGACGCGGAAGACTCGCCCGGAAATTTTCATTTCTTTGTCCAAAGGATCTTCGTTAGGAAACAGCGCGTGTACCACGTCGCGACCGAGGACACAGACATTCGCGCGCTCTTCCACGTCCAAATCCGTAACGTAACGGCCGTAGCCGACGTAGCTCGACAGCACGAACTCGTGATACGGCGTGACGCCAATCAGAATCGGCGTGTCACTCTGCTTGTCGCGATAGCTGACGGTCTCCGCGATCTTGCGGTAGAAGGGCGCGACACCGGCGACCGAGGGGGCTTCGTTGCGAATCGCGTCGGCGTCTTCGATCGTGAGTTCTTTGCGATGAAGCTCTTCAGTCGTTGGCTGCCGGCCGAAGCTTGGATCGAATTTCAAGCACCAGATTGTGTTGGAACCTAACGACTCGATCTGCTGGGCGAAGGCTTTATTCAGCCCTTGAATGATCGAGACCATGAACATCACCGTCACGACACCGACGCTGACACCCAGAATCGTGAGCGCCGAACGCAGCTTGTTCGTGCGCACCGTGTCGATGGCCATGTAGGCCGATTCCATTACGTCGGCTAAAGACATGTTAGTACTGAGGACTTAGGACTGAGGACTGAGATTTCTTTCTTTGCACTCCGGCTCGAAGTCCGCCGATTATTCGCGCCACCTCGACCGCCGCGTCCATGAGTCCGTCAAAGTCAGCTTGCTTGAGATAACCAGCGTCGAACGCGACGAATAGCTGGGAACGCAGCTCGGCGCACGAGCCCTTCGCTATCGAAAGAAACTGGTGAAATTCAGACGGTCGGCCCCGCTCAAATCCTTCCGCTATGTTGGACATGACCGAAACGGCTGCCCGCCTAATCTGGTCCTTCAATCCAAAGTCTCTCGCAAAACTTCCAACAGCAGTCGCGCGGTAGATTCTAGCTGTGAGTATTCGCGCTTTTTGCCAGGCAATCAAATCCTGAAAGCTTCTAATTTTCTCAGACATCTCTTACCTCCGTGTATTGGGAATTAGTCCGGAGTTCTCAGTCCTCATTACTCAGTCCTTAGTCCTTTTTTTATTCCGCTCTTAAGGCTTCGATCGGATCGAGTCTGGCCGCGCGCCATGCCGGCCACAAACCACTGATGACGCCTACAACTGAAGAAACACCAACGCCCAGCACTGCTGACCAAAGGCTGATCAGCAAAGGAAAACCGATCAGCAAAGCAATCAACCAGGCGGTGCCGAAGCCGGTCAGCACGCCAATCGCGCCGCCGACCGCGGTTACCATTACCGCCTCGATCAAAAACTGCGTGCGAATATCGTTTTGTCTTGCGCCGACGGCTTTGCGAATTCCAATTTCTTTCGTGCGCTCAGTCACCGAAACCAGCATGATGTTCATCACCACGATGCCGCCGACGACGAGCGAGATCGCCGCCACGCCGATCGTCACCAGGTAGATGTTTGAAGTGGCCGCCGAATAAAGATTTAGAAAGACATCCTGCGTTTCCAATGCAAAGCCGTCATCTTCGTCACTGAAGGTTTTGCCTCGGCGGTTGCGCATGATTGCGCGGACCTGATCCTCGGCGGCTTCAAGCTGTTGTGCGGATTGTGTCTGAATCAGGACAACAATCGAGGCTACGCTGAACGCGCCGCGTTTGACGTTTACGCCAAAATTCTTTTTGTAGGTCGCAAACGGGACGTAAATTATGTTATCGCGCGAGGCGCCCAGAATTTTTCCGAGTGGCTGTAGCACCCCAATGATCAGATAAGGCCGGCCGCCCGCCCATAATTGTTGACCCAACACCTGGTCTGCCGATAAACCGGGAAATGAATTCGTCACGATGTCGGCGCCCACCACAGCAATTTCATGTGCGTCGTCGCCTTCCGCCTCGCTCCAGTAACGGCCGGCGTCGAGCGATACGCCATCAATATCGAATGTCGAGGTCGGCTTGATGGCTCGCATTTGGACGTTCTCGTTCTTCTGGTTGCCATGCTTTGTGTTGACCACATCGTTGGCTACGACGCCCATGCGCCAGCAGACCGTGCACAAGCGAAAGATCGCATCCGCGTCTTCTTCAGTAAGGTCCTTGCGCTTGTTGTACTTGATGAAGTCCTCGCGCGAAGTGATCACGCGCGGTCTCTTCGAAATCGTAAAGACCGTCGAGCCCTGCGAATTGAAAGTGTTCGCGACCGTCTGATCGAGGCCCTTGATAATCGTGACGACCGCGATCACCGCCGTCACACCGACGACGATACCAACCAGCGTCAATGCGGTTCGCAGCTTGTTCTGGCGCAGACTGGCGCCCGCGACCAGAAAGGCTTCCCAGACCGCGGCAATTCGCACGGTCGGAAACGAGCGAATGCGCGCAGGCAGAGACAGCCGCTTGCCAAAGATGAGCGGCCCAGGGGATGTTTCGCTGCTCGGGTGCATCGCAGCGGTCCTACCTGACTGTCTCGTCTTTTTCGATCAATCCGTCGCGGATCGAAATGATGCGATGAGCGCGCGCGGCAATGTCATGTTCGTGCGTGACGAGGATGATCGTGTTGCCTTCTTCGTGAAGCTTAGCGAAGAGGTTCATGATGTCGTAACTGGTCGCGGTGTCCAGCGCGCCGGTCGGTTCATCGGCGAGCAGAATCGATGGGTGATTAACCAGCGCACGCGCGATCGCCACGCGTTGGCGCTGACCACCTGAGAGCTCGTTCGGCCGGTGCGTCATGCGGTCGGTGAGATCGACTGCGCCGAGCGCCTGCTTGGCCATCTCATGACGTTTCGCGCCGGGAATGCCACCGTAAATCAGCGGCAGCTCGACATTGTGCAGAGCCGTCGCGCGGGCCAGCAGGTTGAAAGTTTGGAACACGAAGCCGACCTCCTGATTACGGATGCGCGCGAGTTCGTCGTCATCCATCTCAGAGACGTTCTTCCCGTTTAGCCAGTACTGGCCTTGCGAAGGCGTATCGAGGCACCCGATCAAATTCATCAGGGTGGACTTGCCGGAACCTGAGGGGCCGGTGATCGCGAGGTATTCGCCGCGACGCACATCGAACGAGACGCCGTGCAGCGCGTGCACTTTTTCCGCGCCCATGTCGTAGGTCTTCCAGATGTTGCGCATCGCGATCATAGTCGTGCCCTTGCCGTCGTCGGACGGCAGTTGTGGCTGGACCATTGTGGCTGCGGATGTCGTTATCGTCGCTTCTGTCATTGTGTTCGTTTTCGCTCCCTCTCCCAGAGGAAGAGGGCACCATTAGCTTCCCGCGTTTGCGTTAGCGTCCGGCTTGCGCGTCTGACGCTTGACGGCGGTTCCGTCTTTCAGCGTCTTCAGGACGCGACTCGGGCCGGTGACGACTTCGGTGCCGGCAGACAGACCCGAGGTAATCTCGATGTCGGATTCGCCGGTGATGCCGGTGGTGACTTCGAAGAACTTCACCTTGTTCGCTTTGTCGAGGACGTAAACGCCTTTGATTTCCTTTGCCTTTTCACCGGAAACTGCCGGCGCGCTGCTGGCGATGGTCGATCCCGGTGTCGGCGGCGCTTTTTCCACGATGGCTTGCAACGGAACTGCGATCACGTTGCTCTTTGTCTTCGTAGTAATGGTCGCGGTCGCACTCATACCGGGACGGAGCTTACCGCGCTCCAGGTCCGCAAGCTCGCGCAGTTCGAGCGTAACTTTGAATTCTTTCGCTTCCTGCACGTTGACGCGATTCGAAAGACCGCCTTGCGTGTCAGACTTCGCAACGGCCAGCGGGTTCTTCTGCGTCACGACCCCTTTGATTTCTTTGTCGCCGAGGGCGTCAACCTTGACCTTCGCTTCCTGGCCGACGTCGACGTTCGCGATTTCGGTTTCGTCGACGTTGACTTCAACGTTGATGGTCGACATGTCGGCAATCGTCATCAACGGCGTCGATGACAACGCGGACACGGCGTATTCACCGACGCGAGTCGGAATGTCTGCGACGACTCCATTCAGCGGCGAATATTGCGTGGCCTTCTCGCGCTGGCTGGATTGGCCGCGCAGGATTGCCTGCTGCTGATTAGCGCGCATCTCGCTCGACCGGATACCTGTTTGGGCTTCCTTTACCGCCACGCGCTGCTGGTTCGCGCGCTCCTGCGCCTCTCTGACGGCGATACTTGCGGCGTCAAGTTTCGCTTTCGCTTGATCGTAGCGATCGTGCGTCGCATCGTACTCCGCCCGCGACATCACGTTTGATTCGACCAGATTGGTGGCGCGTTTTAGTTCGCGCTCGGCGGCCTTGAGATCGATTGCCGCGGACGCGGCGTTTTGTTTGGCCTGCGAAACTGCGGCTTCGGCTACCACCAATCCCTGCTGTGCTGAGCTTACTGCATTGCGCGCATTTTGAACGTCATTCAACGAAGCCTGGGTTGCGGCCCATTGTGCCTCCTGGCTCGCCTGCAACTGTGTCGGGTCAACGCGCACCAGCGCCTGGCCCTTGGTTACTTGATCGCCGGGGTTAACGTAGATTTCGAGGATGCGTCCCGGCACTTCGCTGGTGAGCTTGATGTAGCGAATCGGCCGGACTTCGCCGGACGCCGTGACGGTCGAGCGCAGCTCAGGCCGGACATTCACGTTGACCGTGGTGACTTCCGGCACTTCTTTGCGCGTGGCAACGACGCTGATGATTACGACCAGCGCCAGCAAGACGACGCCGGACACTATGATAATGATTTTCTTTTTTCTGCTGAGGGCCATTTTTTCTTTCCTTAAACTTCAGTTTGTCGTTGCCTGGATGCCAGGCGTCGAGACGCAGTTCCACGCTTGAGTTGGTTTTACGACGAAATCCGATGGTCGGTTTCAGGAAATCGAGGTAACACGCTGATTATACGCGACGAGTAGGTCGTTCCGAAGGCCGGCAGCCCGCAGTGGTATCGAAGGGAATATGCGAAACCTCAGCATTGTCCCGCTTCACGCTTTCGGGATAAGATATGATTGCGCGCGGGCTTTGGATGTTTCGGCACCAGGCCGGCGCTAGTTTTTGCGATGATTACTTGCGAAAGATGCGGCACACAAAACCTGGAAGGTTCGCGTTATTGCGATGAGTGTGGAGCTGCGCTTTGGCTCGCCGGCCGGCCGGCTGATCGATTGAATCCGCAAGCCAACGGAGGAGACGGCCGGGGCAACAAAGACGTTCCCATAACTGTGGCGCGTCCCGGATCCTCATCTATCTCGCCCGTGTTTTCTGAACAGTCGACTGGCGCGGTAGTTGTGACGCCACAGAACGCCACTTTAACAATCGAGCGGGGAAAATCGGCCGGAAAACAATTTCCGCTGGGGAAAAACGGATCGGAGATTGGCCGTTGGGATGCTGATGGCGGCATATTCCCGGATGTTGATTTGGACTCAGACGATCCGGAAGCGAAAGTTTCGCGGCGGCACGCCCGGATCTCAATACAGAATGGACAATACGAGATCGAGGATCTCGGCTCAACGAACGGAACGTTCGTTAATCGTGGCCCGCGGCTGAAACCCGGGGCCCGCCAGGCGCTGAACGATGGCGACGAAATTATTGTCGGGAAGACTTTTTTGCGCTTCCGTCTCAGCAAATAGAGTTCTCGGTTAAGCCCGGCACGAAGTAACGGAAGAAACTTCCTCACGTGGACAAAGTTTAGTAATGCCCGCTTGTAAAGAATGCGGCGCCAATGTGGCGCTGGACGAGAATTTTTGCGGCGGTTGTGGCGCGCGCGTGAAGTCTGAAGAGCCGCTCGACAACGCGCCGGTGGATGCCGATCTGTCCAAGAGCCTCGGCATCGGCAGCAGTACCTGGGGCCCGCCGAAAGTAGAAGTCGACGCGACTACCGGAGATGTCGCGGCTGACAGCGCCGAGGTCGGCGCCACCTCCCGTGCGGGAGACGACAAGCGGCGATCGAGCAAACCAAAGACGCTGTCCGGCGGCAAAGTTCTCAACAATCGATACGAGATAGTTCGCCGCATTGGCGGCGGTGGCATGGGCGCAGTTTATCTTGCGAAGGATCGCAATCTGGGCGACGCGCCGCGCGCCGTAAAAGAAATGATCGAGTCCCACCTCGACGACGCCCAACATGAAAAAGCGATTGCCGACTTCAAACGCGAGTCGTTGCTGCTGACAGAACTTGAACATCCGTCGATTCCCACGGTTTACGATTATTTCTACGACGAGAACTCTGAACGGTTTTATCTGGTGATGAAGTTCATTCCCGGCAGCGACCTCGCGTCGCGTTTGCGCGCCACGCCGCAGGGGCGAATCGATGAGCCGACGGTAACAGAGTGGGGAATTCAGGTCGCCGACGTACTGCATTATCTGCACACTCGGCCGCAGTCAATCATCTATCGCGACTTGAAGCCGGCGAATCTGATGATCGACAGCAACAACAATCGCATCATGCTGATCGATTTCGGCATTGCGCGCTGGGTTAACAAGAAGGAAAAAGGCGTCACCGCCGTAGGCACGATGGGCTACGCGCCGCCGGAATTGTTCAGCGGGCGCGCCGATCCGCGTGTGGATATCTACAGTCTGGGCGCAACGATGTTTCACCTGCTGACCGGATCGGATCCGCAGGACAATCCCCTGCTGATTTTTGATTTCACAAAGAATCCGCGTCCGCGCCAGATCAATCCACAGCTTTCCAGCGAGATGGAGCGCATTCTGATACGCACAGTCGAATACAAACCCGAACATCGTTTCCAAACGGGCGCCGAGTTGCGCGACGCCTTGTCGCAGCATCTGGACAAGCTTCGCTCAGGCCAGGTCAGCTACGGCGTGCCTGCCTACCAATTGGGCGGGGAGACGATGGCGGTCTCCAGCGTGTTCTGCGGCTTCTGTGGCGGCCGCATTGCCGGTGATGATGTGTTCTGTGCGCATTGTGGTTCGCGGCAGCCGCTTGCCGGAACAGATTCGAGTGCGTCGCTCCAGGCGCGCACGACTGCAAAACTGGTGGTCGCCGGCACCACGGAACTGGATGCTTCGTTCCTTTTGCAAAAGGACACCAACCTGGTCGGGCGGACGGATCCTTTGTCGAACATCTTTCCGGAGATCGATTTGTCGCGGTTCGATCCTAACACTAAGGTCTCGCGCCGGCATGCGCGCATCTGGCGCGAAGGCAACTCGTTCATGGTCGAAGACCTCGGCTCAGTCAACGGCACGGTAATCAATGATATGATCCACCTCGAGCCAAGGCAGCCGCGCGCGCTAGATAGCGGCGATCGAATTCGCCTGGGTGAAACCACATTGCATTTCCTGGTTG
>DATBSG010000271.1:0-4115 GCA_036559945.1 Pyrinomonadaceae bacterium
TGCTCGAGCCCTCGCACGTCGTCTTCAGTTATGACAAGTTTGGCGGATTCGTCGCGCGTAACTGTCGTTGAAGACGATGCGGAGATGTCTTGCGACGCAACTGCCCTTGGCGTCGAAGCGGACGCGGAAGCCGGTGCTGCCGTGTCCGGTATCGCTTTGCTCAACACGTCGCGCACCAACGCGCGCACTCGATCTCTGGTTGCGTCGTCAGCCATGATGTTCGATAAGCTTTAGCTTGTCGTTGTTCGGAGCGATCGACAAACTGAAGTTTGTCGGACCTACGCCAGCGATTCGTCTCTTAAATCCAACAACCTGCCCGCGGACGCGGTGACTTTCCCGTCCTTCAAAGTGAAATCGACACGGCCGACGTAAATGCCGCTGCGGCCAACCTGAAAAATGATCGTGTTGCCGCCATTAGGCGTCTTTTGCAGCACGGGCTTTTCCATAAACGTATGGGTGTGGGCGCTGGCGATAAAATCGATGCCGTCCACCTGCGAAGCTACTTGTGTATCGCCAATCTCATCGGCGTCTTTCGGCTTCGGGTAGTAACCAAGGTGCGACATGCCAAGCACCAGCGCGCACTTCTCCTGTTCGCGCAAAAGCTTTGCCACGCCGCGCGACATGCGTACCGGATCGAGATACTTCAGCGGCTGAAAATTCTCTGGCGTAATCAAGCCTATCGGGCTGATGCCTAAACCAAACAGGCCGACCCGCACGCCGCCGACTTCTTTCACGACATGAGTCTTCACCTTCTTCTCAAGCACGCTGCCGCGCACGTCGTAGTTCGTCGAGACGATGTCAAAATTCGCAAACTGCAAAGCTCTCGCGAGCGATTCGACGCCGTTATCGAATTCGTGATTGCCAATTGTGCCGGCGTCGTATCCGATCAGCGACATCGCTTTGTACTCGACTTCGCCTTTGTAGAAATTGAAGTACGGCGTGCCCTGCAACACGTCGCCGGCGTCAATCAAAAGCGTGTTCGGGTTCTCTTTGCGAATCCGTTTCACCAGGGTTGCGCGACGCGCGACGCCGCCTTTGTCCGGATAGGTTTTGTCATTCGAGAGGATTGGATCGATTTGCGAGTGCGTGTCGTTCGTGTGCAGCACCGTGACGACTGTCTCGCCTTTAGCGGGTTCGAGCAAAGGCTCCCACAACGCGCGGCTTGAATTGCTCGCATGAAAGAGCGAAGAAGACCGAACAAGCGGCAGGGAAACGCCGGCGATGGCTGCGGTCTTCAGGAACTCGCGTCGTGTGGTCATGCTCGGGTTTACTGCGGCCGCGACTCCTGGGTCGGCGCCGACTTCGTGCGATCGATCGAGAAACGGCCATCGAGGTTCGGCTTGATGGCGCGTCCCGCCGCCGTCTCGGATTTTACGTATGCGATCATCGCGTCGCGCAGCGTGATTCCCAACGGCCGCAGATTCTTTCCTTCGCGCAGGACCGCATAGCGGTCACCGCCTACGTTCACCAGATAATCGATCGTCACAATGCGATAGGTTGCTTTCGGATCGATTTCTTTCTCGCCGGCCGGCGTGCGCAGCTTCGCACTCTCGACTTCAGAAGTCTTGTCCGGTTTCGTGAAGTAAACGATGCGCGCGCCGGATTGTGCTTCGCGGCTGGAAAGAATCAAGCCCAGCAACCTGGTTAACTGCTCACCGGTCAATTCAATCGTCACCAGCGCGTTTTCAAAAGGCAGCAACTCAAAAATATCCCGCGCGCGCAACTCGCCCGCGCTGATCGCGCTGCGCCGCAGGCCGCCGCCATTCATCAGCGCGAGATCGACGGGCTGACCGAGCTTGAGACTCGCTTGCGACCGCATGCCGTCGGTGACGAAGTTACCCATGGAGCCGGCGCCCATGCCGCCTTTGCGTAACTCGCCTGTCAAGCTTCCGAGCACGGCGTCCAGTTCGCGTACTTTAGGACTGTAGGCTGCGAGCATTTTGTCGACGGCCGGATCGTCCGGGATCGAGTTATCTACGGGCAGCTCGGAAGCGCTCGCGTGAATATCAGCGGATGTTGGTTGCGGCGCAGGCTTCGGCGCGGCCTGAGCAAATGCGCCGGAGCAGCTCGCGCCAATTAGCACCAGCAGAAACGCCAGCCGGCGCGCGCTGTTCGAGAGGTTTTTCGTCATCGAGTCTTCGTGATGCAAATATAACAGGTCAATAACGTTCCGAAAATTGACCCGAAAAAGAGAGGCGAATAGTATCTCGCACAATTCGATGCGCGCAAAACCTTGAGAGTTCCGATTTCAGTCGGCAAATTGGATTTGCTTGCGGCGAAATTGTTTCAAGAGCAGAACCAAATTCAGATTTGAACTTTGAACTTCGCTATCGCTAACATACAGGAGGAAATCTTGGCGACAACACAGGCAAGTCTAATGTCGGAATTTACGAACCCGAATCTGGAAGTTCTCATCACCACGGATCAAATTCAAAACCGAATCCGCGAATTGGGTGCGGAAGTAGCGCGCGATTACGCGGGAAAGAATCCACTGCTGATCGGCGTGCTGAAAGGCGCGTGCACGTTTCTCAGCGACTTGATGCGGGCGACGGACATTCCCCTGGGCATCGAATTTATAGCCATCTCGAGTTACGGTTCGGCGATGCGAACTTCCGGGGAAGTGCGCATTCTGAAGGATCTCGACGTGGCGATCGAAGGGCGTCACATCCTGGTCGTCGAAGATATCGTCGATACGGGGCTGACGTTGAATTATCTTTTGGCGAATCTGAAATCGCGGGGTGCGGCCAGTGTGAAACTGGCAGCGCTGCTCGATAAGTACGAGCGCCGCGAGAAGCAAGTGTCGATCGACTATCTCGGGTTTCAGATTCCGGACAAGTTTGTCGTCGGTTATGGGTTGGATTACGCGGAGCGCTATCGCAACCTGCCCTACATCGCCGTCGTGAAAAACCCGGACGCCTAAGGGCGCACGGATCCTGCACGTCGTCATCTTGCGGGCTCTTCTTTCGGAATAGAGTTTCGACTTCTCGGGAAGTAACAAGCTCAGAACTGCTGTCCGAAATACAGGAACAGCGCGTTATTTTGATGGCCCTTGTTGGCGATTGCGTAGCCGCCGGACAGCGAACCATTGCGCGGCAGAGAAACGTTCAAAGCGGGACTGAGGTATCCGAGTCGATATCCACTCTGCCAGTCGACAATGAATCCAACTCGTTTTGACAGCGGCTGCTCCCACGCCACGATCGCGCCTGTCTTCGTGCCTCGATCTTTGCCTGCGCCGATCAGTCTGTAAGCGCCGCCGGTGAAGCGCGGACCGTAATTTCCCTGAAACTTTTTGCTCGCGACTGAGTAGCACTGGCCGAAAGTGTCTGTGCCGGATCGATGCGTAAGCGGAACGAACCAGATGCAGCCGGCAGAGGCGGCCAACCCTTTTTCTTCATTGCCGTAGAACTGCCACTTTGCGTTTGGTTGAATTTCGACGGGCGCGCCGCCGCCCGGCACGCGCGTGTACGAAACGTTCGCGCCGACTTCAACGTTGCGGTCGATGCCGACGACCGCGCGCGGCAGATAATTTTGAAACTTTGCGCCATCGCGCTGCCACGCGTAATTCGTGATGAAGTCCATCTCGAAGTAAATCTTCTTCGTCGCGACGACGCCGGTTGACGGAGCATTCACGATGGACGATTGCGCAACGGCTGAACCGCAGAAAAGGATTAGCGAGCCGCAGAGCAACAGGAGCGTTCGAGGTTTCATTGTGGCCATAGAGGTGATCCAAAAGTCGGGTACTGGTCGAGCGCAAATAGATTCAGATGATCTCTGAAAGAAAGCTGGTGCCGGCACTGAGTCTTAAGCCAAAGTTCTCGGCGATGGTGCTGCCGATGTCCGACAGTGACGCGCGCGTGCCGAGGTCGACGCCGGCTTTCGCTTTCCTTCCATAAACGACCAATGGCGCGTATTCCCGAGTGTGATCCGTTCCCGGAAACGTCGGATCATTTCCGTGATCCGCTGTCAGCATAATCAAGTCGTCGTCGCGCATTGCCGTTTCAATTTCCGGCCAGCGCGAATCGAATTGCTCGAGCGCGCGGGCGTAGCCTTCCGTGTCGCGACGATGACCGTAGAGCATGTCGAAATCCACGAAATTGGAAAAAATCAGGCCGCGC
>DATBSG010000272.1:0-5089 GCA_036559945.1 Pyrinomonadaceae bacterium
TCATCCCGCGCCGCCTGCTCAACAATTCTACGAAACTCGCGGAAGCGAAGTTCTTCGGTCGAACTCAACAGAGCCCGCTTCCCATTCAAAACCCAATCGTAATTGCGCTTAAGGCCGCCTATCTCTGATTGATTTCGGCGAAAGAGTTCGCGCAACAGCCGCTTTGCTCTGTTCCGATCGACTGATTTCCCAATCGCTTTCGTCGAAGCCGTCACGCCAATCCGATGCTCAACCAGGTTATTCGCGCGTAAAAAAGCGGCCATCAAGCGGCCGTCATAACGTTGCCCTTCGGCGTAAACCTTTTGAAAATCGCTGCGAGCGGAAATCCGGCGACGCTTCGGCAGCGCATTGGCGGCGGTCGCCGGCGCGTGATTCATCAATAATGCGACGGACTCAGGCGTTTGCGGCCCTTCGCGCGACGCCGCTTCAGCACCAGCCGCCCGTTTTTGGTGGCCATGCGCGCGCGAAATCCGTGCGTCTTGGCGCGGCGTCGATTGTTCGGTTGAAACGTTCGCTTCGGCATAGTGACGATTCCCTTCGAATGACGAAAACACCAAGCGTAATGGCCGGAACGTGCGATGTCAAGCAAGCGTTAAGGCTGCTTGACGCGTCGGAAAATCGCATGATAGCCTTCAAATCTTTTGATGTGTCGCAGTTGGGTCACTATGGCTGAGTCGTCGTGAATCAGCCGCCGTGAGATGCAGTCTCTGATGAGATCGGGACGCGCAATCTGGCAAACCAATCCCCAGCTTCCAAGTTACAAGCATGACGTTTCCGCTCGGCTTTGCCGAAAACTCAATTCAACTTGTGCCTGACGGCACGCTGATTCTGCACGTCATCATCATCCTGGTGATGGTGTTCATTCTCAACGCAACGCTTTACAAGCCCATCAATCGAATTCTCGAAGCGCGCGAGAAGCGCACGCGCGGACGCCTGTCCGAAGCGCAGGAAATTCTGCACGACGTTAGCGAGAAACTTTCGAATTACGAGCGGCAACTGCGAGCCACACGCGCCCAAGCGTACGCGTTAACTGAACAGGAACGCACCGCGGCGATGCAGGAGCGACAGCGAAAGTTGAACGAGATGCGGCAACAACTGGCGGAATCAATTTCCAAAGAGAAGCAAGCCATCGCGCAACAGGCCGAAGATGCACGCGCCAGTTTGGAAGGCGAATCAGGCAGCATTGCGCGCGACATCAGCTCGCGAGTAATCGGTAGGACTCTCTAACTTTCACAATGCCACACAGACATAGAGACACAGAGGAAAATGGACAGTTGGGTTCAGGGGCGCTGAATACTGGTCATCCGTCTTTTCTCTGTGTCCCTGTGCCTCTGTGGCTGTTGGTCATTTTTCAGGAACCACGTTGGTGGGATTATCCAGGGTTTGAGCTGTGGAAGTTCATCAACCTCGCGGTGTTCGCGGGCGCGCTGGTTTACATTCTGACGCGCAAGGTGAAACTCGGCGAAGCTTTCAAAACTCGGCGCGAGACGATCAAGCAAGAACTCGCGCGCGCCCAACAGGAACGCGATGCCGCCCTCGCGAAGCTGAAGGAAGTCGAAGAGCGGCTGGCGCGACTCGACAGTGAAGTGGTTGCGATTCAGGAACAATCAAAACGCGAAGCGGCGGAAGAACGCGAGCGCATCGCGAAATCAACTGAAGTTGAAATCGTAAAACTGAGCGAGCAGGCCGAGCGCGAAATTGAAAGCGCGGGCAAAGCGGCGAAACACGAATTGCGCGTCTATGCCGCGGAGACTTCGGTACGCCTGGCTGAAGAAATCATCCGCCGCGAGTTGAAACCAGAGGACGATGCGCGTTTGGTCCAGCGCAACGTTCAGGAATTAGGAGGCACTGCGCAATGAGCATTCAAACCGTCGCGCGTCGTTACGCCTCCGCGCTTGCCGACGTTGTTCTGGAACGCGGCGAGGCCAAGGAAGTTCAAAAGGAACTTCAACAGTGGGAAGATCTGCTGCGGTCGAGTGCAAATCTTCAGGAAGTCTTTCGCAATCCGACCATCGCTTTGGATAAGAAGCGAGCGGTCCTGAATAAACTTCTCGAGCGCGCGAAGCCGCGCGCGACCACAGCAAATTTCTTGAAGGTGCTGCTGCAAAATCAACGGCTGACTGAACTCCCTGAAATCAATCGCAAGTTTGCGGACATCCTCGACGAACGCGCGGGAATGGTTGCGGCTACTGTGACGACCGCGCGCCCGGTGCCCGACAACGTGCAACAAAGTTTGCAGGAGAAGTTGACGGCGCTGACGCGGAGGAAAGTCCGTTTGAATTTTCAGCAGGACCCGGAATTGATCGGCGGACTCGTGACGCGCGTGGGCTCGACGGTGTACGACGGCTCAGTGCGCAGCCAGTTGCAGCAGATTAAGGAAAGAATGGCCGGATAAGAACGAACTTCGTACTTTGTGCTTGGTACTTTGACGTATCGGCACAAGGTTCGATGAAGAACAAAGTACAAAGCACGAAGTACAAAGAACTGATTATGGAACCAATCAAAGCAAACGAAATCAACGAAATCATTCGCCAGCAGATCGAGAACTTTGAAGCCGGCGTCACTGTCATGGAGGTTGGCACCGTGATCAAAGTCGGCGACGGCATCGCCGAAGTTCACGGTCTCGAGAAGGTCATGGCGAGCGAGCTGCTCGAGTTTCCGCACGACGTGCGCGGGCTGGCGCTGAACCTGGAAGAAGACAAAGTCGGCGTAGTGCTGTTCGGCGACTTCCAAAAGATCAAAGAAGGCGATCTGGTGAAGCGCACCGGGCGCATTATGCAGGTGCCCGTGGGTCAGGCGCTGGTTGGTCGCGTCGTTGACGCGCTGGGAAATCCAGTCGATGAGCGCGGGCCGATCATGACTGAGGAATACAACCCGGTCGAGCGCATGGCGCCGGGCGTCGTCGATCGTCAGCCGGTGAAGGAGCCTTTGCAGACAGGGCTAAAAGCGATCGATTCGATGGTGCCGATTGGCCGTGGCCAGCGCGAATTAATTATCGGCGATCGGCAGACCGGAAAGACGGCGATCGCCGTTGATACGATCATTAATCAGCGCGGCAAAGACGTGATTTGCATCTATGTGGCCATTGGACAAAAAGCTTCCACCGTCGCGCAGGTCGTGAAGACGCTCCAGGATTACGGCGCCATGGATTACACGATTGTCGTCAAAGCGACTGCGTCCGATCCGGCGGCGATGCAGTTTCTCGCGCCATATTCAGGCGCCGCGATGGGCGAGTACTTCCGCGATCGCGGACAGCACGCGCTGACGATTTACGACGATCTTTCGAAGCAGGCCGCGGCTTATCGCGAGATTTCTTTGCTGCTGCGGCGTCCGCCGGGCCGCGAAGCCTACCCCGGCGACGTGTTCTATCTGCACTCGCGTCTGCTTGAGCGCGCGGCGAAAATGTCGGACGCGAAAGGCGGTGGTTCGCTAACGAGCCTGCCGGTGATCGAGACGCAGGCGGGCGACATCTCGGCCTACATTCCGACGAACGTCATCTCGATCACGGATGGCCAGATATTCTTGGAAGCGGATCTTTTCAACGCAGGCATTCGTCCCGCGATCGACGTCGGCAACTCAGTTTCGCGCGTCGGCGGTGCTGCGCAAATCAAAGCGATGAAGCAGGTCGCGGGCGGTTTGCGATTAAACCTCGCCCAATATCGCGCGCTCGCGGCATTCGCTCAGTTTGGATCAGACCTCGACAAAGCGACGCAGGCGCAGCTCGCGCTCGGCGAACGGCTGACGGAAATTCTGAAGCAGCCGCAGTATCAGCCGATGGATGTCGAGCAACAGGTGCTCGTAATTTGGGCCGCCAACAACGGCTATACCGACGATGTGCCAGTCCTGGACGTCCGAACGTTCGAAGCGGAGCTGCTCCGCTTCATCGAGAATTCACATCCCGCAATCTTGCAGAACTTGCGTGAGAAGAAAGCTGTCACCGACGAAATCGAGAAAGACTTGCACCAGTCATTGAAGGATTTCAAAGAGACTTGGGCGGAGCGGGCACAAGCGGTCGCGGCTTAGTTATCGCCCTGAAAGGGCGAAATAAAATAGCCAGGGGCAAGCGAAGCGCCGCCCCTGGATCATGGTTCGAAGAGTAACGCGCCCTGAAGGGGCGCAATGAAATGAAGTACAAAACAAAGGCACGAACAAATCGTCGCACCCCTTCAGGGTGCACTCTTCACGTCTGGATCCTATCCAGGGGCGGCGCTTCGCTTGCCCCTGGCTATTATCTTTCACCGCTTCGCGGTGACTAGGCATGGCCAATCTTTTAGACATTCGCCGGCGCATTAAGTCGGTCAAGAACACGCAGCAGATCACCAAAGCCATGAAGATGGTGTCGGCGGCGAAGCTCAAGCGCGCGCAGGATCGCGTGGTTAATGCTCGTCCGTTTGCCGACAAGATGAGCGCGGTGTTGAGCGAACTCGCCGCACAAACGACCGAAGACTTCCATCATCCGCTTCTCGACAAACGCGGCGACGAACGTTATCTCGTCGTCCTAGTCACCGCTGATAAAGGCTTGTGTGGCGCATTCAACGCAAACTTAATCAAGGCCGCGCAGGCGTTCGTCAAAGCGAATCCGGAAAAACAAATCGAGTGGGCGACAGTTGGACGTAAGGGCCGCGATTTTTTCCGCCGGCGCGGAGCAAACATCGTAGCGGAGTACATTGGCCTGACCGGCAAAGGCCGCGTCCAATTCGAAGAAGCTCTCGAGGTCGCGCGCGATGTCATTGCGCGGTTTACCGAGGACGAGGCTATCGACAAAGTCTTTCTGATTTTCGCTGAGTTCAAATCCGTTCTGACGCAGCGTGTCGTGACTGAGCAACTACTGCCGATTTCCAAAACCACCGAAGCGACCGAAGACGAAGCTGCGCAAACGTCTAAAGTTAAGGACTACATTTACGAACAGCCACCCGCCGAGATCTTCAGCCGGTTGCTGCCGCGTCTGGTCGAAACGCAAATCTTTCGTGCGCTGCTCGAATCGATTGCTTCCGAACAAGGCGCGCGCATGACCGCAATGGATGCCGCTTCAAAGAACGCCGGCGAGTTGATTTCTTCTCTGACGCTCAACATGAATCGCGTGCGCCAG
>DATBSG010000273.1:0-3872 GCA_036559945.1 Pyrinomonadaceae bacterium
AACAAGAGCGGCAAGACTGTCCGCGAAGGCATAAAGTTTATCGGCGGCGACACAACGAAGCTGGCCACGGTCAAGCGAGAGAAAGGCAGCATCGCCGCTTATCTCGAACTGCACATCGAGCAGGGCGGCACGCTTGAAGCCGAACACATCGACATCGGTGTCGTCGAAGGCATCGTCGGCATCAACTGGTGGGACGTGACCATCGAAGGCTTTGCCAATCACGCCGGGACGACGGCGATGAACAATCGGCAGGATGCCCTGCTGGCTGCGGCGAAGTTCATCGAAGCGGTCAATCGCGTCGTGACCAGCATTCCGGGCCGGCAAGTCGGCACGGTCGGTCGCATTCAGGCTTTGCCCGGCGCGCCCAATGTGATTCCCGGAAAGGTTGTTTGCAGTTTGGAGCTGCGCGATCTCGATGCGGGAAAGATTCAGATGCTTTATCAGAAGATTCGCGCTGAAGCAGATGGGATCGCTAAATCAAGCCGCGTCACTTTCGACTTTAAGGAACTCAACGCCAACATTCCTGCGCCTACCGATCCGCGTATTCGCGCGATCATCGACAATACGGCGAAAGAACTCGGACTGACAACGAAGCAAATGCCAAGCGGCGCCGGCCACGACGCGCAGGACATGGCCCGCCTCGGTCCGATCGGCATGATCTTCATTCCTTCGATCGGCGGCATCAGCCATTCGCCAAAAGAATTCTCGCGACCGAAAGATATCGAGAATGGAGCGAATGTTTTGTTGGGGGCGGTGATGAGAGTGGATAAGGCGAATCTTTGAGGAGTCGTTAAAGGCACCTACGGATTATGATTCGGCTTATGCGGATGTGACTTCGGACGGAATCTTCAATTTTCGTTGGCGGATTAATTGATTCAAGCGGCTACTTCAACGTATTCAATACTTGAGGAAGGTTCGGGAATTGGCTGGCCGTCTTCGCGCAGGCCTTCGACGTGGAACTCAATGGCCTCATGAATCAATTGCAGGACTTCCTCTTTAGTTTCGGCGGCGGCGATACAACCGGGTAGATCCGGCACGTAGGCGCCAAAGCTGGCTTCACCTTTTTCGATGATAACGGCGTATCGCATAACTGGTTCGCCTGTCGCCCCTGCGGGGCTTTGAATCCTTTCTCTTATTTCATACCCAGGGTGGCGCGCTTCGCGCTTACCCTGGGCTATTGAATGGAGCGCCTTCAGCGCTCGAAGGCGTGCGCCCTCCCTGACGGTCGGGCTACTGCCCCGTTATCGCCAATCGCACCAATCGCGGTCTGAGAGCGCCCACCAATCGGTGCCGATCGGCTGACCATCCGGCGGCTCGTTTGGTTTGGTCAGATTCATCTTTTTCGGATCTTCCTGGAAGCGTTTGATCTGATTTGCGGCGTAGTTCATGAAGGCAACTTGGCCTGCATCTGGCGCGAGGTTTTGCCGGCCTTCCAGCCACTGCCTGAGCTCATACAATTTGGCTTCAGCGATGGCGCGCACCTGATTCGAAGCCCGCTCGTTCGCGGCCAGCGCCATCAGCTCGTTCAGCACGACCGAGTTGACCGTGCGCTGAATCTCGCCTTCATAGCCGCTGCGCACCGGCGCGCGGAAAGTTTCCGCAAGAATCTTGTCGAACACGTCGCCCAACGGAGGGTATTCGATGCTGCGCGAATGGAATTCGACGATGCGTGCAGCCCGCTCAGGATTGAATAGAAAATCGCACACATGGTTCGCATACGCCTCTGCCGGCGCCAGCGCGTCAAAAGTTGGGGCAGTGCGAATGCGAAAGTCCTCGCGTGTGCGGGGATATCCAGGAGGCCGCGGGGGAATCAAACGCAACAACGATTCAGGCAGCGCCAGATTCTCCGGCTTCAACGTGGCCAGCACCGCATACAGTGCGCGCTTCTGCTCGTCAGGCGCGATGATTTGGGGATTGCGATCGCCTTTGGCGCGCAGGCTGAAAGTGTAGTCCTCGCCGCCAACCAATTTCGCGACTGCTTCAACCTGGTAGCGATGGTGCATGTAGAGCGGAACGAGCACGTCCTCCAACGTGGCCATCGGCGCGCCCTCGCGAATGTTCTCTTCACCAAAATGCCTAAGTGCGGCATCACGAACCTTCATCAGGTTCGCAAGTCCGTCGATCACATTCATGCCGTTGTCCCAAAGATGCGCGTAGGAGCTCGACGCACTCGGAGGACGCGCATCCTGATCGGTCAGGTATCGCAATCCACGCGCGAATGCATCACTCAGAATTTTGTCGAGCGCGACTTTCTCGTCTCTCCCCGCCGGAAAATCCTGATAGCCGAAAGCGATCGCGACCTTGTCCCACTCGCCGATGCCTTTCGTATAAGCGTCCGATAAATCAGGCAGCCCATCCGCGCCGAGCTTCACCAGCGGCGCCGGATAATCCATCACGGACGCGCGACCTGTCGTGCTCGCCGCGAAGTTGTGTTGCAGGCCGAGCGTGTGACCGACTTCGTGCGCCGCCAGTTGGCGCAAGCGCGCCAGCACAACCTGCTGCATGATCTTTTCGACGACGGTCTTGTCTTTCCCGTATGGCGCCAGCAAACCCTGCGCGATGAGAAAGTCCTGGCGATCTCTTAACGAGCCAAGCGATACGCGGCCCTGAATGATTTCGCCAGTGCGCGGGTCATCGAGCGAATTTCCGTAAGACCAGCCGCGCGTCGAGCGATGCACCCACTGAATCACGTTGTAACGCACGTCCATCGGGTCAGCGTCAGGAGGCATGACTTCGACGCGAAATGCATTGCGGTAGCCCGCGGCTTCGAAGGCCTGGTTCCACCAGCTCGCGCCTTCGATCAAAGCCGAACGCACCGGCTCGGGCGCGCCGCGATCCACGTAGTAAATGATTGGCTCGACCGGATCGCTGATCGCCGCTGACGGATCCTTTTTCTGCAAGCGATGGTGACTGAGATAGCGCTTCACGATCGGCTCGCTGATCGGTGTCGCAAAATCCATAAACTGAATTCCAGAGTAGCCGGCGCGCGGATCGTTTTCGCGCGGCTTGAATCCCGGCGGCGGCAACTCGACGAACGAAACATGCTCGCGCACAGTGATCGCCTGCGGATTCGGCGTCACCGATCGCACCAGCGGACCAGCGTCGCCCTCGGTGGTGAACGTCAGCGTTACTTCAACTTCCGTGTTCTTCGGAAAGTTTTTTGTATTCGGAAGAAAGAAAGCGGAACGCGAAGCGTCCAAGCGAAACTGGCCTTGCTGGCTGCGTTGCAGCGTCCCGGGAACGCTGTGCACATCGCGCAAATAAAAGTTCGTGGCATCAACCAGCGCGCGACCTCCATCCTCGGCGGCGACTTCAAATCCCCACAGTGTGGATTCGGCAAACGCGTCCCGGACCGCGCGTCTCTCGTCGGCATTGTCGCTGTTTGCGCGGTACCCTTCGTTGGACGCAATCAGCAGAACCTTTGGCCCAATGCGCTCGAAGCGCACGACGTAACTCTGTCCGAGTTCGCCTCGATCCAAACCGAGGTCATTCGAGCCCACGCCCGCCGGCAAAGCTTCGACGTAGAGAAACTCGGAATTCCACTTGTCGATCTCCAGCCAGATCTTTCCCGCCTTCGCGTCCCAGTAGAACGGAAAGTAGCCGGGATACTTCTGCATGCCGGCGACTTTTTCGGCGATGGTTGAAGTCTTCGCATCAGACGTTGCGCGCGGCTGTGCGGAACAAACACCGACACAGAAAAGTATTAGCGACGTAATTAGAATCACTTGTTTCATGTTTGTAGTCGGTTTCGGACTATTTCTCTGCAAGCTTCCGTCCCGCGTTCAGATTGTCGAAGTTCAGAATCGCGTTAAAAACCAGCGAATAGCTGCCCGACGTCTGTCCGCGCCAGAACGGATTCATTGAGAACAGAA
>DATBSG010000274.1:0-3976 GCA_036559945.1 Pyrinomonadaceae bacterium
ATCGAGAGCCTGGACTCGCGCGTTGGACGATCGCTACCGACACACCGGTCGGCCGCATTCGCTTTTCATTTCCAGTGCGCGAAACTTCGCCAAATCCAAACGTAATTGAATGGTCGCCGGCAATAAATGAGACAAAGCACCTTCTGCGTTACTCGCTGAAGTTCGCAAACAGTAAACGCACGACGCGCGTCGACATCTCGCAGCAGGTCGAATTGCGTCGGAAACGCGCATGGGATTTACACCCCGGAGTCGCTTTGATGAGCGAAGCGCGCCTAAATTCAGCTTTGCAGCGAAGGATTAACGCGGCGATTGAAGATTTTCTGGTGCGAGTGAAAGAGAAGCTAGAGCAAGCCAAGTAAAAAGTTAAAAGGAAAAAGGTAAAAAGGAGAACCGATTGAGGAACGTCCAAAGCGCGCGTCCATTCTTACTTTTGCCTTTTTACTTTTACCTTTTGCCTTCGGCTTGGCCGTAACTAATCATGTTCGCCAGCATTCGATACGCGCCCGGAACGCCTCCGCGCAACTCCCGATACCAAACCATGCTGGTGTAGATGTAATGCCCACGCCCGTAATCCGCGACCAGCAGTCCGCCTTTTAAAGGCGCCTCGCCGGGATCGTTTGATTGCAGCAGCGCGTGGAACTGCGGGTCCCACTCGCGCGGATAGTAAAGCCCGCGCTCCTGAATCCAATCCTTGAAATCATCCTGAGCCATTTTGTTCGGCGTGTTCAGCAACGGATGATCCGGCTCAATGAAAGTAATCGGCGCATCCTCGTCCGTGATGCGTTCATTGCCGAGGATTAGCTTATAAGGCGCAAGCTGCGGACGATTCCGCCGTGGATCAGGATTCCATTCATCCGACTTGTGGTAAAAGACGATCAGATTGCCGCCCGCGTTCGCATAATCGAGCAGCTTCTGATTGACCGCGATCAATTCCGGCTTTGATTCATAGACGCGATTGTCAACGATGACTGAAGTGTACTTTGACAAATCCGCAGTCTTCACATCATCGACGCTCAACTCCTTCGATTCGACGCCGAGCGCGTTTAGGGCGTTTGGTAAACTGAAATCAAAGCCGCGGATGTACCCAACACGGAGGCCGTTCGGGACGCGAGCATCAGCATACACAAGTGGCACTGCAACTTCATTTGAGGATTTGTCACGCGTGCGAATCAAGAAGCGCGGTTTGGAGGGACGGGGAGCACCGGTAGTTTGCACCACGCCTGTCATGAGATCTACGCGGGTTACAACCGAACTTCTTCTAACGCGTCTTTCCAATTGTGGCAACTTGATAACGACGTCGCGCTGTTCGCCTGGGCTAAGGTCTAAAGTCACGTCAGCGACCGTCTCGCTGGTCCGGCCGGCATTTTCGGTTGCGCCAAAGACTTCGACCCACGTCTTAGCCGCGGTCTCTCCATGATTAATTACGTGCACAGTTAAAGCTTGCGCGCGCGCTTCGGTCTGCGGAGTGATCACGAAAGGGGACTGACTCACGGAAGTAATTTCAATCGGCGGCGCCACGTTCAGGGAGGTGTCTGAAGTTACTGTGAATCCCTTCAGGCCAAAAGTATTTACGGAGCAGTGCGTGACCAACGGCAGTCCCAGCGCAGTTGCTTCGTAGAGATGGTTCGCCAGAGGCGTGTTGATGGCCGCCCGCGCCGGAATCTTGACGGTTTCATTTTTCGTTAGTCCCTCGCCGGCCTTGAGTTCGGAATAGGTGGTGAAGACCGAAGTTGGGCCGGAGACTTTCTTGAGATCGACGGACTCTTTCAGAGTTGGCAGTTCCGATCCACACTCGATCCCGTTCAGAGTGTGATTCCCGTTGTTGGCTACTTTGATCTTCAGATTGAGCTGCGAATTCGGCATGACGGTTAAGCTTGATGGTTCAACCTGCACAACGAATCCAACAGCCAGCGCCGTGGCACGGTTAATTCGGTCACGCATTAGTTCCAACCGTTCGAAATCTGCTTTTTCCGAAGTAAGCCGATATCCCTTGGCCGCGTATTGCAGCAGTGCGTTCGCAACCTTCGCGCGATCATCGACAAACGCAACCAGCGGCTTGCCGTCAATCAAAGGCACGTCGAGTTGGCTGGTGAAATTTGCCGGCAGAATCAAACCATCAAGAAAATTGTGCGAATCGTTCGGCAGGCCGTTATCGATCGGCAGTGAATGATCCCTCGAATCAACTCCGTCAAGCATGTTATGGCGGTTGGTATTGCTGCTCGGTTGTAGCGGCTGCTTGTTTCTTGCATCTCGGACAAGTGCGTAGCGAATCATAGGCAGTTGACCCGTCGGCGCGCTTTGTCCACTGAAGGCGCGAAAACGGTTTGCATATTCGGCGAATGTTTTCGGCCAAGGGCCCTGCGTCGCATGTTTCTGCAAAGCGCGCAGAGCTTCTTCTGCATAGACGACCCCACGGACCGGATCCTTCTCGTTCGGATCGATGGTCACGATCTGTGCGTCGGCATTTTGGGATTGGTTTCCGCGAGCCCGCACAAAGAGTCTCTGCACCTGCCAGGTCGTCACGCCGTCTTTCAACTGCTCCGGAAACTTATTCGGATCAGCAGCGGCATCGAACGCTTCGACGACCATCAGAGCAGTAGCCTGATGCTGACCGTGATCGTTACTCATGGTCGAATGATTCGTGATGATCACGTCAGGTCGAAGTTTACGAATTTCCAAAACCATCCGTCGCAAAGCTTCTTCGTGTCCCCAAAACTTGAAGGCTTCGTCCCGTGTTTTCGAATAGCCGAAATCTTTCAGCCCAAGAAAGTGCGGCTCTGATCCTTGGATCTCCGCCGCGGCCATCGTCTCGCGCGCGCGAATCGCGCCAAGTTCTTCATACAGCTCAGGGCCGATCGCGTTCTGTCCGCCTTCGCCAAACGTAGAGAACAAACTGACTGTGTGTGCGCCGTGCTTGTGGCGCATGACGATCAAAGACGTGCCGTCTTCGTCATCGGGATGCGCGGCGACGCACATCACTGTCCACGGATTAGTCAAATCGAGCAGCGCCTGATAAAGCGCGACACGATCTTCTGGGGATTGGGTAGGCTGTTGAGCGCGTGGCGCATTGAAAAGCAGCGAAAGAACGAGCAGCGCGAATGCAAATCGAAAGATTCTGTGTTTCATACAATTGAGCAAGTTTCGACGATATTTTAACCGCAGAGGACGCGGAGGTCACGCAGAGGCGAGCATCGCAACGCTCGTGTCAGAACCGAGAGCGATAGCGACCGGATCATTGTGGCCATGTGGTTGAAACCACTCAACCGTTTTCTTTCGCCGGCTAGAGCCGGCGCCAGAAACAAAAAGGAACGTGATCCCAGGGTTACGCTCGCTGTGCTCGCTCACCCTGGGCTAAATTCTGTCGCCGCTCCGCGGCTCGTTGACGCAAACATCTTGCGTTAACTGGTTGCTCAAATCGGGAACTCGACAAGCGGTCTTTTTTCACGTAAACAGTCTCGCAATGCCTAACGACACAGAAACGCCGGCGCCCGCTGATGCTAACAATGCCGAGCCGCAACTAATCCGCGGTGTCGGCCTGTGGGGCGCGACGACGCTGAACATGATCGACATGATCGGCGTCGGGCCGTTCATCACCATCCCACTGATCATCGCCGCGATGGGTGGGCCGCAGGCGATGCTCGGGTGGATTCTGGGCGCGTTGTTGGTCGTCTGCGATGGCCTTGTCTGGGCCGAACTCGGCGCGGCGTTGCCGGGTTCGGGCGGTTCGTATCGGTATCTCGCAGAGATTTACGGTCCCCGGAAGTTGGGTCGTCTGATGTCGTTTCTCTTTATCTGGCAACTGACTTTCAGCGCGCCGCTCTCGATTGCTTCGGGCAGCATCGGCTTGGCGCAGTACGCCACCTACATCTTTCCGAGACTGGGTCAGGAAACAAAGATAACGCTTCCCATTCTCGGCGCCGTTGAGATTAACGCGATTCCCGTTGCGCTTGTCGCTATTGCCGCCCTCGCAATTGCC
>DATBSG010000275.1:0-6038 GCA_036559945.1 Pyrinomonadaceae bacterium
GGAATCATTTCAATCGCATCCCAGGGACAGCCGTCGAGGAAGGCTCCGTCAGGACCCTTGCTCGTGCATTTCTGACAACCGATGCACAGATACGGATCGACTTCGATTCTTCCAAAGGGTGGGTGATCTTCATCCGTCACCCAGAACATGCAGGCTTCGATCGGACAGTACTCGATGCAGGCAGGCGACCCGGCGCATCCGGTGCAGCAGTCAGTGGTGATGGCGAGAATGCGCGGCTTCTTCTTGCGTTGGGCCTTGCCGTCGCCGACCGACATCGGCCATTCCTTTTCGACTACATCGAAAGTAGTTTGTTCGTCGAAATCTGTCATGTTGGGTCAGACATTAGCATAAGGTTTCGGTTTCTCTCAATCGCGAAATTAACCACAGAGGACACAGAGGAAACACAGAAGGAAATCATACTGCCCACCGCTCACTGCTCACTGCTGCTTCACATCCCGACGTAATCCGGACCGCCGCCGCCCTCGGGGGTGACCCAGTTGATGATCTGGTACGGGTCCATGATGTCGCACGTCTTGCAATGCACGCAGTTGGAAAGATTGATCTGAAGTTGGCGACGGGGAACTGCCGAAGCGAAGGCGGCAGAACGCAAGCTAACAGCTTGCGCTACATCAACCATTTCGTAAACCGCCGCCGGGCAGAAGCGTTGGCATGGATTGCCGTATTCTTCTGCGCAGCGCGTCGCGCAAATATTTTTGTCGAGCACGTGCAGATGCGCGGGCTGATCTTCATCGTGACCAACCGCGGCGTGATAAACGTCGGTGACCTTGTCGAAAGTTAATTGCTTGTCGAAGCGAAGATCTTTGTAACGTGGCGGGGACTCGCCGTTGTAACTGAACGACGACAGCTTGCGCATGGCTTCATGCCCGGGTTCCTGATGATCTCGATCGAATATTCCCCAGGCGCGTCCGCCGGTAATGTATTGCAAACCCGCGTTCGCCATTCCCAACCAGCGTCCGTGGCGAAAGCCCGCATGGAAGTTTCGATAGCGGCGCAGCTCAGACGCAATCCAACTCTCTTTGACGCGAGCTTCAAACGGCTGCAACTTTACCGCTGAGAAATCTTCGGCGAGCAATGCTTCGAAGATCGTTTCGGCCGCCAGCATTCCGCTCTTGATCGCCGAGTGAATTCCTTTCAAGCGCGCCGCATTGAGAAAGCCGGCGCTGTCGCCGACGATCAGCACGCCGTCTGAATACATGCGCGGCATCGCGTTCCATCCGCCGGCGGCGATTGCCTTGGCACCGTACCGAATCATCTTGCCGCCTTTGAGCAGCTTCGCGACGAACGGATGCGTTTTGTATTTTTGGAATTCGGCATGCGGATCAATCAGCGGGTCGCGGTAATCCAGCCCCGTCACGTAACCGATATTCAGCACGCGATTCTGCATGCCGTAGATCCACCCGCCGCCATACGTCCACTGATCGGAAGGGAAACCGAGCGTATGCGTCACGCGACCCGCCGGATAACGATCGTCAGGCAACTCCCAAAGCTCCTTGACGCCGAGACTGTAAACCTGCGGCTCGCGACCTTCGTCGAGGCCAAGTCGCCGAACCAGTTTCTTGGTTAACGATCCGCGCACGCCTTCGCCGAGGACGGTGACCTTCGCGAGCAAATCTATTCCAGGTTCGAAATTCGCTTTCGGCTTTCCTTCTTTATCGATGCCTTTATCGCCGGTGCGCACCCCCAGCACGCGATCGTTTTCGTCATACAACAGATCGGCGCCGGGAAATTCGGGAAAGATGTTGACGCCGGCTTCTTCACATTTTTCGCCGAGCCATGCTGTTAAGCGATTCAGCGAAACGATGTAGTAACCATGATTGTTCAGCGGCGGCGGGTTGATCGGCGAGCGAATCGCACGGTTCCTGGTCAAATAAAGAAACTGATCGTCGTTGACTGGCGACTCGAGGGGCGCGCCTTGCTCGACGAAATCGGGAATCAATTCGGCGAGTCCGCGCGGATCCATCACGGCGCCAGACAGAATGTGTGCGCCGACGGACGCGCCCTTTTCGATGACCGCAATTTGAATCTCGCCGAGCGATTTGCCTTCTCGCGCCCCGCTTTCACACGCCGCATTGTGGTGAGCGATTAGGCGCGAGAGGTGCAGAGCACCGCTCAAATTCGCCGGGCCAGCGCCGACGAACACTACATCCATCTCTAAGCTTTCACGTTCCATGAGTAGCGCGAGTTGTTAACTCGCAAAGGCGCAAGCTGCCAGCTTGCACTACATAAAATGAATGGCCATTCAGTCGCGAATTATAGCAGACGCGCTGACTAGTCTTCGACCACCGAAAGCCGTTGGAAACTTCTGTGGCCGTATTCCACTGGTGTAGACTGGCCGACGATCTGACGCGTTTGATTAGGAGTCGAACAAATGGTCCCCTGTAACTGGAAGCGAACGCTCTGTGTCGCCGCATTGGTTTGTTCGTTCTTGATGTTCGGGTTGCGGCAGACGGAAGCCTGCGGTCCGTTTTTTACCGACGCGATATTTGTTTTCGAAAAGCACCCTGAGTTTCCGCTCGAGCGCTTTGCGCGTGGACAGCTTGGCGTATTGCAAACGACCTACGCGCGATCGTATCTGGTAGCCGCGTATCGAAATCTGATTGGCGAGAAATTGAGCGACGCTGAGGTGAAGGCGCTCAATGAACTGTGGGATGCGCGCATAAATCTCAGTTGGGAGTCTAACGAAGACCAGTGGATTAAGAAATGGAACGACGCCCGCGCGAAAGTGCCCGGGGTCGCCCCGCCACCGGAAATTCGCGCATATCGCAATCGCGAGAAGCCGCACGATTACGATGCGTACCTGAACTGCCAGGAAGACGCGTTTGAAAATGCGGAAGCAACTCTAAGCGAAAGAATTAAACATTTCGGTGCGGAGAGCGCTGCGATCCGGGATTGGGCTGCGGCTCAGGATGCGGTGTTCAGCAACTGTGGCGGCGGACAGCACATTCCTGATCCGCCCTCGGCAGAGCAGGACGCGTTGATTAGAGCGGATCGGGCTTACCAGACTGCCGCGGCGAACTTCTACGCGATGCAATTTGATGAAGCCGCGAAGCAGTTCGACGCAATTGCGCATGACGGTTCTTCGCCCTGGCGCGCGTTAGCGCCCTATCTTGCCGCGCGGGCGTTGCTGCGAAAGGGAAGCCTCGCCGAAAAAGAAGAGCAGGGAAAGCCTGCGTTGGCGGAAGCAGAGACGAGATTGAAATCTATCGTCAAAGACAAGGAGTTGGCGCGTTCCCATCATGCCGCAGGACGTTTGCTGAATCTCGCGCGCCTGCGCTTGCATCCTGAAGAAACGATCAGCGAGTTGGCGCGGACGATCGTCAGAAAGGACGCGGCGACGGATTTCAAGCAGAGTGTTTGGGACTACACCGCGCTGCTCGACAAGTTCCTCGGCGATGACGACGAAGTGAAGAGCTCGTCTGTGCCCGACGCAATTAGAAGTGATGATCTGACGGACTGGATCGTGACTTTTCAAGATCAGTCGGATGTGGCGACCAGTCATGCGCTGGAACAATGGCAGAAAAAGAAGACCGTGTCCTGGTTGGTGGCGGCGATCTCAAAGGCGAACGGCCAAGCTGCGCAAGCGAGCGACCTGATGAATGCCGCGGGGCGAGTTGATCGTGCATCGCCAGCTTTGCCCTCGCTCATCTTTCACACCGCGCGTTTGCTAACTGAGACGAATCGATCGGATGAAGCACGCGCTTTGCTCGATCGCACGCTGGCCGGCGACCGAAGTAACTTGTCGCGATCCGCCGTCAATCTTCTGGTTCATGAAAGAATGATGCTGGCAAAAAATCTTGGGGAGTTCCTGCGCAGTGCGCAGCGTGAACCAGCCGGCTTTAGTGACAACAGCGACGGCCGCGAGATTCCGATGGACGAAAAAGAAGCCGCCGAGACAACCAGGGGCGCGAAGCTTTTCTTCGACACGGACGCGGCGAACGTCTTCAATAAGCTGATGCCGGTCGGAATCCTTGGGGACGTGGCGCACAACGACGTGCTGGCGGCAAATCTTCACCGCGACGTCGCGCGGGCCGCGTTCATGCGAGCAGCCTTGTTGGATCGCGGAGCCGCCGCCAATCAAGCGGCGACAGTTCTGGCCTCGGTCGATCTTGACTTGAAGGAGCTGTTGACGGCATATCAACGGGCTACGACTCCTGAGGCGCGTCGATTCGCCGCCGCCTTTCTGGCGCTAAAGTATCCCGGCTTGCGGCCATACGTAACCGCAGGCGTAGGCCGGACGACGGCGCTTGCCGAAGTCGACAGTTATCGCGACAACTGGTGGTGCGCAGAGCCTCCGGGAATGTTTGGCGGCGCGCCGTCCGAGGGCGAAGACAGCGAAGGCGAGCCGAAGAAGCAGCAGATAGTTCCGCCCGAATTCCTGGGACCTTCACAAACTGAAGCAGCGAAAGAGCGGGCTGCATTATCAGCCCTCGGAACCGGCCCAAATTATCTTTGCAAGACAGTGATCGACTGGGCCACGAGGAATCCGATGGACAAGCGCGCGCCGGAAGCATTGCATCTCGCGGTGAAATCAACTCGTTATGGTTGTACCGACAAAGACACGGGCCGATGGTCAAAGGCGGCATTCGACCTGCTTCATCGAAAGTACCCGAATACGTCCTGGGCGAGAGAAACCCCATATTGGTTCAAGGGTTGAGTAGGGCAAAATTCTCGTGACTGAACAAAAACACACCAACGCACTAATCAACGAGGCGAGCCCTTACTTGCTTCAGCACGCGCACAATCCAGTCAATTGGTATCCGTGGGGCGAAGAGGCCTTGGCGAAGGCGCGAGCCGAAGACAAACCAATCTTGTTGAGCATTGGCTACTCCGCCTGTCATTGGTGCCACGTGATGGAGCGCGAGTCGTTCGAGAACGAAGCGATCGCAAAACTGATGAACGAGAACTTCGTGAATATCAAAGTCGATCGCGAAGAGCGGCCCGACCTGGACCAGATTTATATGAATGCCGTTCAAATGATGACTGGGCACGGCGGCTGGCCAATGACTATGTTCCTGACACCCGACGGCGTTCCGTTTTACGGCGGCACGTACTTTCCTCCTGAAGATCGTTACAACATGCCGGGATTTCCCCGCGTGCTCATCAGCGTAGCCGACGCTTATCGCTCACAGCCGGATCAAGTGGCGCACACTTCCACGGCAATGCTCGGTGAATTGAGAAGAGTCGGTTTGGCGACGCCTTCGCGGGAAGTGTTAACGGCTGATCTACTTGATTCATCGTATCGGCGAATTGTAGCCAATTACGATCGCGCCAACGGCGGTTTTGGCAATGCGCCTAAGTTTCCTCCGGCAATGACCCTTGAGTTTTTCATGCACATGCATTACCGCAACGGGTCTTCCGAAGCGCTGGAAATCATCGAATATACGTGTCGGAAGATGGCCGAAGGTGGGATGTACGACCAGCTTGGCGGCGGATTCCATCGATATTCAACCGACGCGCGTTGGCTGGTACCGCACTTCGAGAAGATGCTTTACGACAACGCTCTGCTGTCACGGGTCTATCTGCATCTTTATCAACTCACGAAGAGTGACTTTGCGCGACGTATCGCCGAAGAGACCCTTGATTACGTCATGCGCGAGATGACGGACGCGAGCGGAGGGTTTTATTCCACGCAGGATGCAGACTCGGAAGGCGAGGAAGGGAAGTTCTTTGTCTGGGAAAAGGATGAGATCGTCGACGCGTTGGGTTCCAGCGATGCTGAAGTATTCAGCGATTACTTTGATGTTACCGAAGAAGGCAACTTCGAAGGGCGAAACATTCTGCACGTCAACGCCACAATCGAAGACGTCGCAGCCCGGCATGACATTTCAACCGACGAGGCGCGCGCGATGATCGAATGCGGACGCAAGATGCTGTTCGACATTCGTGAGCGTCGGATAAAACCGGCGCGTGACGAAAAGATTCTTACCGCGTGGAACGGCTTGATGCTGGCGAGCTTTGCGGAAGCCTCGGCGATCCTTGGTCGCGATGACTACCGGAACGTCGCAGAGGCGAACGCT
>DATBSG010000276.1:0-6796 GCA_036559945.1 Pyrinomonadaceae bacterium
CGTCTTGCCTTTGAAATTGATCGATCTGCCGGGCACGGATTCGGGTTCGGATTACCTGGGCACGGGCCTGGCTGACGCGCTCATCACGCGACTTAGTTCGATTCGCCGGTTTGCCGTGCGGCCGACGAGCAGCGTGCTGCGTTACAGCGCCGAGACCGATCCGCTGTTAGCGGGAAGGGAACTCGGAGTCGCGTTTGTGCTCGACGGCCGGATTCGACACGGCGGGGATCGTATTCGGGTGACGTTGCAATTGCTGAACGTGAGCGATGGCACGACCGCGTGGGCGGAACAGTTCGACGAGAAGTTTACCGACGTGCTGACGCTGGAAGACGCGATCTCGGCGCACGTCGCGGAAGCCATCGTGCCGCATCTGACGACCGATGAGCGGCTGAACCTGGCCAAGCGCGGCACTGACGATCCGCAAGCGCATGAAGCCTACCTGCGCGGACGTGCTCAGTGGAACAAGTTTACGGAAGACGGTTTCGCCAAAGCGATCGTTTGTTATCACCAGGCAATCGCCATCGATCCCGAATACGCCGCAGCGCACGCCGCCATCGCTGAGTATTACAACTGGCTGGGAATCTTCTCTGTTTTGCCGTTCAGCGAGTGCGCAATCGCTGCGTACGAAGCGGCGGCCACCGCGGTCGAGCTCGACCCCTCGCTGGCGGAAGCGCACGGCGCTCTGGGCCAGGCAAAGTTAAGCCGCGACTTCTCGTGGGACAGCGCTGAGCGGCAACTGTTCAAAGCCATCGAGTTGAATCCGAATTACGCGCCCGTGCGCACGTGGTACGCGTTTCAACTGGCAATGGAAGGCCGCTTCACTGAAGCTTTGCGCGAAGCGCAGACCGGCGTGTCGCTCGATCCGTTTTCGATCATCTCGCGCTTCAGCGTGCTTTGGTGTTTGTATCACGCGCGGCGATTTGACGAGGCGCTGACGATGGCTCGCGACCGGCTTCAGACAGAGCCGGGCAACGTGATGCTGCGCTACGGGACCAGTTATTTGTTGAGCGCGATTGGCCAGCATGAAGAGGCGATCGCGGCCGCGCGCAAATCCATCGAGATGATGGGAAAAGCGTCTCACACGCTTGGTCGGCTCGCGGCCGCTCATGCGGAAGCCGGCGACGTTGACTCTGCCGAAGCCGTCTTGCGCGAAATGGAAGAAGTAGCTTCGCGGCGTTACATCTCGCCTTATCACGCGGCGCTGGTGAATTGCGCGCTCGGGCGCAATGAGCCGGCGCTCGATCTGCTCGAGCGCGCGCTTGAACTGAAGGATGCGTGGATACTTTGGGCGGCTGTCGATCCGGAGTTCGATCGTCTGCACGGCCATCCGCGCTTCGACACTCTGCTGCGCAAGCTGAATCACCGGCTGGCGGCGCTGCCGATGCTGCCGATCGAATCGCGCCTGGGCCAGGAATCGATTGCCGTGTTGCCATTCAAAGTGTTGACCTCGCCGATTGAAAACACCGGCGATGAATATCTCGGCGTCGGTTTGGCCGACGCGCTCATCACGCGCTTGAGCAACGTGCGGCGACTTGTCGTTCGGCCAACCAGCAGTGTCCTCCGTTATCGAGGCGTGACGGTTGACCCGCTTGTCGCGGGCCGAGATCTCCACGTCGATTACATCGTTGACGGCAGCCTGCGTCGTGTCGGCGACCGGCTGCGCGTGACGGCGCAGCTCATGGATATTGGGGAAGGGACGACGCGTTGGGCGGAGCAGTTCGACGAGCAATCGACTGACGTGCTGCAAATTGAAGATTCGATCTCTAAGCGCGTGACCACCGCGCTGCTTCCGCAACTGACTGGCGATGAGCGCGTACAGCTCTCGAAGCGCGGCACTGAAAATCCGGAAGCCTTCGAATCGTATCTGCGCGGGCGCTACTACTGGAGCACGTACACCGAATCGGGATTGGCGCGCGCGATCGAATGCTACAACCACGCGATTGAACTTGACCCCGATTACGCGCTCGCCTACACGGGAATCGCCGATTACTACAACTGGCTGGGCGTCTTCGGGGTAAAGCCCTTCAAGGAATGCTCCGAGGCGGCAAAGCAGGCGGCGCAGAAGGCGGTCGATCTCGACACAGCAGCGGCTGAGGCGTACAGCGCGCTTGGCTTCGCGACAGTCACGCACGATTTTGACTGGTCAGTCGCTGAGGCGCATCACCGGCGTGCGATCGAGATCAATCCGAACTATGCGACGGGCCATCACTGGTACAGCTTTCATTTGCAGATGACCGGCCGATTCGACGAGGCGCTGCGCGAGATTTTGCGCGCGCGCGAACTCGATCCGTTATCGCCGAGTGTGGTGCAGGCGCTGGGCTGGTGTTATTACCAGGCGCGTCGATTCGAAGAATCGATTGCGACGTACGAAAATATGCTCGAAGCCGCGCCGGATTTTGCGTACGGCCTGGCGACATTCGCCTGGACATTGCGTGGCGCTGGCCGCGGCGATGATGCCGTCCGTGCTTCCGAAAAGGCTTTGCAGCTTTCGGGCGGCGGCCAATTCTTCGTTTCGGGTTTGGGTGCGTCTTACGCCGTCGCCGGTCGCGCCGACGATGCGCGCGCGGCGCTCCGGCAGTTGAAAGAAATTTCCGCGCGTGCTTACGTCTCGCCGTATCACGCGGCGTTGATTCATCTGCACCTCGGCGAGCACGACCGAGCGCTCGCGCTGCTGAAAGAAGCGCACCGTATCAACGACGGTTGGCTGGTCTGGCTTGGGGTTGAGCCCACGTGGGACGCATTGCGCGGCGAACCCGCGTTTGAAGAGTTGTTGAGCAAAACGCGGAATCCGGCGCCACAGAAACTCGTGGGATCAGCAGCCGTTCCGCGCCGTGCGAAAGCAGCAGCGGCCGCTGCGATTCGATCGTTCGAAACCTCCGCCGTTGACTTGCCGACGCCCAAGACTTCGCCCGGTGAAGAAGACGAGGCGCGCCAGCTTTATACCGCGGGCCGTTACTACGCCACCCGCCGCACCGCTGAAGGTTTGCGGCAGGCAATTCAGCGGCTTGAACGGGCAGTCGAACTCAAGCCCGATTATGCGGAAGCGTATGCCGAACTCGCGGACTGCTACTCGCTGCTCAATTGGTACGTCGAGCCACCGCCGCCCGAAGCCTGGGAACGCGCAAAACACGCGGCGCTGAACGCAGTCAAAGCTGATCCATCGTTGGCCGAGGCGCATGGGTCGCTCGGCTTTGTGCGACTGCATTACGACCGCGATTGGGAAGGCGCCGAGCGCGAATTGCAGAAAGCGATCGTCTTGAATCCGCGCAATCAGGTGGCGCACCGCTGGTATTCGTACAGCTTGTCGGCGATGGGCCGGCACGAAGAAGCGGCAACCGAGATTGAGAGCGCGCGCGAGATTTCACCACAGTCGCCGGTGATCGCAACAGCGGTCGCCAACGTGCTGTTTCTCGCGGGCCGCTTTGACGATGCCATCGCGCAATGCCGCAAAGCGCTGGAACTCGATCCGGGTGGCGTCGCCGCGCACACAATTCTGCGCTGGGCTTACGAGCGAAAGGGCATGACGGCTGAGGCGCTGGCGGCTTACGAACAGGAACGGGTTTTTGCCGGAGAGACGCCGACGACGCGCGCAAAACGCGCGCACGTGCTGGCGGCGACAGGTCATCACGACGAGGCGCGCGAGATTCTCGAACAAATCATTGCGCAGCGCGAGGAGCATTGGGTGACGGCGTATGAGATTGCCGTGATCTTTTGCTTGCTGGGCGATCGCGAAAATGCGTTTCGCTGGCTGGCCCAGGCTGAACGAGAACATGCTGTCGGCTTTACTTTCGTCCGTGTCGATCCGCACCTCGAAAGCTTGCGCTCCGATCCACGCTTTGAACAGTTACTGGGCCGTACCGACAAAACTGTTCCGTAAAAACGGCAACCTGTCTTAAAATCTCGCGGCATGCGAATTTCAAAAGTTCTGGCGGCGGTTGTGGCGTTGATTCTTTTCCACGCAGCCGCGCCGCGCGTCTTGTCGCAATTACCCATGCACCCGAAACGAATTGTGATTGCCGCGAGCACTATCTTCGACGGCAAAGGCCACATTTTCCGCAACACACGCATTGTGGTTGAAGGCTCGCGAATCGTTGCCGTCGATCCGAAAGCCGGGCCGATTGATTACGACCTCCGCGGCCTGACCGTGATGCCCGGTTGGATCGATGCGCACGTGCACGTCACGTGGATTTTTGGCAAAGACGGCAAGAACGCGGGGCAGGGCGGCACGACGCCCGATGCAATTTATGCTGCGGCAGCGAATGCCTACGCGACGTTGATGGCCGGCTTCACAACGGTGCAGAGCATCGGCTCGTCCGCAGACATCCCGCTGCGCGATGCGATCGCGAAAGGGCTTCTCCCCGGGCCGCGGATTCTGACTTCTGCTGAGCCCCTTGTCGGTCGTGGGCCACAGACAGGTACGCCGGAAGAGATTCGCGCGTTCATACGCAAACAAAAAGAAGCCGGCGCGGACGTCATCAAAGTCTTTGCTGCAGCGAGTATTCGCCAGGGCGGCAACATGACGCTTTCACAGGAGCAACTGAATGCCGCGTGCGATGAAGCGAAGAAGCAAGGTTTGCGCGCCGTCGTGCATGCTTACAAAGATGCCGTGCGCGCCGCAACGAATGCCGGCTGCACACAGATTGAACACGGCACGATGGCCACCGATGACGACTTGAGGATGATGGCGCAAAAGGGAACTTATCTCGATCCGCAGGCCGGTCTCGTCATCGAAAATTATCTCGCCAACAAAGAAAGATATCTGGGCACGCCCGGCTACACTGAAGAAGGATTCGCCGCGATGCAACGCGTCTTGTCGCTGAATCACGAACTGGTGCAGCGCGCCTCGAAAATTCCGGGACTGAAGATCGTTTTCGGAACTGACGCAGTCGCCGGCGCGCACGGCCGCAACGCCGAAGAGTTCATCGATCGCGTGCGTGATGGCGGAGTCGATCCGATGACTGCAATGGTTTCTGCCAATTCGCTCGGCGCTGAAGCCATGGGTTTGGGTAATCAAATCGGCGCGATTGCGCCGGGTTTGCAAGCAGACATCATCGCGCTCGACGGCGATCCCTTGAGAGATATCACCGCCGTGCGGCGCGTTGTGTTTGTGATGAAAGGTGGCTTGGTTTATAAGAACGTTTCGCGTAGTGCAATTCACTAAGTAAAGGTTGGGACGCAAAGCATGGCAGTCTACTCAGAAGTCATTGACACGCAGCGGCAAGCGAAGACACGCGAGCGCATTTTCTATAGCGGCATGGCGATGACGATTCTATTCGTTGTCTTTGTCGGCTTCTCGCGCACGTTTTATCTGCGGCCGTACTTTCATTCCGAGCGGCTGATTCCGTTGCTCATTCTGCACGGAATTGTTTTCAGTTCGTGGATCGCTTTGTTCGTGACGCAGACGACGTTGGTCGCGACCAAGCGCACGCGAATCCACATGAAATTGGGCGTTGCCGGCGGTGTTATCGCTGTGTTGATGATTATCATCGGCACTTTCACCGCAATCGTGCGGGCAAAGGGACCATCGCCACTGCCGGACGTCAATCCACTTTCATTTCTGACGATACCGTTGGGCGACATGCTGGTGTTCGGGATTCTGGTGGGTGCGGCATTCTATTTCCGACGAAAGTTGGATACGCACAAGCGTCTGATGCTGCTTGCCTCGATCGCGCTTCTGCCTGCTGGTGTGGCGCGCTTGCCGCTGGGATTCATTGAGCGCGGCGGGCCGCTGGTGTTCTATGGCCTGGCGGATCTATTTATCGTCCCTTGCATCATCTTTGACATTGTGACGAGAGGCCGGCCGCACCGCGCGACTATGTTGGGCGGCGCGCTGATCGTTATCTCGCATCCTTTGCGTTTGGTCATCGGCGGGACGCACGCATGGATTGCGTTTGCTACATGGCTCACGCACTGGACTTAAACTCACGCCGGCATCCGGACGCCCGGCATCAAGCGCATGATGATGCGCTGCCGCCGCGCGACGCGTTTGGGATTTGTCTGCGGATTAAAGACGGTGCGTGGATTCGGAATCATCGCTGTGAGAAAAGCCGCTTCGCGCGCGTTGAGTACGGCGGCGGGTTTGTGAAAGTAGTATTGCGAAGCCGCTTCCGCGCCGTAAATTCCGTCACCCCACTCGATCACGTTCAGGTACAACTCCAAAATCCGCTTCTTCGAGAGGTTGCGCTCCATGAAATAAGTGATTAGTGCTTCCTGTCCCTTGCGCATGAACGAGCGCTCGCTGGAAAGATATAGATTCTTCGCGAGCTGCTGAGAAATGGTTGACGCTCCGCGTTTGAAATCCGGCAAGTTCGGCAGCCACGAATCGTTTTCACCTTCGCGCTGAGCTTCTTTCTCAGCGTCCTTCTGCGCCTGGTCCCACGCGCGCTGGATCGCTTCGTAATCAAAACCGTCATGCGTCGCGAAATTGGTGTCCTCGCCGGCAATCACTGCGCGCTGAAGGTTTTGAGAAATCCTGTCGAGCGGCACCCAAATTTGGAAACGCTTTGGCTCGATGCCCTTCGCGCGAAATTCGCGATTCCGGGCTTCAATCAGAGACGTTGTCGCCGGGTTTTGGCTTCGCAGATCGCCCGTCCGCGGCAGGGAAGCCGCCTCGAAAATCACACCGCCGAGAAAAATTCCGAGACCAGCGTAGACCATGTAACGAATGACGCGCCACATGACGGAAGGGTAAAGGGAAAAGGTGAAAGGGTAAAGGGCGGAAGTAAGAGGCAAAGGGACAAGGGCGAGGGGCAAGGGGCGCGCGATTGACTGAAAAAACCCAGGGTTTCGTAGTTTC
>DATBSG010000277.1:0-5108 GCA_036559945.1 Pyrinomonadaceae bacterium
GAGTTCGCACCGCCGGAAACGAAAGAAGTCGTCGGCAAGTTTGAGCGGCAAGCGCCGGCCGAAGGGTGAGGAGCCGCTTGCGACAATTAGCGCGTAAAGCGCGTTGGAAGGAAACATTGAAAACTGAAAAGTGCAAAGTGCAAATCTCAAATTGCGCCGGTTGAATCGGGTGCGAGTCTTTCGCCGGAACGAAATCAGAGAGGCCGCATTCGAAAGTCGATCGCTTGATTAACGATCCGATTTGAACTTTTCAATTTTCATTTTTCAATTTGCAATTCCCTGTTATGGCTGAAGGACTAGCAACAACTCACGACGCCACTTCGCATCCTGCGTTGCAGCACCATTTCGAGAACATGGAGCAGCAGCGCGAGGCGGGCACGCTCGGCATGTGGGTATTTCTGGTCACCGAGATAATGTTTTTCGGCGGTATGTTTCTGGCGTATACGCTTTACCGCTACAAATACCCTGGGGCATTCGCCGCGGCCAGCAATCACCTGGATATTCGTTTGGGCGCGGTGAACACGGTCGTGCTGATTGTCAGCAGCTTCACAATGGCCATGGCCGTCTTTTCTACGCAGGTTGGGAAGCGCCGCAACTCGATCATCTTTTTGATTATGACGCTCGTGTTGGGTCTGACGTTTCTCGGAATCAAAGCGGTCGAGTACCGCGATAAGTATCGCGACAATCTGATTCCCGGACAGTTGATTCCCGGGCACCCATTCAATCCAGCGGTCGCGCAACACGGCGACACTGATCCACACAAGCTGCACCTGCCGGAAGGTGTCTCAGTTCATAACGTCGAAATGTTCTACTGGATCTATTTCGCGATGACGGGAATGCACGCACTGCACATGATTATCGGCGCGGGAATCCTGACGGTGATTCTGATCCTGGCGTGGCGCGGAAGATTTAGTCCCGAATATCACTCGCCGGTCGAGATCTCAGGACTGTACTGGCACTTTGTGGACATCGTTTGGATCTTTCTGTTTCCGTTGCTGTACCTGCTGGGCAGACATCTGGAAGGACATCTCGGTTGAAGATGTTTAGAGGCGGACTACTGCCCGCCAACAGCAGTCGGGCGGTAGCCCGACTCTAAACGAAATGAGTGAACACATAGTTTATCCACGCGTTTACGTTGGCATCTTCCTGATTCTTCTGGGCGGCACAGGGCTCACTGTGCTCGCCGCGTTCCGGGATTTTCCCGGCCCGCTGAATGCGGTGCTAGCGCTGACGATCGCGACGATCAAAGCGACGTTTGTCGTGCTTTACTTCATGCACGTGCGCTATAGCGGGCGTCTGGTTTGGCTGGTGATTGCGTCAGCGCTGTTTTGGTTGGCGATAATGTTCGCGTTGACGATTAGCGACTATTCGTCGCGTGGCTGGCTGCCGATTTAGCCGTGTTCAGAGTTCAAGCTTTAGCTTGTCCTGTTCTGAAAAAAGCAACCTGAAGGTTGAACTCTAAACGTTCTGTCCCGCCGACAGGACCAACTCTTTCTCTCGCACATCGATCACACTCTCACAGCGCGGGCACTTTAGCCGCAGCGTCGCATCCGAGGTGCGAATTGGCGCGCCGCAATTCGGACAGGGCGCGTTGATCTCGTTGGTTTTGAACAGGTCGCGCATCATGAAGACGGGAATAACCAAGCCTGCGACCAGCAGGGGGATTCCGAAAATCAAGCCGATGCTTGTGCCATCGCTTAACGTGAGGCTGATGACCAGTCCTGCTATGAATAAAACCAGTCCAACCGCGATGCTGAAGGAAAAGCCGTAAGCACTATCAAAAGTTCTCCCGCTCTTAACTCGCTGAGTTGTTTCTTCCGCCACGATTGCTTACCCCCGGAATGGGAGGACTTTTACTCGACCCAATCGCTCGTTGTCAACGATGCGAATGACTGGAGCGCAAGCGTCCTCGCTTGCGGTCATCCAGTTTTGAGTTAGTGCAAGCGAGGACGCTTGCGCTCCAGTCAAACTACGAAACGCCCGCCGGGTGCGCCGCATTCTCAGGCTCGTAATAAAGAATGCGATTGCAGTTATCGCAGGTGATGACTTCGTTACCGCGGCGCACGTCAGCCATGATCTGCGGCCGCAGCGCCATGAAGCAAGCGGTGCAGGCGCCGTTGCGCGCTTCGGCGACGGCGATGCCGTCGCGGATGCGCGCGCTGATGCGGTTGTAAAGAGCGCTCATTGCTTTCGGCAATTCTTTGACCAGCCGTTCGCGCTCCGCGCGAGCTTCGGCCAGCTCTTTTTGTTGCCGCGCCACTTGCTCATCGAACTGAACGAACCGCGCCTGCATGTCTTCGCGCAGCTTCTCGACTTCCGGCGCGCGCTCCTTCAATTCTTTCTCCGCGTTTTCAAACGCTTCCATCTGTTCCAGCACCTGCGTCTCGAACGCCGAGATCTGTTTGCGCGCGGCGTCTGCTTCGCGAATCGCGGCCGTGTATTCGTCGGGTTTTTTGGCGGCCATCAGATTTCGGTCGGCGCGTTCGGCGCGTTGCTTTTGTTCGAAGATCTCTTTTTCCACCCGGGCGCGCTCGTGAAACGCCGCGTCTCGCAGTTGTTCGAGGCCGCGAATTTCAAAGGCGCGCTGATCGAACTCTTTCTCGATCTCGGCGCGCCTTTCAGGAATGCTCTCGATTTCCGTCTGTAGTCTTCTTATATTTGTATCAGTCTTTTGCAGTGCGATTAATTGCGCTAACTCCGCCTTCACTCTTTATCGGCTCCTCATGAATTTCGTTCTGTGAATGATGACATTCATCGCAGCAATCATCACACAGACCACGGCAGGCGCGCAAGAAGCGACTGAAGAGCCTTGCGGTGGCAAGGAAAACCGCTGCGACGGACGCGCGAAAAAGCTGGGATTATTGGGGAGTTACTGCCTTCGCCGCATTGATTCTGCCGCCCGTCGCGACCTTCCCTTTCAGCGACGGCAACGGATCCACCGATTTCAATAGTCGCGCCCGCAATTCATCGACTGAGATGCCAGGATTCGTGGCCAGCACCAGCGCCGCCACGCCGGCGACGAATGGCGTCGCCATCGAAGTGCCCTGCTTTTCTTCAAAGCCATGTTGCAACCAAGTGCTGACAATTTGCTGACCCGGGGCAGCGATGTGGACGCTGGTCGCGCCGTAGTTCGAAAAGGCCGTCAGCTCGTCATTTCGGTTCACCGCGGCGACGCTGATCACGTTGTTCAGATCGTAGCTGGCGGGATAATGCGGCTTCACGTCGTTGTCGGAACTCGCATTGCCGGCGGCGGCAACAAACAGAATTTCTTCAGCGCCCGCTTTGCGGATCACGTCTTCCAGCGCGCGTGACTTAATCGTCGAGCCCCAGCTTGCGGAAATGATGCGCACGTTGACGCCGGCCTTTTTCCGATTGATGACATAGCTGATCGCTGCAATCGCATCCTTGGTTGTGCCGGCGCCGTCCGCATCCATGAATTTCAAAGGCATGATTTTTACGGTCCAATTAACGCCGGCGATACCGATGTCGTTTCCACCTTCGGCGCCAAGAATGCCCGCGCAGTGCGTGCCGTGGCCATTGTCATCCATCGCGTCGCCACTATCTTCCAGCACGTTGAGGCCGTGAACATCATCAACTGGCTCTTCGGATCTCAGCCCGTCATCTTCGTAAGCCTTGATAATTTGTGGGCGGGTCCAGATGTTGTTCACCAGGTCGGGGTGTGTGTAATCGACGCCGCTGTCGAGCACCGCCACCACCACTTCGCTGCTGCCTTTCGTCACGGCCCAAGCCTGCATGGCGCTAATGTCAGCGCCGGATTTGCCGCCGTCCTGCCCGTGATTGAACAGTCCCCACTGCTTGTAAAAGAGTTCGTCGTTGGCGTGAATGTGCTTACCTGCGCCCTCATGATCGAGTTTGATTTCGCTATTCGGTTCCGCGTATTCCACTTCGGACAGCGCGCGGTATTGCGCAACGACTTCGTCGGCACTTCTGTTGTCTTCATCTTCGATTACATCGAGCCCATCGACCGCTTCGATTCGATCTTCAACTTCGTCGTTCAGGCGCGCCGTGATGGCCTCGATTGCCTGCTGGGTCACGCCCGAACGAAACCGCACAAGAATTTCTGTCTTCTGCGAGTCGTTTTCATCCGCTGCCGATTCCGTCGCGCCTTCACCGACTGAGCGCGAAGATTCAGTCGCGTGACGCGCCGGCCGATTCTTTTGCCACTTGTGCATGCGGCCGGCGAATGCCGCGATTAGGATTAGCGCTACGGCGATGGAGATGTTGAGCCAAACGTTACGTGACATAAATCCGTAGTGTTGGTGCGTTCACACGCGATAGTTCTGCCCCTTGAAGTTTACCAAACGCAACTGCCGCGCGGTCGCGCGATACTCATAAATCTCACTATCGGCCTTTAAGCGAATGCGCCGGCCGGGCGTGATCACCTGCGCGCTCATCTCGTCTTCCACGGACGCGCCCAGTGCCGCGTCGGGAAAATCGGTCTCTTCGACGCTTACTTCCGCAACATCCTGCTCGCGCACGCCCAGCCGTTGCGCCAAATCGCGGCGCGCTTTGGTGATGATGTCCTGTTCAGTTGCCGACATAACTTCAAGCTGTCATTGCGCTAAACGATGGGTAGCGGCAGCGAGTTCCGGCTGAATGCCAACCAAATTGAATCGGGACTCGTGACGCGGTCAGAGTAGATCGCCGAATCGGTGCTGCAACAGAGCCGCCACCGCGAGCGCTGCTGTTTCTGCTCGCAATGTCCGGCCACCGAGCGTCACGATTGTCCAGCCGTTCGCCCGCGCCTCGTTGATTTCATCATCCGTCCAGCCGCCCTCGGAACCAACCATCGCCACGATACATCCAGTTTTCACATCCATTTTGGACGCTCCCGCGAGCGAGTCACCGTCGCGTGCCGTGAACATGATCTTTAGTTGCGCGTCAGCAATGGACCTGAAGAATTCATCGAAATTCATCGGCTCGTCCATTCTCATTAGCCTTGCACGCCCGCACTGCTTCGCGGCTTCAAAGGCGATTCGTTCCCACCGATCAAGTTTCTTTCGTGCATCTTCAGGCTCGCGAATTCGTACATCAGCACGTGCCGTCGTCAAGGGAACAAGACGCGTTACGCCCAATTCCGTTGCCTT
>DATBSG010000278.1:0-3826 GCA_036559945.1 Pyrinomonadaceae bacterium
CAAGTCGCGGACGTCGTCGTCGGATTTATTCACATCGAAAAGATGACGCTCGACGACATCAAGGCGCTCGACCGTTCACTCCCCGCTGACCGGCCTTTCGATTATTACTGTTGGGACTTGTACACGCGCGTCGGCCTGTTCTATCGCGACGGCAGCGCTGACGGCGAACAGAATCCCGAAAAGCTGAGGTTGCGCGCGGAAATTCTTCACGCCATCGAAGAAGGAAACAATCCCATGGCTGAATTGGCGGATTACGTCGCGACGCGCAATGTCGAATGCATTCTTGACACGATGGAGCGTTTGGAAATTCGTTACGATCTGTTGGCGCGCGAGTCTGAGATTCTTCACCTGCATTTCTGGGAACGCGCGTTTGAGTTAATGAAAGAGCGCGGCGCCATTCACTTTGCGAGCGAAGGACGCAACCGCGGATGCTGGGTCATGCCATTCGAGTCGCACACCGGGACCGACGAACACGAGTCCGACAAAATCATCGTGCGCTCAAACGGCACCGTAACCTACACGGGCAAAGACATCGCCTATCAGCTTTGGAAGCTGGGGCAACTGGGTCTCGATTTCAATTACAAGCCGTTCCGAGAATATCCGGACCAGCACGTCGTCTGGATCACAATGACCGAACCGAACGCCGAAAGACTTCCGGAAGTGCCGCGGCCAAATTTCGGCGGCGGCGCGATTGTTTACAACGTGATCGATTCGCGCCAGTCGTATCCGCAGGAGATCGTCAAACACGGCGTGGCCGCAATCGTGCCGGAGTTGGGCGAGGAAGCAAGCGTCCATCTGTCTTACGAGATGGTCGCGCTGTCACCCGCAGCTTGCGAAGAACTCAGCATTGAATTGTCTGAAGAGGATCGAAAACGACCCTACATCGAGATGAGCGGCCGTAAGGGTCTGGGCGTCAAAGCCGATGATCTGATCAATCGTTTGGAGGCCGACGCGCTTGCCGAAGTGAAATCGCGTCATCCTGATCTTGCCGAGAACGAACAACAAAAGACAGCACACGCGATTGCAGTTGGCGCGCTGCGTTACTTCCTGCTGAAGTTCACGCGCAACTCCGTGATCGCGTTCGATTTCAAGGAAGCCTTGTCTTTTGAAGGCGAGACCGGACCCTATTGCCAGTATGCAGCCGTGCGCGCGAATTCAATCTTTCGAAAACTGGACGCGAGCGGCGGCAACGGTGTCAGTACCGCGAGCGGTAGCGACCGGATCGACCGTACTCCTCTCGCCGAAGCTAAAAACGTAATCGCTGCTCACAAAGAAGAAACGAGTCGGACGTTTGAGGGCGAAGCCAGTGACGAAATATGGTCGCTTCTGATGCTGGCGGCTCGCCGCGATGAATCGAACGCTTTGGCTGCAGGTTCCGCCGAACCCGCGGTGCTGGCTAAATACACTTTCAACCTGGCGAAGGCATTTAATCTGTTCTATCACCGGCATCGGATCATCGGCGAAGAAGACGAAGTGAAACGCGCGGTGCTGATTTCAGTCGCCGATTATACGCGCAGACAATTGACAGCGACCTTAGGAACACTCGGTATTGCCGTTCCGGAGAGAATGTGACCAAGTTTCCACAAATGCCTGAAATTCAGGTAAATTAGTTTCATGGGAGCTCAAGAACAATTCGTGGTGGACGCCAAGGGTCGAAAAAAGGCTGTGCTTCTCACAGTGGAACAATACGAGAAGTTGATCGAGGATTTGCATGACCTGGCTATCGTCGCAGAACGTCGCGAAGAGAAACCGATCAGCCTGGCGGAACTGAAACGGCGCCTGAAAAAAGATGGCTTCATATAATGTTGTTCCGAAGCCTTCGGTCGAAAAGGATTTGCGGTCACTCTCGAAGGCTTTGCGCTTGCGAGTAATGAAAGCTATTGAAAGTCTCGGCAACGAACCGTTCCCACACCAAACGATCAAGTTGGAAGGCGCAGAAGGCTTATTCAGAATTAGAGTGGGAGACTACCGAATCATTTACGAAGTTGACCGACGTAAGAGGCAAGTAATTATTCATCACGTTCGTCATCGCCGCGACGTTTACAAGCGACTATAGGAACCAGACAGCAATGCTAATCGTCATGAAAGCAGACGCCACCGATGCGCAAGTCGCGCACGTGTGTGACGTCATCACGGAACTCGGCTTCAAGCCACACGCAATGCCGGGCGCCACGCGCACCGCCATCGGCATTACCGGCAACCCCGGCGCCATCGACCCGACGCGTTTCGAGAATCTGCCTGGCGTATCCGAAGCCATTCGCGTCAGCAAGCCTTACAAGCTAATAACGCTCGACCTTCGTCCCGACAAGACCATCGTGCGCGTTGGCGACGCGTCGATTGGCGGAGATGAGCTGGCGATCATCGCCGGGCCATGCGCCATCGAGAGTCATGCGCAGGCATTTGCTGTTGCCGAAGCTGTGCGAAGAAGTGGCGCGCGCTTCTTCCGTGGCGGCGCGTTCAAGCCGCGGACTTCGCCTTACGCTTTCCAAGGGTTGGGAGAAGAAGGTCTTAGGATTCTCGCGGAAGTTCGCGAAGCCTACGGCTTGAAGATTGTGACCGAAGCCCTCGATGAAAGCGGTTGCGATCTGGTTGAGAAGTACGGCGACATGATTCAGATCGGCGCGCGCAACATGCAGAACTTTACGCTGCTCAGGCGCGCCGGACGTTCGCATCTGCCGGTGCTTTTGAAGCGCGGGCTGTCAGCGACCCTCGACGAATGGTTGCTGGCCGCCGAGTACATCATGTCCGAAGGCAACTACAATGTCGTGTTGTGCGAGCGCGGCGTCCGCACGTTCGCGCAGCACACGCGCAACACGCTTGACCTCGCTTCGATTCCAGCGGTCCGGCGCATATCGCATCTCCCGGTTATAGTCGATCCATCACACGGCACGGGGAAAAACTACATGGTGATTCCACTCGCATGCGCGGGCGTTGCCGTGGGTGCTGACGGGTTAATTGTCGAAGTTCACGATCAGCCGGAGAAAGCCTTGTCAGATGGCGCACAAGCGTTGACCATCGAGCAGTACGATCAACTCATTCAGGAAGTGCGGCCTATTCACGAAGTCGTAACGCCGCAGAGCGTCGCGTAGTCTTTCTAGTTTCCCGCCAAAATCTGGGGAAGGCTTTTCGTAAATGCTGAACGAGGGATGACACGGTCGAATCCCGCCGCCAGTGCTGCTTGCTGTAACTCGACCTGCACATGAGAGAAGAATCCGAGCAGCGTAATCGCTTTGAGATTGTCGTCGCCTTTCAACGCGCGCGCCAGATCCACGGCATCACAACAACGAGCGTTCAAGTCCGCAATTATCAAAGCCACCGCGTCCTCTCGCGCTTTCTCCATTGCCTCGGTGATTGATTTTACGAACAGGACGCGCGTTCCGACATGCTCCGCCGTACCGCGAATTTTCGAGGCGAAGAAGAGATCGTCCACAATAGCGATAATTGTTCTCGACATTCCGTAACGTGACTACCGACGCCCTTGCTTACACGCGGGCTTCTGACACATGATGCGCGGCGATGCCACTCAGCTTACCGGCCACCAACAGCGGAACCGAACTTGGCAATCAGCAAGCGGCAGCAATCGATGTTAGCGAGAAAAGCTCGCTGGTGCTCGCCTCATACAACATTCGTTACGCCGTCGGTCGTTATTTGATCGGGGCCGGCATGCTACGAAAATTCGGCTACAACTTTCCGCCGAATCGCAAACTGACAATCAAACACAACATCGCGAAGGCCGCGCGCGCATTCTCTGAAAACCGATTGCTTCCGACACCCGACATTCTAGCATTGCAGGAAGCGGACAAGCGGACTGGCCGCGCGGGAGGCC
>DATBSG010000279.1:0-1718 GCA_036559945.1 Pyrinomonadaceae bacterium
GGGCGCCGATTTGAGCCTGCGCAACGAAGACGGTAAGACGATCCTCGCTGTCGCCCGAGAAACGCCTCACGATGACATGATCAAGTTGTTGGAATCGCGCGGCGCGCCGGAATGATGGCTGTACGGGCGCGAGCGCATGCGGTGCGACTGCGATTACGTCTTGAGGCCTTCAATTACACTGAAGGGCGATTCGGTCGGCACGACTCGCGTCAGGCGAAAGCCCGCGGCTTCGTAGAGCCGACCGAACTCTTCTGCGGTGCGTTCGCGGCCGCCCGTCATTACCAGCATGTTCAGATCGATGAACTTCGCAAAATGCATTTCGTCGCCGGGCGGCACGACTGCTTCAACGAGGATTAGCTTTCCGTTCTCCGGCAGCGCGCGATGACAGTTCTTCATGATCGTAATCGATTGCTCGTCATTCCAATCGTGAATGATCCACTTCATGATGATCGCGTCGCCGCCCGACGGAACTGACTGAAAGAAGTCGCCGCCGACTGGTTCACAACGATCAGCGACTCCCGATTCCGCCAGTTTTGATTTCGCACCTTCGATCACTTGAGGCGAGTCGAAAAGGATTCCGCGCATTCGCGGGTTCTTCTTGAGAATCGAAGTAATCAAGCCGCCGTGACCGCCGCCGACGTCGACGATTGTGTTGATTCCTGCGAAATCGTAAGCCGCATGTAGTGCTGCCTCGGCCTGCGCGGTCATGCCGCTCATCGCGTCGTTGAAAATCTTCGCGTTCTCCGGACTCTTGGCGAAAAACTCCCAAACGGGCTCGCCGAAAGCTTTATCGAAAGCGATCTCTCCAGTGCGCACGCTGTGAAGCAGTTCGCCCCATGCCGGATAGTGCTCTTCGCCAAGTTCCGTCATCGCGAATGCGCGCAACGATCCGAGCGCGTCGCTGCGCAAAGTGTCTGACAGCGGCGTATTGCCAAAACGGTTGTCGCTGCTCTGCCTCAAAACATCGACCGCGGCCAGCGCGCGCAGCACGCGAAACAAAGACGGCGCGTGCGCGCCGCACGCCGTCGACAATTCTTCGGCTGTCTTTGGTCCGGCCTTCAGCAGATCAGGAATGCCGAGCTTCGCGGCGATGTAAACGCAGCGCGAAATCCAGAATCCGGAAATCAGTTGCAACATCTGAAGCGGTGGCGGAACTTCTTTGGACATGGCGGTGGCGTTCATTTGGTCCCTCTTTGAGTTGTGGCAAATTGAATTGCGCCGATATTACCGAACGCCGCATGGCTCGGCAAACAGCGACGTGATACTTTTGCGTTCGGAGTCGCAAAGCGAGCTATGTTAAGCTTTGGCCAACTCTACTAATCAGATTGTTGTAACGAAGTCAGGGGAGGAATTATGGCTGACGAAGACAAATGTAAAAATCCCGCATGCTCGTGCCCGCCGCAACCGGACGGAAAGTATTGCAGCGCATCGTGTGAAGGCGCCGGCAAGACAATCGAAATCGATTGCGACTGCGGTCACGAGACTTGTCAGGGAAATTTCTGATTGTGTGATAAAGCGAGCAGAAACCCGACCGTAGGGAGGGTGTGTTCAGCCGTGACTCAGGAGCATCCTCCCTCACGGTCGGGTTTCTGTTATTACTGACGCCGCTTTGCAATCACGGCCGCGAGATGTTCCGCCATTGCGGGATCAAGAGCACGAAGCTTCCGTTGTTGTACCTGCGCCTTTTTCACATCTCCGAGCATCAGGCAGGTCAGCGA
>DATBSG010000280.1:0-5902 GCA_036559945.1 Pyrinomonadaceae bacterium
CCAACGTTATGGTCGCGAGCAGCCAGCAATTCGAAGCCAACGATTCGTTGTTGGAAGAGTTGCGAGACATCGTCGGCGATGAGAACGTTCTCTCAGAGCCTGACGAACTGTTGGTGTACGAAAGCGATGGCTTGCCGCAACACAAACATGCCCCGCGCGCCGTCGTTTTTCCCAACTCGACTGAAGAGACTGCGGACGTTCTGGCGTTGCTGCATGACGAAGGCGTGAGCTTCGCTCCTCGCGGCGCAGGCACAGGGCTTTCAGGTGGGGCGCTGGCAGTAAATCGTGGTGTTGTCATTGAGCTCGCCCGAATGCGGAAGGTCCTCGAGATTGACACTGAGAATCGACTCGCACGCGTGCAGACTGGCCTGGTCAACGCACAGCTCACTCGCTCCGTAGCACCTTACGGCCTTTATTACGTTCCGGATCCTTCGAGCCAGCCTTCCTGCACAATCGGCGGCAACATCGCCGAAAACGCCGGCGGCATTCATTGCCTGAAATACGGCACAACCACGGACCACGTCGTCGCAGCGCGCATAGTGTTGTCGGATGGTTCGATCATAGATTTCGATTCAAAACGCGCGGGCTATGATTTGTTGGGGGTCTTCGTCGGCTCGGAAGGGACTTTCGGCATTGCCACTGAGGCAACTGTGAAACTCGCGCCGGTTCCACCTGCGGTGCGCACGCTGCTCGCCGATTTTCTTGACGTGGATGATGCGAGCCGCGCGGTGTCAGCAATTATCGCAGCAGGGATGCTCCCGGCGGCGTTGGAGATGATGGACAACGCGATCATCCGCGCCGTCGAGGCCAGCGTGTTCACGGCCGGATTGCCCGTCGATGCCGCCGCGGTGTTGCTGGTCGAGCTCGATGGCATTGAAGCGGGCATTGACGAAGATGCCGAAAAGGCCGAGGCAATCCTGCGCGAGCACGGCGCCCGCAAAGTCCGCCGTGCGGCTGATGAAGAAGAGCGGAAAAAACTTTGGGCAGCGCGAAAAGGCGCATTCGGCGCCGTCGGCCGGCTGAGTCCTGACATCATGATTCAGGATGCCGTTGTGCCGCGCTCGCGTCTGCCGGAAGTGCTCGCGGAAACGTATCGCATTAGCGCGAGATACAATCTGCAACTCGCCAACGTCTTTCATGCCGGCGACGGCAACCTGCATCCTTTGATCTGTTTCGATCTTCGACAAGGCGCCGATCTGGAGAATGTCCGACAAGCAGGACGCGAAATCATGGAGACTTGCGTGCGCGCCGGCGGCACGATTACCGGAGAGCACGGCGTTGGTCTCGACAAGAGCGCCTATCTGCCTTTGATCTTTTCTGAAGATGACATGGAAGCGATGTTGCGCGTTCGCGCCGCTTTCGATCCTTCGGGCTTGTGCAATCCGGGAAAGATTGTTCCAATGCCGCGGGGATGTGGTGAAGCGCGCGCCGTGGCGACGCAAAGTGTGCTGGGAGCGGGCAAAATTTCCGGTCTCCCAAAGGGAGAGGGAGGAAGCAGTAGTCCTGCAACCTCAACTTCAGGTTCCGCAACTCCGAGCGGCAAAGCTACATCACGGCAGCCACTGCTCGCTGCCCGCATGAACGAGACGCGAATTGCCCGCGAGCTTTCCCGGTTGTTGGGCGATGTGGGTGTGCGCCGGCTGGCGGATTTTGCAATCGACTTGCAGTCGAACCAGCGTGCGGAACGCTTAATCGAAGTCGCGCCAGCTTCAGCTGAACAGGCATCGGAAGTTTTGCAGTTCGCCGCGCGGGAAGGGCTCGCCGTCATTCCCGCCGGCGCGCGCTCCTGGTTAGATGTTGGAAATCTGATGACCAAAGCAGATCTTATCGTCAGCTCTCGTCGCATGAACCAGTTGCTTCGACACGAGCCAGCAGACCTGGTCGCGACTGCGGAAGCCGGATTGACGCTAGCGGATTTTCAAAGGCAGTTGGCGCAAAGAGGTCAATGGCTGCCCATCGATCCGCCTGATAACGGAACTGCGACACTCGGAGCCGTGTTGGCAACTGGCTCCAGCGGACCTCAGGCATTTAGCTATGGGCCATTGCGATCATTTGTTATTGGATTACGCGCGGTGCTCGCCGACGGGCGGCAAATCAAATCGGGCGGCCAGGTCGTGAAAAACGTCGCGGGTTACGATCTCAGCAAGCTGTTCACCGGAAGCTACGGTACGCTGGGCCTGATTACGGAAGTAACGTTTAAGCTACGCCCTTTGCCGGCTGAGACGCGGACGATTGTCGCTTTGGGAACGCGTGAAGATCTGGTCAGCGCGGCGAGGCGCGTTGCGAACAACTTCTTCCCGGTTGCTGTGGAAGTGATCTCGCCGCTGCTGGTGGAAGATCTCGGGCTGCAACCGCTGCGCGATCAATGCGCCCTGCTGATCCGATTCGCGGCGTCCACGAGGACGGTGATTACACAAACGGCCCAAGCCTTGAAGGCGCTACGTGACGAGAGCTTTCGTTGTGCGACTTACGATGACGACGCGGGGCTTTGGCAGGCACTTGGAACAGCGCCCTTGCAGGCTAAGTATGATTTGAGCTGGACGGCTCGAGTGCGACCAACTGACTTGCCTTCTCAGGTCAATGCCGTTGCCATGCTGGAGCACGACGACGCCTGGCATCGCGCGGTTCGCTGGCATGCGGCAATCGGCGAGGGTCGTTTGCGCGCCATAGGCCGCAGTCCTGTCTATCATCAGGAGGCGGTGCGCGTGCTTGAACGGCTGCGCCAACAAGCCGAGAATCTGGGCGGCAGTTTGGTTCTGGAGAAAGCGCCCGCAGAAATTAAGCGTGAGTTTGATGCGTGGGGAAACTTCGGTGCTGCGGATGAGTTGATGAAGAGGGTGAAGCTGCAACTAGATCCGGAGAATCAGTTGTCGCCAGGAAGGTTTTTCGCATACGCCTGAGACAATCTCAGGGTAGTGGACTAATTTGAACTTCCCTCTAAGTCTGGGTGCTGATATCGTTCTAACTTTTCGGGGCCATACCTGCCTCTGTGTTGACACTTTGGGCAACGGTGGCCGTAGGTTTCAGTGAGCGTTGATTCGCCTTTGGAGGTGTCACGAAAGAGCGCCTCGCGATGCTTACACTTTTCGCAACTGACCACTACATACCACTCACCCGGTTCGCAATCTGACAAAGGGACAGACATTGATAGTATTTTCGTTTATATCACCGATCCTGAACGTGAGACAATGACGAGGCGAAACAATTGCTGTACCACAGAAACGAGGGAGGAAGTTCAAATTAGGGCACTATCCAATCTCAGAGTTTAGTTGCGTGCTTCGTCCCGTCAGGGACGAAATATTTATAATATCCGATCCATTCTCGATTACGGGGCTCCGAAAGGAGCGAAACGCAAAACCCGTTTCGCTCCTTTCGGAGCTTATTGATTTATTCGTGTCGCAGTTCTATAAAGACTTCGCCCCTAACGAAGCGATGATGAGCGTCAGCCGTGGGGATGGTACACATGAAACAGAACTCAAATTGCTTGGTCCGTCGAATTGCAGCGACCTTACTGCTGCTATCGGTTACAGGATTCCTTGTCTTACTGCCCCGAAGTTACGATCCGGCACTCGCCGCTTCCCGCGAACCGTTGCGCGCGCGCCACGGCATCGTGGCTTCAACGAATGAAGTTGCTTCGAAAGTCGGCGTGGAGGTCATGCGAAAGGGTGGCAACGCCGTGGATGCGGCAATTGCGGTGGCGTTCGCTTTGGCGGTGACGCATCCGGCGGCGGGAAATCTTGGCGGCGGTGGTTTCATGATGATTCGTTTGAAGGATGGGCGCACGACGGCAATCGATTATCGCGAGATGGCGCCGGCGGCGGCGCATCGCAACGTTTATCTCGATAAAAACGGGAACGTGATTGAAGGCGAAGGCGGCTCGATCGAAGGGTATCGCGCGGCGGGCGTGCCCGGAACCGTGCGCGGAATGGAACTGGCCTTGAAGAAGTATGGCTCGCATCGATTGACGTGGAGCCAGTTGATTGAGCCCGCACGGCGTCTGGCGGCAAATGGCTTTACGGTGACGAATTCGCTCGCGCGCGGACTGCGCGGTAATCGCGAATACCTGTCCAAGTATCCCGAAACAAAGAGGATCTACCTGAACAACGGCAAGTTCTACAACGAAGGCGATCTGTTCGTGCAGCCGGATCTCGCGGCGACGTTCACGCGTTTGCAGCAGCGCGGGCCAAATGAATTCTATGAAGGCCAGACCGCGCGATTGATCGTCGAGGACATGAAGCGCCGCGATGGCCTCATCACGATGGAAGACATGCGCGGCTATGTTGCGAAAGAGCGCGAGCCTCTGCGCGGAACTTATCGTGGCTATGAAATTATCTCGATGCCGCCGCCTTCGTCCGGCGGCGCGGTGCTGATCGAGATGCTGAACATCCTCGAAGGTTACGATTTGAAAAAGATGGATTGGGCATCGTCCGATCGTTATCACCTGATGACTGAAGCCATGCGCCGCGCGTTCGCGGATCGCGCCGAGTACATGGGTGACACGGATTTCGTGAAAGTTCCCATCGCCGGCTTGACCGACAAGAAATACGCCGCGCAACTGCGCAGCACAATCAGGACTGAGCGCGCATCGACAAGCGAGCAGGTCAGGGCAGGGAAGCCGGCCGGTTATGAGTCGGACGAGACAACGCATTTCACGGTAGTGGATGCTGATGGAAACGCCGTCGCGAACACTTACACACTGAACAACTCGTACGGCTCGGCGGTGGTGGCAAAGGGCACGGGCCTGATCATGAATGATGAGATGGACGATTTCGCGGCGAAGCCCGGCACGCCGAATCTCTACGGCTTAATCCAGGGCGAGCGCAACGCAGTTGCTCCACACAAACGGCCTCTGTCGGCAATGACCCCAACGTTCGTGCTGCGCAAGGATGGCTCGCTCTGGTTTACGGTGGGCAGTCCCGGCGGCCCGACGATCATCAACACGGTGCTCGACGTGCTCACGAATGTCATCGACTACAACATGAACATTCAGCAAGCGATTGACGCGCCGCGCATTCATCATCAATGGTTGCCAGACGAATTGGTTTACGAGCCGTATGGTTTGTCAGGCGACACGCAGAAGGCGCTGGCGGCACGCGGCCACAAACTGGTCGATAAGCCGCGTTACCTCGGCGATTGCGAAGGCATCATGATTGAAGAGAAAACTGGCATTCGTCTGGGCGCAACCGATCCGAGAAGAAGTGATGGGTTGGCGGTTGGGTATTAGGAAGTTGAAGTTCAAGTTCATGGCATCGACTCGCCTAAATAAGAATTCAGCCCTACTAGGGTTTTTTGAAAAGAAGACAACCAAGATAGCTGTGCTGAGTCTTCTCTGCTTCGTGGTCGTCATGGTTTTGTTCGTGGCCTGGCAAAAATGGACAAATCCAGCGCAACCTCCTGACTACGAAGGCAGAATCGTAGACCGTTGGGCTGACAACTCAGGGGCGGCTGAGGGTTATCAACCACGTCTGGCTCTGGTCATCGAGTCAACTGACGGCAGACGATTTACCGTCAGGGTCGACCCTAACGTCTATGAGTCGGCGCGTGTTGGGATGCGCATCCGAAGCAGGTCAGGCCAGGTTGTTCTTATCGATTCGGAGAAAAATCCCGTCGCAAAATAAAGAGGCGACTTAGCCAGCTTCGCTGGCTCGTCCCCGCATGCACTCCTGATATAATCCGCCGAATGAAATTCAGCGAATTGGTGAGAATTCTCGAAAGGAATGGGTTTCATCTATTCAAAGAGAAAGGCTCGATTCGTTACTATGCGAAGCCCAGGCACGATAAGCTGATCCGAGTTGATTTTCATGGCGCGAAGGAAGTTCCCAGGGGCACATGTCATGCTATTCTTAAAGCAGCCGGAATCAGGGAGAAGTAATTCAATGATTGACCTTAAGTATTCACTGAT
>DATBSG010000281.1:0-7125 GCA_036559945.1 Pyrinomonadaceae bacterium
TTGCCGGCGGGTCGCATCGCTTTGCGCTTCGCGGATGTGACGGCACAGATTCGGCCTGAGACGGTGCATCTGGCTTCGCTTCTGTCGCCGACGGCGCTGCGAATTCTGGAGCAAAACTATCAGTACGATCTTTTGAACCCGGCGAAACTGCTCGACAAGTTCGTCGGCAAGGAAATCACGCTGGTGCTGCGTCGTTATCAGAACAACTCGGAGATTTTCGAGCCGGTACAGGCAACACTGCTTTCGAACAATGCCGGGCAAGTGTGGCGCATCAACGGGCAGATCGTCATCAATCCCACGAACATTGTAGAGATGCGCTTTCCCGATGTGCCGAAGAATCTGGTCGCGACGCCGACACTGGTTTGGGACATCGAGAACCGCGACGCGGGCACGCAAACGATCGAAGCGAGTTACCTGACCAACGGAATGAACTGGAAAGCTGATTACGTTTTGGTCGTCAATGCTGACGACACGAAGGGCGACTTGCAGGGTTGGGTAACGCTGATGAATTCCAGCGGCGCGACGTTCGAAGATGCGCGGCTGCAACTGGTCGCCGGCGATGTGAATCGCGTTAATGAGGAGCGCGAGTATGCTCTGGCGGGCGCGATGGCGCGAAAGTCTGTGAGTGATGAAGCACAGTTCAAAGAACAGGGCTTCTTCGAATATCACGTGTACACTTTGCAACGTCCGACGACGATTCGCGACAACGAGACGAAGCAGGTCTCACTGCTGGAAGCCGCCGGTTTCGATGTGAAGAAGGAGTTCGTGCTGAACGGGCAGCGGTATTACTACACGAACTACAACAATCCCGGTCAGCCCATCAAGGAAAAGGTCGGCGTGTTCATTCAATTTCGCAACGCGCAGCAGAACAAGCTCGGCATGCCGCTGCCAGCCGGCACGATTCGGCTGTACAAAAAGGACGACAGCAGCAATCAACAGTTCATCGGCGAAGACAAAATCGATCACACGCCGAAGGATGAAGACGTGCGCGTGAAAGTCGGCGACGCCTTCGACATCGTTGCCGAACGTAAACAGACCGATTACAAGGTGATCGTTTCTGGCCATCTCTACGAGTACGCTTACGAGATCAAGATCCGTAATCATAAAGACGGGCCGGTCAGCGTCATTGTCAATGAACCAATCGGCGGCGATTGGGAAATGGTTTCGTCAACTTTCAAGGCGGAGAAGACTGCGGCATTCGCGGCGCAGTTCAACGTGCCGGTGGCGAAGGACGGCGAAGCGACGCTGAGTTATCGAGTGCGGGTGAGATATTGAAGTTTCCGGCATCTACTTCTTTATGGCGCAGGTTGTCAGCCTGCGCCATTTTTGTTATACCCGCAGCCTCATGAAAATCCTGTCACGGTCCGGATTACCTGTAATAATCCTGCTCGCTTGCGGAGCTGTTTTCTCTCAAGAGACCCTTGACTCACGCATCCGCTCAGAAGTCACGCGATTCAAAGGCAAAGTATCTCTTTACGCAAAGAACCTCGACAGCGGTCAAACCTATTCCCTCAACGGCGACGAACGGGTGCGCACCGCGAGCACGATCAAGATCGCTGTGATGATTGAAGCGTTCGCGCGTGTCGCCGAAGGTCGCGCGAAATGGACTGATGAATTAGTGCTGACGAAGGCCGCGCGATATGGCGGCTCAGGAATTTTGCCCGAACTAAGTGACGGTTTGCGGCTGACTTTGCAGGATTGCCTTCGTCTGATGATGCTGCTCAGTGATAACACCGCGACGAACATGGTGCTCGATTACTTGACGACCGATGCAGTTAACGAGCGCATGAACTCTCTCGGTTTCAAAGCAACGCGCATCATGCGCCGTGTCGGTGGCGGCGGCGAGAGCAAGGAAGGGAAGCTGGGCGACAATCTTAAGCGATTTGGGCTGGGCGCGACGACGCCACACGAGATGGTCCAGATCATGGAGGAGCTCGACCGCGGCGAAATCGTCAACAAAGATGCGTCAAAACAGATGATTGAGTTGATGAAGCGCGAACAAGCGCGCTACTCAATCGGTCGCTCGATGCCGAATGGCCGATGGCGAGCAAGTACGGCGCGCTCGATGCGCTGCGCAGTTGCGTCGCAATTCTCTACACGAAGCAGGGCAAGATCGCCATGGCGATTACAGTCGATGAGATGCCTGAGGTGGTTTGGTCGGTCGACAACCCCGGATATCTGCTAATGTCCCGCCTTTCCGAAATCTTGGCGGACTCGCTCACGCGAAGAGGGCCTTAGTTTGTGGGCTTAGCCCTCGCCAAAACCAGCTGCTCCGTACTCAAGTGAGATTTATCCAAAATTCTGAATGCAATTGCCGGAGTTTTGTATATAATGCCTGGCCATCAGAGGGTTCGCACGCAAGAATTATCGAAAATCAAGCTCAATTTGAACTGCATTGCCCGCGTCGTTGGTTGGAACAATAGCTGCGTGTTTTTGTGAGCTACACGCCAGTTCATAACCTGATTGTTACGCCGGCTTTTTACGAAACGCAGAAATACTGCGGACTAACAAATTGGATTTAAGGATGCTGCGGTGAGATCCAACCGTAGTCTCAGCCTCAAACCCTTTCAAGTCAGGAGGAGCTTCATGAAAAGAATCTTCTTAGCGATCGCGGGGTGTTTGCTGCTGGCGGTAGCGTCAGCGGCCCAAACGGGTTCTTCTTCTCTTCGCGGGATTGTATCCGACCCGCAAGGCTCTCCGGTGGTTGGTGCGAGCGTTACCTTGTCCAACCCGGAGAGAAATTTCACTCGTACTCAAGTGACAAACGGTGATGGCGCATATCTGTTTACAGGTATTCCGCCCGGCTCGTATCAACTGGAAATCGAGCTGAAAGGGTTCAAGAAAGCCCTTTTGACAAACGTGAAGGCGCTGGTAGATACGCCTACGGATCTCGATGTGCAGCTCGAGGTTGGAAACGTATCTGAAACAGTGAACATTACGAGCGGTTCCGAAGCGCCACTTAATACCACGGACGCGACGATCGGAAATACCTTCGAGAGTCGACGAATAACTGAGCTTCCGCTGAATGCTCGCAACGTCGTTGGATTGCTCTCATTGCAGCCGGGCGTGACGCGCGGTGGCGCCGTCAACGGTGGCCGTGCGGATCAGGCGAACATAACGCTTGATGGCGTCGACGTTAACGAACAGCAAAGGGGACTCGACGTTGTAACTGACGAAGCGTTCGCCAGCGTTCTTCGCGTCACCCCGGATTCGGTGCAGGAGTTTCGAGTAGTCACGACGAATCCCAATGCCGAGCAGGGCAGATCGTCGGGCGCTCAGGTTTCACTCGTTACCAAATCAGGCACAAATGATTGGCACGGCCTCCTCTATGAATACCACCGCAATACGGTCACGACAGCCAATGATTTCTTTAATAACGCTGCGGGCGTACCCAGACCGGCGCTGCTGAGGAATATCTTCGGTGGAACCGCGGGTGGGCCGATCAAGCATGACAAGGCATTTTTCTTTTTCAGCTACGAAGGTTTCCGGGAAGCAACGGCGACCAGCGTAGTCCGCACCGTCCCTCTTGCAGATTCAATTGGCAAAGGCATTGTGCGATACAAAACGGCGAGCGGTGCCAGCGATGCGACATGCCCGGCCGGCACTCCGTCCGGTTATAGGTGTCTGACGCCAGCGCAAATCGGTGGCTTCTATGTGGCAGCCAATGCAGTGAATCCTCTCACCGGAAGCACGGCAGCGTTTGATTTGCTCAAGGCCGTCGCTAATAAATATCGCTCGAATGACACCACGACAGGCGACCTCATAAACACGGGCGGCTATCGCTTCAATGCGGTGACGCCGACAACCTACGACACTTATACCACCCGGTTGGATTTCAACATCAATAGCAAACAGACATTGTTCCTTCGCGGGAATTACCAGAATGACAAGGTCGGTCTGGCTCCGCAGTTTCCCGATTTTCCCGCGCCGTCGATCTGGAACCACCCGACGGGTTTCGCCATTGGCCACACTTGGACCTTGTCGAATCATTTGGTGAACAACTTCAAATACGGCCGTACGCGTTTATCGTTTAGCCAGCTTGGCGATTCGGCAGAGAGTCAAGTTAGCTTCAGGTTCGTATTCTCGCCTACGCCTACTCGAACGCTGGAACGCGTAACGCCCGTTGACAATTTCGTCGATGACATTTCGTGGATCCACGAAAAGCACAATTTCCAATTCGGCCCGAACGTGCGGATTATCCGTAACCACCGCAACTCGTTTGACAGTTCCTATGATTTCTTCCAAGCGAACCCCTCCGGATATAACGCTTCGGGCGCTGTATTGACGACCGCCGGTGCAGATGCAACCGGCGGGGCGATTTTTCCTGACGTGGCTTCCAGCTCTGTCGGTCCGCTCCGCAATGCGCTCAGCTCTGTTATCGGCCGTTTCTCAGGCTATTCAGCAAACTTGCTTTACGATGCAAGCGGAAAGCTTTTGCCGTTTGGCACCTCGTCTGATCGAACTTTTGGAACTGAAGAGTACGATGTGTATTTTCAGGATACCTGGCGCATGCGACAGAACTTCACGCTTACTTACGGCTTGAGGTGGTCGACCTCGACGCCCGTTTACGAAGTAAACGGATTCGAGATAGTACCCACCACGCCGCTGGGTGAATACTTTGAGTTGCGCAAGCAAGGCGCGGATAAGGGAGTTCCATACACGGTTCCCATCACGTTCGATAAAGGCGGCAAGTTCTATGGCACACCCGGGTTCTATCCGCAGGATTGGAATAACTTCGCGCCGGCGATATCGGCTGCCTGGTCACCGAATTTTGGCAACAACTGGTTTGGCCGATTGATCGGACGAAACGATGAAAGCGTGCTGCGTGGCGGCTTCCGCATGACTTATGACCGCATTGGGAGCCAATTGGCCGTGAATTTCGACGCAGCCAATCGTCTCGGTTTTCTGTCGACCCTGTCGGTCCCGGTTAATAGTTACAATGTGAGCACGGCGTTGGCCCCGGCGTACACAGGCAGTATTCCGGATGCGCGCACGTTGGACCTGATTCGCGGCAATTTTGCGACGCAACTGGCTTTCCCGCGGACGCAACCGTCTAACGAAGCTCAGCGAATCGAAACTTCTCTCGACAGTGCCCTAACCACACCGTACAACTACAACGTCAATTTCTCGTACGGTCGCGAGTTGCACAAGGGACTGTCATTCGAAGTCAGCTACGTGGGCCGATTCGCGCGCAACCTGCTCGCGCAGCGCGATATCATGCACCTCAATAACTTGCGGGATCCAAAATCGGGAATGACTTGGTACGAGGCCATAAATCTCCTGATCGATCAGCGTTATGCCGGCACTGCTGTTCACTTGGTTCCGTCAATTCCCTGGTTCGAAAACTTGGTACCCGGCCTGGCAGGCACCTTCACGATTCTGGGCGTGTCGCGGACGTTGACGGCAACGCAGCGGGCTTATCAGCGGATCGCGATGCCCGGCGTCGGCGGCGCGAATGTAACTGACTACACGTTCCGCCAGTTGCAGTGGGATGACAGCCCAACCTGCACACGGTTCCCGGGCACAGGCCAGGTTTGCCCCGGCCCCGCGCTCTTCGACAACATGTTCTTCCATCCGCAATACGGCGCGCTAAATACCTGGGGAACGTTTGCGTATTCGAATTACAACTCGCTTCAACTTTCGATCCGTCAGCGCCTGCGGAAAGACGTCACCTTTGACTTCAACTACACCTATGGCCACTCGCTTGATAACGCATCAGGCCTGCAGTCGCAGGGAAACTTCTCGTCCACCGCGTTCATTTTCAATCCTCTCGATCCCGATGGAAACTACGGAAGTTCCGACTTTGACTTCAGGCATATTGTTAATGCCAATTGGCTGATCGGTCTACCATTCGGCAGGGGCAAAGCGTTCTTGCATGACGCCAACAGTTTGGTGAATGGTCTGCTTGGCGGGTGGCAGATGGCCGGAATCTTCCGATGGAATTCCGGCGCACCAACCGGCGGCGGCAGTCGTCCATTCGGCTTCCAGCGCTGGCCCACGAACTGGAATTTGTCCTCGGGTTTCGTGCGGACAAGACCGGTCGAATCTAACTTCGCAGACTTCAACGGCAATCCGAACATATTCAGAGATCCGTTGGCTGCGTTGCTCAGTTACCGCGATGCCCGTCCTGGTGAAGCAGGGGATCGCAATGTCCTCCGTTTGCCAGGTTACTTCTCTCTTGATGCCGGGTTGCATAAGGCGTTCAAGATAGGAGAACGGCATACCCTTTCGTTCCGTTGGGAGGTCTTCAACGTTACGAACACTCAGCGATTGAGGTCTCCAGGCGGATTTGGCGTCTCGGCGATTGACCCGTTCCTTCAGGGCCAATTTGGACTACCGGCAATCAGCACGCCCCCGGCGGACTTTGGCAAATTCACGGCTACGCAATCTCCGCTCGGCGAAAGCAAAGCGGGCCGCGTGATGCAGTTCGCACTTCGTTGGGCCTTTTAAGGGCTGAAGTCGAAAACCTGGTGCGGGCTGGAGTGCTAAACTTCAGCCCGCTTTTTTTATGTTTTCTGCAATCGGTTGAAACCTCATTGAACTGCGGTTCGTTCTTAAGAATGATTCATCTGTGCCATCCATGACTTAATCGGAGGTACTCTCAATGAAACGTGTAGCAATTGTAGTGATTCTGGTGTTAGCCGCGGCTGTCTTAGGCCTCTGGCGATCAGGCGGTAGCGTCCGACAGGGTTTGAGTCGCGTGGTCGGCGCCTCGAATGATCAGTCTCAGGGTGACGTGCGCGAAGAAATTCGCAAGAGCTTTGAATTACAGCCCGGCGCGCGCGTCGAAGTCATTGGCATCAATGGCAAAGTTGATGTGCAAACCGGAGACACCAAAACCGCGGAAGTTTATGTGCTGCGCACGGCCGGCAGTCGTGACGCCTTGGCACGACGCGAGGTGACGGTAGAGCAGACTGCCACCGGATTGCTCGTGAGGGGCAAACAAGTGAGTCACGGTTTTTGGGAACACCTGTTCGGAACAAAAGCAAACGAGGATGTGACGATCAAAGCCCCGCGTCAGATCGCGCTAGCCTTGAAAGGAATCAATGGCAAGGTCACGACTGGAGACATCGAAGGCCCGCTCGAAGCGAAAGGCATCAACGGACGCGTGGAACTCGGTCAGGC
>DATBSG010000282.1:0-9663 GCA_036559945.1 Pyrinomonadaceae bacterium
ACCTGTCTGCTGCTCGCCCGCCACAATGTTCTGAAGCGAGCGCTTCACTTCGACGGGCGAAATGTGAAATTGCTCTTCGACAGTGCGCAGACGCTTCTTCGCGTTCGACACGTGCTGTTTGTAGGCCTTCTGATCGTCAGCCTTCAAACGCTTCTTTGAATTGAGTCTTTCCGTGTAGGTGGAAAGCTCGCGCTCGGCGGACCGCACTTCCTTCTGCACGTTGCGAATCGCGTTGATGAGGCGCTGGCGCGAACGCTCGGTCATGTTCAACCGGCCGATTTCGTCGGCGATTTCAACTCGCAGACGCGCGACACGGCCGCGCAACCGGAGCACTTTCTTCGTCCTCTTTCCCCGTTGCGCCTTAGCTTCCTTCTTCAGCTTCTCGTATTCTTTCAGCGCGTTCTTGAAAAGCTTGCGAATGTTTTCGATGCCTTCGATCGTCCATTCGCGGTACTCATCGGCTTTATCATCCTCGCCGGCCAGTTCGGCCTGTTCGGAAAAAAGAACGACTTCGCGAATATTGATTTTGTGTTCGGCCAGCTCTTCGCCAATCTTCAAAAGCTCCATCACCGCGATCGGCGAACGCGCAATCGCTTTGTGAGTTTTCATCAAGCCGCGCTCAATGCGTTTGGCGATGGCCACTTCGCCTTCACGCGTCAAAAGCGGCACAACGCCCATCTCGCGCAGGTAGAGCCGCACCGGATCGTTCGTCTTCTCCAGCGCGCCGGCGGAAAGGTCCAGCTCCAGATCCTCGTCGCCGTCTTCTTCCTCGGTCGCGATTGCGGCAGCTTGTTCAATCAAACGCTCGTCCGAATCCGCGACGTGAATGTTCGAAGCATCCAGCTTCTGGAGCACGTCTTCAATGTCGTCCGGAGACACAACATTCTCCGGCAGCTCACGATTCAAATCGTCGTAAGACAAAAACTTCTTGTCGCCGCCCAACTGGAGCAAGCGATCCATTACGTCGTCTCGATCTTTTTCTTCAATAGCCACGTTTGTTTCTTATCCTCGTTCAACCACCCGCTACCGCAGGTGGTACTGACTTGCCGCCCGATGCGGCGTTCATTCTCAGTGTACCGTTTTACTCACCTGCGCCTGCGGCAAAAAGTTGCTGCGCTGTTTCGACAATTCCAAAAGCTGAAGGGACAGTTTGTCGCGTCGTTCAGCTTCGCCCGCGCGCTCAGCCTCAGCAACTTCTGAACTCAACTCATCAATCTGCCGATCCAGCTTCATCAGCCGCAAAGCATCCAGGCAACTGTCCGCCTGCGTCAGCGCGTCGTCGAAAGACTCTACCGGTTCAGCAATCATCAGCCGCGCCAGCAACTCACCCGCCGAGGGATCATCCGCCGTTTCCGCGCTCAACGAATCAAAGCTGACTTCGCTTTCGTCTTCGTTTAGTTTCCCCAGCGCTCGAAACACGGGCGCCGTTGCTAAACCTTCAGAATCGCTTGGCTCGAGCCGCGGCAGAATGATCTTTCGCAGCTCTTCACTGCTCAGCAGCAGTTCCAGCAGCTTCTCTTCCGCGACTGTCGGCTTCAACTGCCTCGCAACCACCTCCTGAACCGTCGCGCCATCAGCACTTGCGACGCCTCGCGTCCTTTGCCAGAGTTCGCGTCTTTGTTCTGGCTGCACGCGCAGTGCGTCCATGGCAATGTCAAAATACTCGCGCCGCTGAATTCGGCCCCGCACAGCGCGCACAAACGGGAGCGTCTCCTCCACGGCCGCAGCCTTATCAGCCGGGTTGTGAAGGTTACGATCCCGTACCGCTTGATCGATCACGAATTGTATATGGGGCTGTGCTTTCGATCGCCGCTGCTGATACTCCGTGACGCCGTATTTTCTGATGAAATCGTCCGGATCGGCGTTGTCCGGGAGCACCAACACCTTGACCTCAATGTCCTCTGCCAGAATGGTTTCGATTGCCCGCTTTGCCGCCTGCACGCCCGCTCGATCACCATCATAGTTCACCACTACCTTACGCGCAAACCGTGCAATCAGTTTCACTTGCTCCGGCGTCAGCGCCGTGCCGAGACTTGCCGCCACGTTTCGCACGCCAAATTGATAAGGAACGATCAGGTCGAGATAGCCTTCGACGAGAATCGCGAATCCCTGCCGTCTGATGTCGTCGCGCGTCAGGTTCAAGCCAAAGAGATGACGGCCCTTCGTGTAAGCGGAAGTCTCCGGCGAATTGAGATACTTGGGCTCCCCGTCCGGATCCAACGTCCTTCCGCCAAACGCAATCGGCTTTCCCTGCGCGTCGAAAACCGGAAAAATCAACCGGCCGCGAAAGCGATCGTACGAGCCGCCTTCGTCTTTTTTCACTACCAGTCCGCTTTTTTCGAGTTGCTCCTGGCTCGCTCCTTTTTGACGGAGATGCGTCGAAAGCGCGTCCCAACTGTCGGGCGCGAACCCGAGCCGGAAAGTCTTGGCAGTTTCTTCCGTCAAGCCGCGCTGCGTCAGATATTGCCGAACTGAGGTGGCTGCTTTGCTTTGTAGTTGATCCTGCCACCATTGCAGCGCCCACTGATTCAGCTCGATGACCTGATCGGAATCGCGTTTGCGCGCTTCAAAGCGGCTGTCATCGATTAACTTCGGCAGCGGCACTCCGGATTTCTCAGCGACAATCTTGATGGCTTCAGGAAAAGGCACGCGCTCGATCTCCATGACGAAGTTGAAAACTGAGCCGCCTTTCTGACAACCAAAACAATAGAAAATTTCTTTCGCCGGATTGACTGAGAACGAAGGCTTCGTCTCTTTGTGGAAAGGACAGCGCGCGACCCAATTCGCGCCGGCCTTCTTCAGCGTCACATAGTCCTGCACGACGCGGACAATGTCTGCCTGCCGGCGCAGGTCATCGATGAATGTTTGCGGGAAACGCATTTCAGGACTTCAATTCAACCTGGGTGGCACCTGCGCCGCCTTTATCGTGTGGCGCATGCGCGAATCGCGCGACGTGCGGGTGGTCAGCCAAAAAATCGGTGATCGCTTTACGCAGCGCGCCGGTGCCGTGGCCGTGAATTATGCGCACTTCGCTGAGGCCATTCAAGAAAGCTTGGTCGAGAAACTTGTCGGCGAGATCGACTGCTTCGTCGGTTGTCTTGCCGATGAGATTCAGTTCGTTAGCGTTCTTGAATTTGAAATCTGATTCGCTTGAATGAAGATGAAGTTCGGTAGTCGCGGATTGGCGGCGCGTATCCTCCACTGACGCCTTGACCCTTCCGCTACCGCGGGAGGTACTGACCTCTTTTCGTTTGTCGCTTGCACCATCGACCAACTCGAGATTCGATAGCTTCTCGCGCATGCGGAGTGAGCCGACGCGCACTTCCGCCTCGTCGCCTTTTATTTGATCGACAATGCCGGCCGAGCCGAATGAAAGCAGACGAACGCGATCGCCAACCTTTATGTCGCGCTCGTGTTCAAGAGGAGCGTGCGCGCTTCCGCTGGGAGCGCGGACGCCTCGTCCGCTCGCTAGCTCGGCTTCACTTTGGGTCGAGAGTGATACCGACGCCGCGCTCGTTTCGTTGGCGACCCTGCCATCGCGAACACCACGCAAATGCGGGGGCAAGCCCCCTTCCTTACCTCGAGATGACGAAGAGGCGCGCCCGATAATTTCGGCGCTCCGAGCGATGCGTTGAGCTTCGCGCTTCAGCTCTGCGGCGCGCTTACTGGCTTCGCGTTCAACCTTCACACGGTCAGCGCGCTCTTGGACTTTTGCGATAAGTTCACGCGAAAGCTTCTCAAATTCGGCAACGGCCGCGGCGAGTTGCTTTTCGAATTCCCCCTGGCGATCACGCTCAAGTTTCTGAAAATCTCGATCGAGCTTCGCGAATTTCTCGGCGACCGCGGCGCGTTCCTCTTCCAGCGCGCGGCGCAAGCTTTCAGCCTCTGCGGCTTCGCGCTTGATGCGACGCAAGTAGCTGGTTGCTTCGCGTGATGACTCCTTCACGTGTTCGCTTGCTTTGGAGACTATGCTTGCTGGAATGCCAAAGCGCTGGGCGATATCCAAACCCGAAGACGAACCGGCAACTCCAACCAGCAACCGATACGTCGGTCGCAGAGTTTTCTCGTCGAATTCGACGCTGGCGTTCAGCACGCCCGGCTCGTTGGCGGCATACATTTTCAAACCTGAGTAATGCGTCGTGGCCAGCACGTGCGCGCCGCGTTGCTTGAAATGATCGACGACCGCAACGCCCAAGGCGGAACCTTCTTCTGGATCGGTTCCGGTGCCGACCTCGTCGAGCAAGACAAGTGCAGGCGCTTCACAAGCCTCAATCATCGAGGCGATGTTGGCAACATGAGAAGTGAACGTAGAAAGATTGGCAGCGAGCGATTGATGATCGCCGATATCAGCAAGAATGGATCGATAGAAAGGAACGCGCGCTTCGCGCGCGGGCACAGGCAATCCGGACAAAGCCATCAATGAAAGCAGTCCGGCAGTCTTCAACACCACAGTTTTCCCGCCGGCATTTGCGCCCGAGATGACCATCGTGGTGTGTTCACCGTCGAGTGTGAATGAAACCGGAATGACGCGGTCGCCGGATTGGCGCAGATTTTCTTCGAGGAGCGGGTGACGAGCCTCTGATAACTGAAGAGTTGTGTTAGTACCGGGAGCAGTAGCGACCGGATCGAGCGCTCCTTTAAAAGAACCAGATGATCCCGTCGCTACCGCTCCGGGTACTGACACTACGGGCACGACGCAGTCGAACCTCTCCGCGAATGAAGCCTTTGCATTGATTACATCGAGCGCGGCAATCGCCTCAGCGGCGGCTTCGATCTGTGGCAGATGCGTGCGCAGATCTTCCGAGAGCCGAAACAGAATCTCAGCAATCTCGCGCTCTTCCGCTTCGCGCAATGTCTGTAATTCGTTATTCGCTTCGATCGTCTGCATCGGCTCGACAAAAATTGTTTGGCCCGAGGATGACGATCCGTGCGCGACGCCGTTGATGCGCCCGCGATGATCGGCGCGCACCGGAATGACGAAGCGATCGTTGCGCAAGGTAACCAGTTCTTCCTGAATCGCCTCGGACGAACGGCGCATCAGGTTTTCCAGCGACCGCGTGATTGAGGTGCGCAGGCGCGCGATGTCGTGACGAATGCGGGCCAGTTCGGGACTCGCACGATCGTCAAGCTCGCCGTTCGGCAGAATCTTTTTCGTCATGACCGCCGTGAGCTTCTTTAGCTCAGTCGAGAGCGGCCCCACTATCTCGAACAGCGCGGGACAATTCTCACGCTCCGCCAAAATCGCGCTGCGGGCATCAAGCGCCGCGTTACATAAGCGCACAAGATCGAGAATCGCGAGCGGTTCCAGCGCCGCGCCTTCAATCTTCAAGCGCGCGATTGCCTCGCTCGGATCGGCGATGCCTTCGAACGAGAAGCGCACGCCGCGTGACCGCAACTGGATCGCCTCGCCAACTTCTGTTAGCGCACGGCGCAACAGATCGAAATCCTCAAATGGTGCGAGCGCCGCAACACGCGCAGTGCCCATCCCAGTCTGTGCATGCCGCCGCACGAGTTGGCGCAACTGATTGAATTCCAGTATCGAAAACGCTTGAGAGTTCATTGAGAGATTATTTTATCCACAGATTACACAGATTACACAGATTAAAGGAAAGAAAGCATTAGAAACGAACTATGGCCCCCGGCTTAAACGATGCTTCTTCCTTCGCTGTCTTATCTGTGTAATCTGTGAAATCTGTGGATGTCTTTCCCGCTTTGCTCGCTTTTGACTTTAGGCGTATATTCGTCAACTTCCAATACCACACGAAAGGCATTCACTCATGCCCACAGTTCCAATTACAGTCGCCTATGGAGACGGCATCGGGCCGGAAATCATGGAAGCGACGCTGTTCATTTTGAAAGAAGCAGGCGCGAAACTCGACATTCAAAGAATCGACATCGGTGAGAAAGTTTACCTGGCAGGAAACTCCTCGGGCATCGAGCCCAGTTCATGGGATTCGTTGCGCAGCACGAAAGTTTTTCTGAAAGCCCCAATCACTACGCCGCAGGGCGGAGGCTTCAAGAGCCTGAACGTGACCGTGCGCAAGACGCTCGGGTTGTACGCGAACGTGCGGCCGTGCGTCTCGTATCATCCGTTCATCGAGACAAAGCACCCGGGAATGGACGTTGTCATCGTTCGCGAGAACGAAGAGGACCTTTACGCCGGCATTGAATATCGGCAGACGGACCAGGTGATGCAGTGTTTGAAATTGATATCGCGTCCTGGCTCGGAAAAAATTGTTCGCTACGCTTTTGAATATGCCCGCCTTCATAACCGCAAAAAAGTCACCTGCTTCACCAAAGACAACATCATGAAATTGACCGACGGTCTTTTTCATAGAGTTTTCAACGAGATTGCCGCTGAATATCCGGACATCGAAAACGAGCATTGGATTGTCGACATAGGCGCGGCAAAAATGGCAGATACGCCTAACACTTTTGACGTGATCGTAATGCCTAATCTCTACGGCGATATTTTGTCAGACGTTGCGGCACAGATTGCCGGCTCGGTTGGTCTCGCCGGATCGGCAAACATCGGCGAGAACATCGCGATGTTCGAAGCGATTCATGGTTCAGCGCCTCGTCGAGCGGGACAGAATCTCGCGAATCCATCCGGCCTTCTCCTGGGAGCCGTCATGATGCTGGTGCACATCGGACAGTCCGCCATTGCCGAGCGCGTCCACAATGCGTGGCTGCGGACGATTGAAGATGGCGTGCACACGTACGACATTTACGACGAAGGGAACAGCAAACAAAAAGTCGGCACAAAGGAATTCGGCCAGGCGGTGGTGCAGCGCCTGGGCAAGAAACCGCACACGCTGAAGGCCGTTGCTTACAAACAGAATGGCGGCGAAGCGACGTTTGCCGAAGAAACGATTATCAAAGAACGTTCAGACACTAAGAAAGAACTTGTCGGCGTCGATGTGTTTCTCGATTGGATGAAAGGCTCGCCCGACCAATTGGGCAACGCGCTCACGCAAATTACGCCGGATGATCTCAAGCTCACCATGATCAGTAATCGTGGCGTCAAAGTTTGGCCGGGCGGCAAATCAGAAACGTTCTGCTCCGATCATTGGCGCTGTCGTTTCATGGCCCAGAACGGTTCGAATGTCAGTCACGAGCAGATCGTCAAACTGCTGTCGAGCGTCGCGGCCGGCGGATTTGATTTCATCCAGATTGAGAACCTGTGCAATTTCGACGGCGAGCGTGGGTATTCGCTCGATCAGGGAGAATGAGAGCAAGGATGAGGGATGAAGGATGAAGGATGAAAAGAAGCGGCCACTAATTCGGTCCAAGCGTAAGCAGAAATCAGAGGGCGCGCGCCGGGCGTCTTCATCCTTCCGCCTTCATCCTTCATCCTTGGTTGCAGTTCTGATGGGCAGCAAGTCCGACTGGGACACGATGCGCGCCGCGTCGGACATCTTGAAGAGTTTTGGCGTGGCGCATGAATCGCACATCATGTCGGCGCACCGCACACCGAAACTGGCAGCGGACTTCGCCGGCAACGCGGAATCGCGCGGCATCGAAGTCATCATTGCGGCGGCTGGGGGCGCCGCTCATTTAGCAGGTGTCATCGCTGCGCACACGACCTTGCCCGTGCTCGGCGTGCCGATGACCAGCGCGCTCAACGGGCTTGATTCGTTGCTCTCGACTGTGCAGATGCCTGGCGGAATTCCAGTTGGGACGCTGGCTATCGGGAAAGCGGGAGCGACCAACGCAGCGCTACTCGCGATCGCGATTCTTGCGAACAGCAGGCCTGAACTGAAAACGAAGTTGCGTGAGTTTCGCGCCGAGCAGGAAAAGAAGATCCGCCAAACGACCCTGGATTAACGGATCAATCCTTCGCCAAATCAATCGACGCTAGCTCGTCGTTCAAATCCTTCAAAGCTTTCTCGAGTTGCGCACGATAACGCGCGTTGGTGGCGTTCTTCAGACGGCCCACCACCTGCGCGCGCGACAGTAGCAGCGACTGCCGGCGTGTTTCCCGCTCGCGTTCTTGCGGCGAAAGGTGACGCTTCGCCTGCGCGTCTTTGGCAGCCTCGGCATCAGCAAGCTGATCTTCGACGGACTTGCTTTCCCACCCACGCGCCATACGATGTCACATGCTCAGCTTAGGACACGGAAAAACTTGCTGACTTTTGGTCCTTCTGCTCGCCCTTCTCGTTCATCATCACGGCTTCGATTTTGTACTTGCCCTTTGGCCAGCCATCCGGTGGCGGTGTGAATGTGAACGTTGCCGTTCCGCTGCCTTCCAGGTCCAATGTCTTCTCAAGGCCAGGAATCGGTCCCGTTTGTTGTCCAGGAACATCTTCGACCACCAAACGGCCTTTGACCTTCACTTTGCCGGGGGCATTTGAAACGGTTGCGACGGCATAGACTGTATCGTTCGGTTCAAATGTGCTTGCCTCCTGGCTGATGGCTCTGTCTTTTCCTACTTTCAACGAACTAACATGCGCTGTTGAAAAGCTACAGCTCAGAGCGAATGCTGCGAGTGCCAGCATCGAGACCAAAGTTTTGGACAGTGTTCGAGTAATTCTCATTAGTGCTCCTTCTTCAAAGTATTTCGATTAACCGAGAGTTTCATTTGATTAAAATCAATCGAGGGCCTCGTCGTCAATAGCGCAATTACCATCAAGTCAATTACAGCAAGCTTCGCACCCAACCGCCATCAACTTGCAACGTAACGCCCGTGATGTAAGACGCGCGCTCGGAGGCGAGAAATGCGATCGCCGCCGCGATTTCCTCGGGCGAAGCGATACGGCGCATCGGAGTCTGCGACGCCCACATTTCAATCATCTCTTCCTTTGATTTGCCCAAAGCTTTTCCCCGCGCGACAGCCAATTCGTCCTGCCGCTCAGTCAAGGTGTACCCGGGCGCGACGTTGTTAACAGTCACGCCGTCGGCGGCCACTTCGTTTGAGACCGTCTTGGCCCAACCGGTCAGTCCCGCACGCACCGTGTTCGAAAGCAGCAGCCCATCGACCGGTTGTTTGACTGAAATTGAAGTGACGTTGATGATGCGGCCCCACTTGCGTTCGCGCATGCCGGGCAGGACGAGCTTCGCTAGCCTGATCGCGGACAGCCCATTCAATTCAAACGCCTGACGAAACATTTCGATGTCCGTGTCGGCAAACGTGGTTGCGGGCGGCCCGCCTGCGTTCGTCACGCAGATATCGATGCGGCCGGCACGCTCTGTGGCGAGACGCACAAATCGCTCGACGTCTGAACCATTCGTCACATCGGCGGCGATGCCGGCAACGTTGGCGCCGGTTTCATTGTGAATTTTCTCGGCTGCTTCTGATGCGCGCCGCTCGTCGCGCGAGCACAGAAACACTCGCGCGCCTTCACGAGCTAATTCCAGCGCGGCACCGTAACCAATGCCGCGGCTGGCAGCGGCGACGAGAGCAACGCGATCTTTGATTCCGAAATCCATGTGAAGTTTACCTTTCGTCCCTCGGCAATTCTTAGCCGCGGAGCGGCGAGATGTTTTATAGCACCCAAGCGTCTAATTGATTCTTAGCTCCGGAGGAGCGGAATATCTGTCGCCCATAAATGGGCTTTGAAATAATTTTTCCGACGGTAACTATAATTTCGTCCCTACGGGACTGCTGCCAGGCACTTCTCAATTAGCGCCACCGGATCGTCACCGTAAAGAATTCGCGACTTC
>DATBSG010000283.1:0-4165 GCA_036559945.1 Pyrinomonadaceae bacterium
CTGCGGCGCCGGCGGCGGAGGCTGCATCGCGTTTCTCTGCACGCCTGGTCGCAAACAGGAATTGGAGAGCGCGTTGGCCGCAGAGAAAGGCGCGGAGGTTTTGAATTGGAAAGTTTCGCGTGAAGGATTGATTGTGAACGAAACGAACTAGCCGCCCTCAGCCGTTCGCTGCTTCACCGCTTCGACAAGCTTCGTCAAACGTTCGATCTTCTGTTCGGGAGTCTCGCCGGGCACTGGCCCGGTATCGACCACGCCGGCATAAGTTCCTCGTCTCATCAATGAGCGATCTGGTTCGCCGCTCGCCGAAGCGGTCGAGGTCGGCTGAGTGGCCGGCGCGACTGAATCGGGGGCAAGTTCCGCAGGTGTCTCCGCGCCCGCAACTGGCGAAGCTGTCGCCGCTGCTTCGCTCAATGGCGCCGCAGAGGCTGCGCCGGTCGCGGCTTGTGCTTCCGCAGCAGGTCGATGCTCGTCGGCTGCGGGAGAAGAATCAACAACAGTGATCGCCGCCGGGGATGCTGCATGTTCTGGTCCCTCGCCTGATTCTGTCCGCTTCTTTACCGCTTCAACCAGTTGCGCGAGCCGCGCAATCTTCTGTTCGCGTGTCTCGCCCGCGACTGGTCCGGTGTCTTTGAAACCCGCGTAGGTCGATCTTCGATTTAGCGATCGATTCGGCTCGCCCGCCGGTCGCGGCGCTGGTGGAGCGGCCATCGATTTCTCGGCGACAACTTCAGCTTTTGCCGCGGGCGGCGTTGGAGTCTTAGGAACGGCAGGCGGAGCTGCCGCAGGTTTCGCAGCAGGCGCGCCATGTGAAGGCGCTGCACCCTCAGGCTCGACGATGACGTAAACCCCACGCTCGTTTTTCTTTATGACCGGCAGCGTTCCGCCGGCGGCTTGCAGCAGCGCAGACAATTCGGCTTCGACAAAACGGTGCTGCTTTTCCGGATCGCGAACGTGTCCCAGCGGCGGACCCATGTAGAGGGTTCCGCAAATCTGGCACTTGAACAGCACGTCATCGCCGCGCAAATGAACTTCCGCCGGCTCGCCCGCGGTCTTTAGTTGCTTCAAGTGACCATTGCACAGCTTGTTCTTCTCGTTTCGTTCGTTGCAGACAGTTTGGGCGTTGGTGATGCGCTTCGGGACTGGCGGCTTCACTGATGTTGGCGTGCTGGGTTCGGTGATGTTGGCTGACATTAGCGATTCGCGTGCGCTTGCAGTCGATTCATTTCAGAACGTGTGTCGAATCTTAAAGACTAAAAGTTAGGCGCGTCAAATCAATCCTATCGACGGACGATGTTTGGATCGCCTTTCATTAACACCGCGGCTTTAGCCCGGTGACGACGGGCAGCGCGATCCCGGGAAACCGTTTAAACGGTTCAATTTTAGAATTCGCGCATACCACCGCGCTGAAGCGACGGTGTTAATGAAAACCGTAGCGCCTCGCGTGATATGCTGCGCGCGTGCTCGCTAGTCTCTTCGGCTCAGTGTGGCGTTATCTTCCGGGCGTAGTCCGCCGGAGACTTGTACGCATCGGCCAAGGGCGGTTCACAGTAACGGCGGGCGCTTTTGTCTTCGACGATGAAAGCCGCATTCTGCTGCTCGAGCACGAGTTTCGGCCCGACAGCCGCTGGGGAATTCCCGGAGGATTTCTCGCGAGAGGCGAACAACCGGAAGCAGCGCTGCGCCGCGAACTGCGCGAAGAAGTCTCATTGGAGCTTACGAACGTCGAATTCTTTTTTGCGCGCACATTGCCCAAACCGCGGCAGGTGGAAATCTACTTCATTTGTAATCCGGCGAATGTGCCAACACCGAGCAGCTTTGAAATCAGGCAGGCCCGGTGGTTCACCATGAACGATCTGCCGCTCGACTTGTCACAGGATCAACTTAGTCTGATCAAACGCGCGCTCAGTAGAGAAACCACTCGCGAATGATGTATTCTACGCGGCGCAATTCATCACAATTAGTCAGGAGCAGAAGATGGTCGCACCCAGTGTCCAGTTAATCCCTTCGCCTGAAGAGGTAATGCAGATCCTTCGCAAGACCGGCGCCTTTCGCGAAGGCCACTTCGTTTATCCAAACGGCAAACACACCGCGCACTATTTTCAGATGCCGCTGGCGTTTCGTCTCTACGACACGGCGCGCGTATTGGCTGTGGCGCTCAGCCGCAAATTCCGAATCGACCGAGACATTGCAAGCCAGTTGCCAAAGGTCGCAGTCGTTAGTCCGAGTTCAGGCGGAATTCCGGTGGCCTTCGGTGTGCGCGAGGCGTTGAGTGCCGAGCAGATTTACTGGGCTGAACAGGAAGCCGGCAAGCGCATGTTCCGCCAGTACGTGAATCAGGGCGACATCAAACCCTGCATCATCGTGGATGACATTATTCGCAGCGGACACGCGATCGAAGAAACAGTAGCGCTCGTCAAAGGATTGGGCTCACCAATCATCGGCTGCGGCGCGATTGTAAGATTCAGTTCGGCGCCGCAGGAAGTCGCCGGCGTTTCGATCAAATCACTGATTGAATTCGAAGAGCACTTCTACGATCGGGCTGAGGACTGCGTCGAATGCAAGCAAGGCGTGGTGGAAGAGCATGTAAGATTCTGAGCGCGCTGCGCGCGCTTACATTTCATGTCGATTCGTCAGCGCCTTATCCATCGTCACTTCATCGACGTATTCCAGATCGCTTCCCACCGGCATGCCCATCGCCAAACGCGTGACGCGAACGCCGAGCGGTTTCAGTAAGCGGCTAATGTAGTTCGCGGTCGCTTCGCCTTCCGTGTTTGGATTCGTGGCGATGATCACTTCGCGAACTTCAACGCCGTCGTTGTTTTCAGGCTTCAGCCGCGGCAGCAAGCTGTCCAGCCGCAGGTCGCTCGGACGTATGCCGCGAATCGGCGACAGCGCGCCGTGCAGCACATGATAGAGGCCCTTGTAGCTGCGCGTCTTCTCAACCGCGAGCAGATCGTACGGCTGCTCGATCACGCACAGCAGTGAACGATCGCGTGAAGGTGAAGCACAGAAGCGGCAGGGATTAACGTCAGTGAGGTTGTTGCAGACTGAGCATTCGGTGATGCGCTCTTTGACTTCGTGCAGCGCCGCAATGAGCCGCTCAACGTCGGCTTCGGGCGCGCGCAGAATGTGAAATGCCAGGCGCTGCGCTGACTTCTGCCCGATGCTAGGCAGACGCTTGAATTCGTCAATCAGTTTGGTGACAGGTTCGGCGTAATCAAGCATTTCGGTCTTGTACTTTGAACTTTGTACTTAGTGTTTTGTCGTTTGGGCCAATCTAATTCTAAAGAGCACGAATCGCCAAGAGATCAAAGTACAAAGAACCAAGTACAAAGGACAAGAACCAATTCGATTGTGTCTAAAACAAGTTCCCTAGTCCGGGTGGCAACATCGATCCCAGCTTGCTCTTCATCGCTTCGTTGACTTTGCGATTGGCTTCGTTGACCGCGGCGAGAATCATGTCCTGAAGCATCTCGACGTCGCCTTCTTTAACAAGTTCCGGGTCCACTTTCAGCGCAACAATCTCGTGATCGCCCTTCATCGTTACGTTCACAACGCCACCACCGGCGGAAGCTTCGACGCGCAGCTCTTCCATTTCGCGCGACATCTGCTCCTGCATCTGCTGCGCCTGTTTCATCATCTGCTGAATGTTGAGTCCACCCGGAAATTTCATTTTGTTAACCTCGCAATTCGAATCTGACTGCGCGAGCAGCATCGTAGCCGTCAATGAAAGCGAATGCAAAGTGGCCGGACTTCGCCCTGTGAAGTTCTGCAGAGGAAATGTTATAAGCAGGCAACTATGACAAAAGCCGAAGCCGCGCCGCTTGTCGAGCGCACGCTCACTGCGCAAATCACGCTCTATTACGACGTCATTCCAGCTCAGACGCAGCCTGCGCCGTTGCTGATTGCGTTGCACGGCTATGGCGCGAGCAAATGGCACGCGCTGCGTGAAGCGAAGACGATCGCGCCCGACGGGTTCGCTATTGCGGCCTTGCAAGGACCGCATCAGCATTTGCGAGAACCCAGGCAGCCGGGTGGGCCGCTGCGCTTCGGATTTGGCTGGCTGACGAATTTTCATCCGGAAGAATCGATTGCGATTCATCATCATGCCTTGATGGAAATGATTGACGGGTTGTCGAACGAAGGGGTCGCCCATCGCGATCGG
>DATBSG010000284.1:0-4594 GCA_036559945.1 Pyrinomonadaceae bacterium
GTTTTCGCCGTTCGTTTGCGAAGGCCGTCCGCCTAAGGTATGTTACGCATTTAATCATCCCTGGCTCATGAAAGACAAAATGAAAACGCTGCTGCTTCTACGACATGGAAAGTCGAGCTGGGACGATCCTGCGCTGGAAGACTTCGATCGGCCCCTGAGCGAAAAGGGAGTCGAAGACTCCGAATTGATGGGAAAATACGGGAAAAAGAAAAGGATTTCGCCTGACTTCGTATTGAGTTCGCCCGCCACTCGAGCCAAGCATACTACGGAATTGTTTGTTTCGGCCGCCCGCTTGAAGAATGCTCCGGTTTACGATGAGCGGCTTTACGAAGCGAGCGCTCGCCGCCTGCTCAGGATCATTTCAGGCTTCGACGATGCCAACAAAACAGTTGTCATGGTCGGCCACAACCCGGGATTTGAAGACCTGTACGAGCGTCTGACGGGCGAGGCGCGTAAAGTCCCCACGGCATCGCTTACCTGTATCGACCTCAAAATAGATAAGTGGAGCGCGCCCAAGGGAGGCAAGGGAAAACTCAAATGGCGGATGACGCCGAAGAAAATTAAGAAGGATGGTATTCTCAGCCGGGCAGCGCGCAAGAAGTCCAGTAAAGTCATTTCGGAATAAGACATCACCGGAACTCGTCACTTAGTCGGGCGATGGGACTTTTCAATTCTTTCAATCACGGATCTACAAAATAAATATGGCTCAATCCGAAGGACGCACAATCGTAGTTGGCGACATCCACGGCTGCTACGACGAACTGACTGAACTGATAGATAAGGTCAAACTAAAAAAAACCGATCGGGTAGTGTCAGTTGGCGATCTAATTACCAAAGGCCCGAAGAGTCGTGAAGTACTCGACCTGTTCATGACGGACGAGAGGTTTTCGACGGTTATTGGCAATCATGACTTGACCCTGCGTCGTCATTGGTATGGCGAGGACGTCGAGTTGAAGAATGCGCAGAAGGAAGCTCATAAGGAACTAAAAGGCGAGAAGGATGCCTACATGCAGTTTCTGAGTTCATTGCCTTTCATAATCGACCTTGATACTCATCTCGTAGTGCACGCAGGCTTGCGACCAAACGTTGAGTTGCATTCGCAGACCACGGGTGATTTGACGAAGTTGCGCACTTTGGGTCCTAACCGCGAAAGCGACGAAGGCACGCCGTGGTATTACGTCTACAACGGTGACAAGACGGTGCTGTTTGGGCATTGGCCGGCCAAAGAACCGCGCCGTGGGCCAAAGGCCATCGGCCTCGATACAGGCTGCGTTTATGGTTATCAGCTTACCGCCTACATTATCGAGACAGACGAATTTGTTAGTGTAGATGCGCAGAAAGCTTACGACGCCGGATGATGGTTGGTTGGGTCGAGGCGAAAAGAAAAAGGCCGCTCTGGTAGATCGGAGCGGCCTTTTCATGCTTTGAAATATCAATTAGTGCTTTTCGTGACGCACGGCGTTCCCTTGGTTTGAATCGGCAGTGATTTGTAGGTTCGTGTGCTTTCGTTCGTAGTAATCCTTCACGAAATCTTTGAAGGCTCCGTGGCCCCAGCTCGTGTAAAAGTCGTACTGCTTCATCTCGTTGTAGACCTGATCGAAGTTCCATCCGTAAAACTCATAGCGATAGACAGCGCCCATCGCGCCAGTGCGGTGACGACCGCCGGCACAATGCACGAAGAACTTGCCCGTCGCCGGGTCGCTCACCATTTTCAGAAATGTTTCAGTAGCTTCGGGAGTGGGATATTTCTTGTCGACCATCGGAATGTTGACGTACCGCATGCCGAGTGACTCGACCATCGTTTTCTCATACGGCTTCGGATCTTCGGTTAAATCGATGACGGTCTTGATACCGAGGGCGGCGAGATCTTTGTAGTCTTGCTCTTTGGGCTGCGCGCCGCGATAAAAACGGTCGTCCATCTGACCGAAGTTCTTGATTTTGACTAACGCGAATCTCTGCGGTGTTTCCTGTGCCGCGCACGTTGCGGCCAACACAGTGACTGTGGCGAGTAAGCCAACCAAATTACGGGCGAAGTTTCTGCGCAGGAATATGGGCATGTCGAGTACCTCAGTTGATGTAAATGGCGAATTGGGCGCAGTGCCCAGGAGGAGCCACGAAGGAAGATACCACTCGTCGTCTGTAACCTCAAATACTTTTTGTTCAGCGCGCGTGTTGATCGGAGTTTTGCCCGAGCGATAAACGGCAGATTTCTGAACAAAACAATCCGTCTTATGGTAGAAGTCACCTCATGAAAAAGTTCAATTGGCAGATTTGGGCAGGTTTTTTGCTGACGCTGTTCGCGTTTCTGAGTTATCCGTTCATCTTCATCGATTATCCAATTCTGCGCGATTTTCCCTGGTTGAACCTTTTGCTGTTTGCGTTGGCGCTGGTCCTGCTTTTTATCGGCCTTCGTCGAGCGTTCAAGCCTGGGCGCCGACTGATTTCGAAAATTCTTGCGCCGGTGTTGGCGACGCTGAGCGTGCTGGTCATTGCGTTGTTTATCTTCGCCGCGTTCATCGAATCGCGTAGGTTGCCGGCGTCAGCGGGCGCGCCGCAGATGGGACAGAAGGCGCCGGAGTTTTCGCTTTCAGATTCGAACAACAAGCCGGTGGCTTTGGCGGAATTGCTTTCCCAGCCGCTTAACAACCAACCGCCCAAAGGCGTGCTCCTGATTTTCTATCGCGGCTACTGGTGACCCATCTGCAACTCCGAGTTGCGGAGCATCCAGAGAAACCTCGCGACATTCTCCCAAGCCGGTATTCGTCCCGTCGCAATCAGCGTGGACACTCCGGAAGAGTTGCGCAATCTTGCAAAGTTGGCAGGCTACACGTTCCCTCTGCTTTCAGATCAAAAACGAGAAACAATCACTCGCTACGACCTTGTCCATAAAGGCGGGGGACCTACGGGTCAGGACATTTCGCGTCCCGCGGAATTTCTTTTGGATTCAACGGGAACAGTCCGTTGGCGGATGCTGACTGAAAATTATTGGAGACGCGCGCGACCGGAACAGATCTTGGAAGCAGCGAAAGTGTTGCAGTAGGTAATTTCAATCGCGCGTCAGCGTTTGGGTCTTTTAAGGCGAGTAGCTATTCCATTTCTTCCTGCTCGTCCCACTCGGCGATTAACTCAAACGCGCGAGCGAGAACGGGGCGCGGGCGAGCGCCGTCGGCCTGGCCAATCAGGCCCTCGCGCTCCATCTGATCGAGCACGGCAGCGGCGCGGCCATAGCCGATGCGCAGACGGCGTTGCAGCACTGAAGTTGAAGCTCGCTTCATCTCGACGCAGATCCGCAGCGCGTCTTCGAAAAGCTCGTCGCGTTCGCCGCCGGAATCTTCCAGGCCCATTGCCTCTTCGTCGGATTGCGTGATCGTTTCGTCATATTCGGGCGCCCATTGCGACTTGATGTGCGAAACGATCTTGTTGATTTCCGACTCGTCCACGTAAGCGCCATGCACGCGCAGCAGACGCGAAGAGCCCGGCGGCAGAAACAACATGTCGCCCCGGCCAAGCAGATGTTCGGCGCCGTTCGTGTCGAGGATTGTGCGCGAATCGACCTTCGAAGCGACTCGATACGCGATGCGGGAAGGGAAGTTAGCTTTGATTAATCCGGTGATGACATCGACTGAAGGACGCTGCGTTGCCAGCACGAGGTGGATGCCGATGGCGCGGGCCATCTGCGCCAGGCGTGTGATGGAATCTTCGACTTCGTGGCCCGAAGCCATCATCAGGTCAGCCAACTCGTCGATGATGATGACAATGTAGGGCAGCGGCTTCCACGGCTCGCCGTTCTCGTCAAAGTCTTTGGCCGCATTTCGGCGCGCGATCTCAGCGTTGAAGCCATCGATGTTGCGCACGCCCCAGCCGGCCAGTTGTTTGTAGCGCCGCTCCATTTCCGCCACGGCCCAACGCAATGCGCGCGCAGCAGGTTTTGGATCCGTGATAATCGGCGTCGCCAGATGTGGAATGTCTTCGTAGAGCCCAAGCTCCAACCGCTTCGGGTCGATTAGAATCACTTTTACTTCGTCCGGGCGCGCGCGATAAAGGATTGAAACCAGAAGCGCGTTGACGCCGACGGATTTGCCGGAGCCGGTCGTACCCGCAATCAAAAGGTGCGGCATGCGCGTCAGATCGGTGACGTAATTCAAGCCGTCGATTGTCTTGCCCAGTGCGATCGTCAGCTTTGAGGTCGATTCACGAAAGGCGCGCGACTCGATCACTTCGCGCAGAAAAATCGTTTCGCGGCGCGGATTCGGAACTTCAATGCCGACGTGCGGCTTGCCGGGCATGCGGTCGATGCGAATGGATTCAGCTTTCAAAGCGAGACAGAGATCATCGACCAGCCCAGTGACGCGCGAATACTTCACGCCCGGATCAGGCTTGAACTCGTAGGTAGTGACAACCGGACCGGGACAGATGAACTTAATTTGGCCGGTGACGTTGAACTCGCGGCATTTCTCGGCCAGCTTTGTGGCCATGCTGAGCAGTTCGTCGTCGGCTTGCTCGCGACGCATCTGCGCCTCGTTGAGGAAGTTGACAGTAGGTAGCTGATAGTCTGAAGGGGCCTTTGTCGAAATTCTGCGCTGATCGAACGGTA
>DATBSG010000285.1:0-4404 GCA_036559945.1 Pyrinomonadaceae bacterium
ATGGCTCTCACACTCCTCCTTCGCTTTATCTCAGTGCCGGAAGCCGGCGTCAATTTGCAATTTTCATTTTTCAATTTTCAATTTGCACTGCTTTTCAATGTTTCGCTTTCAATTTGCACTGCTCTTTCATCTCTTCGCGGACATCCAGTCGTCGCCAATCCCCGTCTCGGCAACGAGCGGGACATCAAGCTCGACTGCGTTTTCCATTTCGCGCTTTAACGTGCCGGCGACTTTCTCTGCATCGCCCGCTGCACACTCGACCAACAGTTCGTCGTGAACTTGCATCAGCATCTGTGCTTCTAACTTTTCGCGGCGAAAAGCTTCGTCGGCGCGCAACATCGCCATCTTCACGATGTCGCTTGCGGTCCCTTGAATCGGCATGTTGATCGCTTCGCGCTCCGCGGCGCGGCGAATGTTGCCGTTGCGATCGTTGATTCCCGGCAAGGGACGAATGCGGCCGTACAACGAGCGCACGAAACCATGCTCGCGTGCCTGCATCGGAATTTCGTCCATGTAGCGCCGCACGCCTTTGTAAGTCGCGTAGTAATCATCGATGACTTTCCGCGCCTCCTGGCGCGAGATGCCGACGCGCTGCGATAGACCCCAGGGTTCAATCGCATATGCGATCGCGAAGTTCACAATCTTTGAAAAGCGTCGTGCTTCTTTCAGCTCTTCGTCGGTTTTGGCGCCGAACACGAGTCGCGCAGTGCGGTTGTGTATGTCTTCGCCTTTCTGAAAGGCGTCGAGCATAACCTCGTCGCGCGTGATGTGGGCGAGCAGGCGCAATTCCAGTTGTGAATAGTCCGCCGAGATCAACTTGTTTCCCTTCTCAGCCACAAACGCCCGGCGAATCTGCCGGCCCAGTTCGGTGCGAATCGGAATGTTCTGCAAGTTGGGATCGCTTGATGATAAACGCCCGGTGGCCGCGACTGTTTGGTTCAACTGACCATGAACGCGCCCGTCGGCGGCAACCTGATGCGGCAGCGCATCGGTATACACACTCTTCAGCTTTTCCAGTTCGCGATACTCGATGATCAAGCGCGGCAGTTCATGCGTAAGCGCGAGTTCTTCGAGCACGGCTTTACTGGTTGAAACGCGGCCGGTCGAAGTCTTGCGGCCCGAAATGATGTTCAGTGCTTCGAAACATTCGGCGACCTGTTTCGGAGAGTTGATGTTGAACTCGCGTCCCGCGAGCCCACAAATTTTCTCCGTTAGTTTTTCCAACTGTTCGCCCAGATTGCGCGACAGGTCCGCGAGCACCTCCGTATCCACTCGCATGCCGGCACGTTCCATGCGATGGAGCAAGGGCGCGAGCGGCAACTCGATGTCGCGATAAATGCTGCCGAGGTCCTTTTCATCGATTCGCTGTCGCAGCACTTCGGCGACTTGGGCCGTCAAGTCGGCAACTTCGGCGGCTTGCCAGCCGCTTTCGCTCCAGCCTTCGTGCGGCGGTCCGCCGCCTTCCACGCCAACCGCGTCACGCGCGAGGTCGATCAGTTCATAGCGACTCCGCGTTGGATCGATAACGTACGCGGCCAACAACGTATCGTCAGTCACGCCGGCGATTTCAATTCCCACTGGCGCCAGCAACCCCGTAGCGCGCTTGTAATCGTGAACTGACTTTTCCAGCAGTCCGTTCGAAAGCAATTCACGCAGCGAACCCACCGCGGAATCTTTCCCTTCCGCAAAATTCTCGAAATCGACAAAAGCCGATCTGCCGGCCAACCTCGAGAACGCGACGCCACGCGCTGCGTGATCGTCGCGGGTGCTCTGTTGCTGCCCCGCACCGGCAGGTGTCTCGTTTGAAATAGCGAGCCCAACCGTCTCGGCCTGCCAAAGCTCCTGAATCAGCGCTTCAAGTTCCGCCCGCGTGCAGATCTGTTTGTAATCGCGCTCGGCAGTTACGCGCGCGCTCACCACCGCCCCGTCGGCGAACTCTTGCGTCAGATTCGCGAACTCGAGTTCGCGAAACAGTTCGTAAGCCGCCGCGCGATCCGGTGGTTTCGCTTCCAGCGTTGCCAGATCCAATTCCATGTCGATATCAGTCTTGATCTCCGCCAGCTCGCGCGACTTGCGAATCAGCTCGGCATTGTCGCGCAGCGATTCGCGGTAACGTTTGTTCTTGATTTCTTCCCAGTGCTGGAGCGCGTTCTCGATCGAGCCAAACTGCTCGATGATTTGTACCGCACCCTTCGGTCCAACGCCCGGCGCGCCCGGGATGTTGTCAATCGAATCACCCATCAGTCCGAGCAAATCAACCAACTTGCCCGCCGGCACGCCAAACTTTTTCTGTACCCAGGCTTCATCGCACCATTCGATTGGCGGCACCGGCTCTTTGCGCTTGACGACTTGCGAGTTCTGCCGCATCGCGACCACCCAGGGGTCGCGCACAAGCTGGCACATGTCTTTGTCATTCGACACGATGACCGCTTGCAGCCCTTTGTTGGCAGCTTGCAACGCGAGCGTCCCGATCACGTCGTCGGCTTCGAATCCGCTGACGCTGATCATCGGCACGTTGTAGGCCTCGCAAAGCCGGCGAATGTAAGGCAGTTGCGACGCAAGTTCGTCGGGCATCTCGGAGCGGGTGGCCTTGTAATCAGCGAACGCTTCATGCCGAAAAGTTTTTTCTCTCGATTCGAAGATCGCCGCGATGTACTTGGGCTTCTCGTCCTGAATCAGCTTGCGCAGCATGTTTGTGAAGATGTAAACGGCCTGCGTCACCTGGCCACGCGATGTCATCAGCGGCGCGGCGCGGTTCGCGAGCGGCGCGTAGAACGCACGAAAGATGTGCGACATCGAGTCGATGAGAAAGACCCGCTCCACCGGCTTTTCGCCGGAGGGGGTTTCGATTTTCGGCATGATCGATTTCGATCATAGGTTTCGGCTTCGGCTAACGCAAGCGAGGTTTTCCGCGCAGCCTCGCAAAGCCGCGTTGCATCAAGTCTGCGTTTCAATAAAGGAATCGTGGTGTCCATGCCACACTCGCGGCGAAGATCCACCGATTTTTCCTGTGCCGGCCCACAGGCATGAACATTGCACCACGAAAACGCTCGTCGATCAGTTACTATCAGACAAACGCGATTCGAATGAAGCAAACTACTCTCGCTGCGCCCGTTTCAACCAAAGGCATAGGACTCCACACCGCTGTCCCCGTCACTTTGAGTTTATTGCCCGCGCCGCCGGACACAGGTTACGTGTTTCGGCGCACGGACCTCGGCGGATTTGAGATTCCGGCGACGGTCGAATCGGTCGCGCATTGCAGCTATGCGACGACCCTGATGCGCACCGGCGTGATGCTCTCGACGGTGGAACATTTGCTTTCAGCTTTGCGTGGCTGCGGGGTGGACAATGCGTACGTCGAAGTCGATAACCTCGAGATACCGATTATGGACGGTTCGGCCGAGACGTTTGCCGAAATGATCGAGAACGCCGGCGTCGTCGAACAAACGGCGGCGCGGCGCGCCTTGATGGTGCGTCAGAGAGTTAGCGTCGAGTCGGGCAATCGGCGCATCAGCCTGGAACCGGCCGAGGCTTATGAAATCGACTGCCTCATAGACTTTGCGCATCCGATGATCGGCGTCCAGCATCGGCGACTCGTGCTCGACAATGGCTCGTTCGGCCGCGACATCGCTTCCGCACGTACGTTCGGCTTCATCGAAGAAGTTGAGGCGTTGCGCCGCGCCAATCTCATCCGCGGCGGCTCGCTCGACAACGCAATCGTTCTGACGAAAGGCGGCATGCTGAACGAAACCGGCTTGCGCTTCTCTGATGAGTTTGTGCGGCACAAGATTCTGGACATCATCGGCGACTTTGCACTGCTTGGGATGACGCTGCTCGGACGCGTCAGGGCCGAACGCAGCGGCCATCTGCTGCACGCGGCACTGATGTCGTCGCTGCTGCGAAATCGCCAAGCCTGGGAGATTGTGGATTTGCCCGTGACCGAACCGTCGCGTCAGGCGTTTAGAGTGCCGACTTCAGTCGGGCTGTTATGACGCTCGAAAAGACCCAACTGAAGTTGGTACTCTGAACCGCCGCTCCGAACCACCCTCGACCTTTGTTACAATCAAATTTCCGTTAGACGCGGGCTAATTTTCAGGCATCTAATTCTGCTATTCGATTCGGAGGGGTTCACAAAACACGGATGAAAAACAGCTTACTTCTCGCCGCAATCTTCACCGGACTAATGTTCTTCGCGCAGCCTCAAGCGGCCCGCGCACAACAGCCTTACGTGACCGACGACGAGGTCAAGGTCAATGTGTATAAAAAGTTTGTCGACAATCGCGTGCCGAATCCGACCGTGGCGTATCAGGCCGCGCGTGATTACATGCAGCGTTACGGCAAAGAAGACGACCAGTACACGAAGTATCTGAAGGCCTGGATCACCGCGTACGAGGAAGACGAACG